>DASQFD010000066.1:0-7021 GCA_035633255.1 Dermatophilaceae bacterium
CCCGCCCCACGCGCCGACGCGCCAGAGCCGTCAAGGTGGAGCGCCCCACCGGACGAACGACCTTGACGGCGACAAGCGCCGGCGCACACTCCAAAGAGCCGATCCCGGCCCCTTGACAACAGAAGGGAGCCGCAGTGACGCAGGCTACGAGCCCGCCAGAAGCCGCGCTGCCGATCGCCCGACTCTCGGCACGAGCGGACGTACGACCATCGGCACGTGAGGGCGTTCGCTAGTCGGCTGCCAAGGGGTCTCTCTTCAGCCGGCCGTGGCCCGGCGTCCGCCGTACAACCACCGCAGCGGATGCCTCCTGATCCGTAGTTCCATGGCGCTGGTGTCAGGGCCTCCGTCCTGTGCGCTGGAGGGCGGCGTGAGCACGAAGCGCCTGCTCGTGTGTGCGGGTGGAGCCGTTTCGTCCGGCTGTTGCCGTGCGGTGCGTTAGCAGAAGCGTTAGCAGCGGAGAAGGTGAAGCCACGTCGGCGTGCGCCGTCCACAGGTCCGCCGGGCGGCGCCGTCTGTCGGTCGTCGGTGCCACGCTGGCCGCGTGAGCGTGTCTGTAGGCCTGGACGCGGTGGCCGCCGCGGCTGGCGCCGTGGTGCCGACGGCGGCGCTGAGCCTGTTCGTGGGTTCCTGGCTGCTCCGCTGGCTCGGGGTCGTCAACCTCGCGCTCGCGCTGTGGGTCGCTGTCACCTCGGCGCTGGTGCCGACGGGCGGTGGCGCCGCGGGGTGGCTGGCAGTGCTGGGTGGCACGTTCTGGCTGTCGGGCCAGACGCAGTGGCGCATCGAGCGCGGCTACTGGAGGGCAGGGACGGCGCGAGCCCTGGCCGCCGGGCTGGCCGGCGCCGTCTTGGTTGTGCGCGGTTCGACGGCTCGTCGGCTCCAGCGGTCGGCGTCCCAGCCGAAGTAGCCGGCTTCACGCTCCGTCCACTGGAAGAACTGTGGTAGTTATAGCAGGCGGTCAATGCGCTCTACAGTTGGGGTGGAGCCAGCCGCCGAGCCAGAGGAGGCCGACCGTGGAGCCGGACTTCGACGGCCTGTGGACCGCCGTCTACGGCATCGAGGCGGTGTCGCGGGACCGGATCAACCAGGACCACGACGAGTGGGAGTTCCTGGCCGCGCAGGCAACCAGCGTGCGGCTGCTCCTGGAGCTGGAGATGCCCTCGCCTCCGCCGCACCTGCTCGAGGTGCCCGGCCTCGAGGAGTCCCTTGAGCAGCTCGGCGAGGAGCTCGGTGGGCGGGCCGCCGTGCCGGTGGACATCGCCCGGCACGCCGGCACGCTGCTGCGCACGGGCCGCACCTTGGTGGGCAACCCGTGAGCACGGCAGGAGTGCACGAGCACCTGCTGGAGGCGGACCGGCTGGTGCGGCAGTGCACCTTCGCCGGCGAGGACCTCGACCACGTCACCGTGCTCGCGGCGTGGCCGGAGTTCAGCCACGTCGCCGCGACACTGACCAGGCACCTTGCCCCCGACGAGCCGGCCGCGCCCAGCCGGCACGTCGCGGACCTGCTCGACGTCGACGTCCACGAGGACCGCACCGTCGGGCCCCGCCATCCCGTCGTCGCGGAAGCGACGCAGCGCCTCCGGCAGGCCGACTACGCCCTCACCCACCGCAGCCGCCCACCGTCCACCACAGGGAGGGAAGAGCTCCTCGCGTCCGTCCTGCGCATCACGGCGACCGCCGCCCACCTGACCGGAACCTCCACCCGCGCGGTCGCCGCCGGTTCCCGACGCCCGAGCACGCGCCAGCAGCTCGCCCACCAGGAGAACCTGCAGCGGCTGCAGCGCATCGAGGGCGCCGCGCTGACCGCCCTCAGCCGAGACCCCTCAGGGCAGCCACCGGGTCGCAGCCCCGCCGAACCCGTGAACCGGGTCGCTGACGCGCTCACCGAGTGGACGGCCATCGTCCGGCGGGTTCTCCCGGCCGCCCCGAGCGTGGCGGACCTGCACGCCGTCGCCGCCACCGCCGGGGCGCTGTGCGCCCACACCCGCTCCGTGGCCGCCGCCTGCGCCATGACCGGAGACCTCACCCCCCTCCAGGCCGCCGAGGCGGACCGGGCCCTGGCCGGCGCCGGTCGGGCGTGGGCCGACGCGGCCGCGCAGTGGCCCCCGTTCCTGATCGCGACCAAGAACACCCGCGCCGAAACCGACCTCGTGCGCGCCGCCACCCGCGCCCACCTCGGCCTGGCCGCCATGACCCACCCCGGCGAACGCTGGGCCGCGCCAGCCCAGGTCGCCGCCGAACCCGGCCTACCCCGGCTCCTGCACGCCCTAGCACACACCCACCAGGACCTCGCCGCGGACATCCACCTCTACGACGACGCCTGCCAGCGCACCGCCCGCCGACCGGACCTCACCGTCCCCGCCAGTGAGGCCGGCGCCTACGCCGACCGCGTCCTCACCGGCGGCAACTACCGGGTCCTCGTCGCCGCCCGCCACCGCCCCTGGCGAGGCGACATCGGCAGCCGGCTGATCACCGCGGCCCGGTCTACCGCCTCCACGCTCAGCACCCTCACCGTGCTCACCCCCGAGGCCGTGAACAGCCGCGCCTGGACCACCCTGAGCCTGCACGCCTCCCGGCCCCTGTCCGGCGGCCCCGGCGTCGCGGTCGCCGCCGAGCGGTCCGGTGCACCCCAGCGCGAGCACGAGGCGAGCGGGTTCGGTCTCTGACCTCAAGAACAACGGCGCCGTCCCCGTCGACGGTTGTGGACGGGCTCGGGCACCGTTCGCCGGCCCCGTGCCGAGAGCACCTCGTCCCCTGTCGACGAGCAACCCGACGCGTGAGGAGGTTGGGGGTGGAAGGATCTGGCGCGTGAGTCCGGCGCGGCGAGCCAGGTCGGGTCGTGCTGGCCGGTGACCTGCTCCTGCCGGCCGCGGAGCGGGAGCTTCCCATCGTCCATGAGCTCGCCCATGTGCTGCGCCACCAAGAGAGTGTTGCCCGGCTGCAGGGCCGGTGGCATCTGCTGGGCAGCCGCGGGCTGCCGTTGGCCAGCTGCTGCTCCCGGTAGTGGGGGCGGTCGCCGTGCAGCACGGACACCCATGGGCGGTGTCAGCGGCGCTTACGCTGCTTGCGCTGCTGCTCGCGGCGATGGTGGGCCACCCGGTTGCACGCCAACGCCGTCGCACGTCGCGAGGAGCTCGCCGTCGACGAGCCCGCGGGCAGCCTGTTCGCGCGTCGCTGACCGAGACGGGTGTGGCACGGCTGGCCCGCCATCAAGGCGCCCCTTCACGGCACACACCGGACCTGCTGCGCACCCACCCTCGGCCGCACCTCCGCCGTCAGCCGGTCGCCGGCGACCCTGGCGACGATCGCCGCTCGCGATCAAGGCAGCAGGAGAGCCAGACAGCCGGGTCCGATGATGAGGTGGGCAGCGTGCCGGGTGAGGTGGGCGGCGTGCCGGGTGAGGTGCTCACGTGGCGGCTTTCAAGGCGGCGTCCACATCGACGAAGCCGGCGGCGCCAAACACTCTCCCCGCGCGAGGCGCTGCGAGCGATTGCCGCGGACTCCCGGCGGAGCGGGCCTCCCGAGCTGTGACCCGCGGCACGTCGTCCTGCCCGGGGAGCACCACGTCAATAGCCTGATTGGCAGGGTCCTGTGTGCTGGGCCGAGGAGGTGACCGCGATGGTCGCCATCGTGGTGAAGGATCTGCACAAGCACTACGGAGCCGTCCGGGCGGTCGACGGACTCTCGTTCACCGTCGCCCCGGGCGAGGTGTTCGCCCTGCTCGGGCCGAACGGCGCCGGCAAGACGACGACCGTCGAGATCCTCGAGGGACACCGTCATCGCACGTCCGGGACAGTCGAGGTGCTCGGCTTCGACCCGCAGACGGGCGGCCGCGACTATCGGGAGCGCATCGGCATCGTCCTCCAGGAGGCCGGGGTCGATGAGGACTTCACCCCGCGGGAGCTTGTCACGCTCTACCGGGGCATGTACCCCCGCCGCCTCCCCGTGGACCAGGTCATCGACCTGGTGGGGCTGGCCGACAAGGCTGACGCGAGGGTGAAGACGCTCTCGGGCGGGCAGCGACGCCGGCTCGACCTCGCCCTGGGGCTGGTCGGCGACCCGGAGCTGCTGTTCCTCGACGAGCCGACGACGGGCTTCGACCCGTCGGCGCGGCGCCGTGCGTGGGACCTCGTGGAGGCGCTGCGGGGGCTGGGGAAGACGGTGCTCCTGACGACGCACTACATGGACGAGGCGGAGCACCTCGCCGACCGGGTGGGCGTCGTGGTGGCCGGCCGGCTCGTCGCGACCGGCACCCCGGCCGACATCGGCGGGGCGGCCCGCGCCTCCTCGACGGTGACCTTCCGGCTGCCCTCGGACTTCGCCGCAGACCTCCCCGACCTCGGGTCGCCGCTCGCCTCCGAGGGCGCGGACTGGCAGCTGCGCACCCCGGAGCCGACGGCCGCGCTGGAGCGGCTGCTCGGGTGGTCCCGCGCGCGGGAGGTGGAGCTCGAGGGGCTCACCGTGGAGCGCCCCTCCCTTGAGGACGTGTACCTCGACCTCATCCGCGCCGCCGACGTCGTCCCGGAGCCGGAGCTGCTGGGGGTGTCCTGATGGCCACCGTGACGCACCGCTCCGCCCTGACCCAGCTGCACCTGCGGCACCGCCCGGCCCCCTCCCGGCAGGCCACCGGTCCCCACGTGGGGACGGCGGCACTGCTCCGCGACCAGCTCACCTACGCGCTGCGTGACCTGTGGCGGGGCCGGATCGCCTTCATCTTCACCTTCCTGTTCCCGCTGACCTTCCTCCTCGTCACCGGCGCGATGGCCGGCAACGAGACGATCGCGCCCGACTCCGAGATCCGGATCAGCCAGTTCTTCACACCGTTGGCGGCGGTCATGGGTGCGCTCTACGGCGCGTTCCCCACGGTGGCGACCTCGCTCGCCGACGCCCGGGAGCGCGGGATGCTCAAGCGGGTGCGCGGGACGCCGCTGCCGGGGTGGGTCTACCTCGCCGGCCGGATCGGCGCCGCGGCGCTCATGGCGCTCGGCGCCTGGACGCTCATGCTGCTCGTCGGGGTCGTCGCCTACGACGTGCAGATCCAGTGGGACACCATGCCGGCGACGGTCGTCACGGTGCTGCTCGCCGTCACCGCGTTCGCCGCCGCCGGGGTCGCCGTGGCCGGGCTCGCCCGCTCCGCGGCCCTCGCGGAGGCGGTGGCCATCGCCGTGGCCGTGGTCCTCTCGTTCCTGTCCGGGATCATGGGCATCGGGGACCTGCCGGGGTGGGCGGACCGCATCGCCGGGGTGTTCCCGATCAAGCCCTTCGCTGATGCGCTGAGCGCGCAGTTCGACCCGTTGCGGACCGGCACCGGCTGGAACTTCGGCGCCCTCGCCGTCATCGCGGCCTGGGCCGGAGGCGCGGGCGTCGTCGCCGTGCTCACCTTCCGGTGGGATCCCGCCCCCGCGCGACGCGGCACAGGGACTCGCGGGCCGGGGGTGCGGGCGCGGGCGGGAGCAGCAGCGCGCACTTCGGTGGTGGCGCCACGGGCCTTCGACGCGGTGGACGCGGGCCGGCCCGGGTGGCTCTCGGTCATGGGCGACCAGGCTCGTTGGGCGACCTCCGCGGCATTGCGCGACCTCGGCTGGGTGTTCTTCGCGATCGCGATGCCGGTCGCGGTGTTCGTGTTCAACGCCTCGGTCATGCCCGGTGACCTCCTGCAGGATCTGACCCCGCCGTTGATGCTGCAGATGGCAAGCGGGATGGCGGCCTGGGCCGCCGCGATCACCGGGATGGTCAACGTCCCCGAGGCCGTCGCCCGCGCCCGCGACAAGGGAATCCTCAAGCGGCTGCGCGGCACTCCCGTGCCGCTGACCGCCTACCTGGTCGGGCGGCTCGTCTCGGCGCTCGGCATGGTCCTCGTCACCGGAGGCCTGGTCCTGGGCGTGGGAGTCGTGTGGTTCACGGTGGAGGTGGCGTGGCGTGGCCTACCGCTCGCGGTCGCGATGCTGGTGCTCGGCACGGTGTCACTGACGGCGTGCGGGATGCTGCTGGCGGCGGTGCTGCCCTCCGTCAAGGCCATGAGCGCGGTCGGCCTCGGGATCGCCCTGCCGCTGTCGTTCTTCTCCGACGTGTTCGCAATCGGTTTCGTGCCGGAGTGGATGAGCACCGTCGGCTCCTTCTTCCCGCTGAAGCACCTCGCCAACTCGGTGTCCTTCGCGCTCGACCCCGCCGGGCCGACGGTGAGCTGGCTGGGGATCGCCGTCATGACGGCGTGGCTGGTCGGAGCGGGGCTCCTGGCCGTGCGGCTCTTCCGCTGGAGCCCTGACCGCTGACGACCGCCGAGGCACGCCGCCCGCGGAGGCGTCGACCGGGCCCTTCGCACCATCTGCAGCGACTCGCTTCGCGCGGTGCTGTTCAGCCCTGACGGCACCCGGCTGGCCACCGCCGGCGGCGGCGGGACCGCCCGGATCTGGGAGGTGACCACCGGCACCGCACCGCACGTCCTCACCGGCCACAACGGCTCGTTGAGCGCGGTGGTGTTCAGCCCGGACGGCACCCGGGTCCGGGAAGGGGATCCAGGCGCCCCCCCTAGCCGCCCGGCGGGTGGACGCGCCCCTACATGCCCTTTGCCCGCCGCGGGTGACTCGATCGCGGTCGGAGGAGGTCAGCACGTCTACATCCTCCGGATCGAGCAGTAGAGAAGCGGACCCTCCCCGAGGGGCAGGCGGTCGCGTGCGTGCGGAATCGATCGTTTCCGAGCCAGGACGAGGCTGTCAATGTCCGAAGTCGACGGCACGGATTACCTACCCGTTCGGGATTGCGTGCACCCGAGTGTGAACTCGCCGCGTGTCCGTACCCGTGTGCACGACGAGGTTGACGTTCCATAGTCCTGTGCACGACAGGACGGTCGATGAGGGCCGGGTTCCCGGCGGCCGCGGCTGAGGGCTCGCGAAGAAATAATGTCCAGTTGTTACGGCGTGTCGCCGGGGAGCAGGGTGTAGTTCCAGTCTCCGTGGAAGTCGTGCCGGACCAAGGGGAGCGCGGCAATGTCTTTGTGGCTGTAGCTGATACCGGTGGGGTAC
>DASQFD010000067.1:0-4340 GCA_035633255.1 Dermatophilaceae bacterium
CGGTCCCCGCCTGGGCAAGCAGAAGACCATCGTCGCCGTCCAGCACTCCATCCTGATCGCTGTCTGGCACATGCTCACCGACAACGTCAAATACCACGACCTCGGCGGCGACTACTTCACCAAACAAGACCCCGACCGGGCAAAGCGACACATCATCCGCCAAGCCAACGCCCTCGGCCTGACCGTCCGATTCGACCCGATCCCCAGCCAGCGTCGCATAGCAGGCCGTGGGTTCATTCTCGGGTCAGCGTCATCAGTGGCGGGCGACAAGGCGTACCCGGGCACGGTCAGCGCTCGCACGATCTGGATCACCTCGACCCGCTGCTTGCCCAGCCGCTTGGCGTCCAGGGCGCGCGCGGTCGCCTCGAAGTCGGCATACGGGGCGAAGGTCTGCATCCAGGAGGTGGGCTCGGGGTCAAGGGTGCGGGCAGTGTATGCCGGGTGCGTCCGGCTGGCCCCGGTCAAGGGCGGTCTGGTGGCTGCTCGTCGTGGCGGTGCTCACGGCGCCTACCGGTGCGCCGGTTGGCGCGGCAGGATGTGAGGCGGGTGCGGGGGGTCCGACGCCACCTGCCACCCGGTGTGCACGGCACGACGAGGCACGAGGAGGCCGTCATGAGGGCGAAGACCGGGGACCACATCATCCTGGCGGGGAAGGTCGTCGACCAGCCGACGCGGGCCGGCGAGGTGCTCGAGGCCCGGGGCGCGGACGGGGGGCCGCCGTATGTGGTCAGGTGGGAGGACGGGCACACCACCACGATGTTCCCCGGCCCCGGGGCGGCCCTGCGGGTGATGGAGGCCGAGCCGGAGGGGCGGGCGCCCGAGTTGGCGCCGGAGCAGCCGGGCCGGCTGCGCGAGTGGATGGTCCGGGTCACCATCTTCGAGTCCGGTGAAGACACCACGGCGACCGTCGCCCTACTGGCCGACCTTCCGGACCCGCCCACGGCGCGGGGCACCAGCCACCGCAGCGGGGAGGACCGCGACAACCCGGTGATCGGCGACGAGGTGGCGGTGGCGCGGGCCCTGCGCCGGCTCGCGGACTCGCTCCTCTCGCACGCCGAGCAGGACATCGAGGCCGGAAGCGGCGAGGAGGACGTCGTCGTCCGTCCCCGCTGACGGGGGTGGGCGTCTCGCCGCCGGCGATGCGTGACCCCGGCGGCCTTGAGGAGATGCGTGACCCCTGCGGCCTCAGGACGGGGCTGCCGGCCGTGGCGTCCGCGTTCCGGGTCCTCGGCGAGACGCGGCTGCTGGGCCGGCCGACCGCGCCGCACCGGGCAGGGCCTTGACCCACGCAGCGACCGGAGCGGCGACCGCCTCCGCGGAGTACAGGCCGGCGTGGTCCTCACCCGGGAGCAGGCGGAGCGTGGTCTCGTGCCCGCCGCGGCGCAGCGCGGCGGCGAAGTCCGTGGAGAGCGACGTCGGCACGGTGTCGTCGTCCTCGCCGTGGAGGAGGAGGACCGGCACCTGCGGTCGCGCCCCGGCCAGGAGCACCGGGTTGGCCGCGTCCCACTCCACCGGGGCCTCGTCGGGCGGCTCGCCGAACAGCGGCTCGGCGGCGTCCGCCACCTCGCGGAGGTCGTAGGGCCCGGCGAGGCCGATCAGGGCGTCCGGGCGGACGACCGGGTCGGCGCACGGCGGTGAGACACGGTCCGCGGTGAGCGTGGCGAGCGCCGCCAGGTGGGCGCCGGAGGAGTGGCCGAGCAGCACCAGCGGTCCCGGGGTGATGCCGGCGGCCCGCGCCGTCACCGCGCCGTCCGCCAGCGCGCAGAGGACGTCCTCGACCGGCACGGGGTAGACCACGCCGTCGCTGGCGGCCCGCACCACCACCGGGATCGCCACGATGCCCGCGGTGGCCAGGGCGGCGGCGAGTGGCTCGAGGCCGGAGGGGTCGGCCGTCTCCCACGAGCCGCCGGGCACCATCACGACCACGGGCGCGGTGTCGACGCCCCGTGGGAGGTGCGGGAAGGCCGGAAGACCGGGGCCGTACTCGTGGGAGGTCGGCCCGGCACTCGGCCGGCCGCCCTGGCCGGCGCTCGCCCCGCCGCTCGCCGGACCGCCACTGCCCGACGTCGGGCCGCAGCCGCCGAGGACATTGGCGGCCGCACACACGAGCACGGCTGCCGCACGTCGACCGGGCCGGTGAGCCATGGGTCCTCCCGATGGGCGCTGGTTGCCGATGGGCGGTGGTTGCGGTGGTTGCGGTGGTTGCCCCAGTGTGGCCTCCGGCAGCAGGACCGGCATACGGGGTCCTCGTCAGCCGGCCGGGTCGGCACCCGGCACGTCGAGCAGGTCCCCGGGGGCGACGCCGAGGATCCGCTCGAGCTCGGCGGCGATGTCCGACCAGCGCTCGCCACGGGCCCGGCGAGCCAGCACCTACCGGGCCGGACCGCGCCCGGCAGCCCGCCGGCGCCGCCGCACCGCGACATGAGGGGTGTCCCATGAAGTGTGCGAAGTGCTTCCGCAGACTGGTGCGGTGTCCCCGGTGCGGCGGGCGGACCGAGGCGGGCAGCCCGTCGGCCTGCTCCCGGGTCTGCTCCGGGTGCGCCAACACCGGCTACCACTGCGCCGAGCACGACGGCCGCTGGACCGGCTGACCGCCACGCGACCGGGTCGACCGGGCGCGCCCTCCCGGCGTCCCGGCTCAGGGCGTGAGCAGCGCCTTGATCGCGCGGCGCTCGTCCATCGCGGCATACGCCCCGGCGACCTCGGCGAGCGGCAGGCGGAGGTCGAAGACCCGGCCGGGCTCGATGGTGCGCTCGAGCACCTGCGCCAGGAGACCGGGCAGGTAGGCGCGCACCGGTGCCGGACCGCCGCGCAGCCCGACGTTGCGCCAGAACATGTGCTGCTGCGGCAGGTCGCTCACGTGCGGCAGGCCCACCCAGCCGACCATCGCGCCCGGGCGGGCGCAGCGCAGCGCCGTGGTGACGGCGTCGTCGGTCCCGACGCACTCGAGCACCGCGTCCGCGCCGACGCCGCCGGTGAGCTCGAGAACCCGATCGACCCCCTCGTCGCCGCGCTCGGCGACGATGTCGGTCGCGCCGAGCTCGCGGGCCAGCCGCTGCCGGTCCTCGTGCCGGCTCATCGCGACCACCCGCTCGGCGCCCATCCGGGCGGCCGCCAGCACCCCGCACAGCCCGACCGCGCCGTCGCCGACCACGACCACCGTCGACCCGGGCCGGACCTCGGCGCAGACCGCCGCGTGCCAGCCGGTCGCCATCACGTCCGAGAGCGCCAGCAGGTGGGGCACCAGCGCGTCGTCCGGCCGGTCGGGCGTGGCGAGCAGCGTCCCGTCGGCGTTGGGCACGCGGATCAGCTCGGCCTGGCACCCGTCGTAGCCGCCGCCATGGAGGCAGTGCGAGTGCATGCCGACGTGGCACACGGCGCAGGTGCCGTCGCTGTGGAGGAACCCGCCCACGACGAACTGCCCCGGTCGCACGGAACCCACCTGCGCACCGACCTCCTCGACCACGCCCACGAACTCGTGGCCCATCGGCCGCGGCCCGGTCACCGGCGGGATGCCGCGGTAGGGCCACAGGTCCGAGCCGCAGACGCAGGCGGCGACGGTGCGCACCACCGCATCGGTCGCCTCGGTCACGGTGGGGTCGGGGCGCTGCTCGAGCCGGACGTCACGGGTGCCGTGCAGGACGGTGCCGCGCATGGGTGCTCCTTCGGTCGGTGCTGCGGGGTGTGCCGGGCGGGGACGGCATACCGGTATGCCGGTCAGGACAGGCGCAGCGCGCCGGCCGCGTCCTCCAGCTCGGCGCGGAAGTCCGGGTGGGCGATGTCGACCAGGGCCCGGGCGCGCTCGCGCGCCGACCGGCCCCGCAGGCGGGCCACGCCGTGCTCGGTGACGACGTAGTCGACGTCGTTCTTGCCCGTGGTGACGTGCGTGCCGAGGGTCAACGCCGGCGCGATCCGCGAGATCGAGCCGCCCTTGGCGGTGGACGGCAGCACGATGATCGCCTTGCCGCCGCGGGAGCGGTTGGCGGCGCGGACGAAGTCGAGCTGCCCGCCGGTGCCGGAGTAGGGGCGGTGGCCGAGGCTCTCCGAGCCGCACTGCCCGAGCAGGTCGATCTGCAGGGTGCCGTTGATGGCGTGCAGGTCGTCGAGGCGGCCGGCGGCGTACGGGTCGTTGGTGGTGTCGACGGGGTGGATCTCCAGGCCGGGGTTGCGGTCCATGTAGGCGTAGAGCCGGCTCGAGCCGAGCGCGAAGGTGGCGAACATCTTGCCCGGGTGGAGGTTCTTGCGGCGGTTGGTCACGACCCCGGCCTCGACCAGGGAGAGGATGCCGTCGCCGAACATCTCGGTGTGGATGCCGAGGTCGTTCTTGTCGGCCAGCTGCT
>DASQFD010000068.1:0-5398 GCA_035633255.1 Dermatophilaceae bacterium
GGAGCCTGGACACGGCGCTCGGCATCGTCCGGGCGGCCGCCGAGGCCGGGGCCTCCGCGGTCAAGCTGCAGACCTACACGGCGGACACGATCACCATCGACGCCGACACCCCCGCGTTCCGGCTCTCCTCGACGCACGAGCTCTGGGGCGACCGGCGGCTCTACGAGCTCTACGAGGAGGCGCACACCCCGTGGGAGTGGCACCGGCCGGTCTTCGACCTCGCCCGTGAGCTCGGGATGGCCGCCTTCTCCAGCCCGTTCGACCCCACGGCCGTGGCCTTCCTCGAGGACCTGGACGTCCCGGCCTACAAGATCGCCTCGTCCGAGATCGTGGACCTGCCGCTGATCCGCCTCGCCGCCGGCACCGGCAAGCCGGTGATCATCTCCACCGGCATGGCCTCGGTCCGGGAGATCGCGGAGGCCGTCGAGGCGGCGCGCTCCACGGGCAACGACCAGGTCCTCCTGCTGTCGGCGACGACGAGCTACCCGGCCGACCCGCGGTCGTCGAACCTGCGCTCGCTCCCGGTCCTCGCCGGCGCCTTCGAGGTCCCGGTTGGCCTCTCCGACCACACCCGAGGCATCGGGGCGGCGGTCGCGGCGGTGGCCCTCGGCGCCTGCGCGATCGAGAAGCACGTGACGCTCTCGCGCTCGAGCGAGGGGGTGGACTCCGCGTTCTCCCTCGAACCGCACGAGCTGGCTGCGCTGGTGCGCGAGTCGAGGGTGGCGTGGGAGGCGCTCGGCGAGCCCCACGTGGGGCCGCGGGAGGCCGAGCGCGAGGGGCTGCGGTTCCGCCGGTCGCTGTTCGTCGTCGAGGACGTGCGGTCCGGCGACCCGGTCACCCCGGCCAACGTCCGCAGCATCCGTCCGGCGGGAGGCCTGGCACCGGACCTCTTCCCCGTCGTCGAGGGGCGCACGTTCCGCCGCGACGTGGAGCGGGGGACGCCGCTCTCGTGGGACCTCGTCTGACCGTGGGGCACGTGGCCGCCACCCGCCGATCCCGGTCCGACCGCCGCTCGGGCGAGGCGGCGTGACCCCTCGGCTCAGCGTGGTCGTCCCGTTCTACGGAGTGGAGGCCTACATCGGCGACTGCCTCGCGTCGATCCGCGACCAGGCGCTGCGCGACGTCGAGGTCCTGCTCGTCGACGACGGGTCCCCTGACGGGAGCCGCGCGGTGGCCGACCGCTTCGCCGCGGAGGACCCGCGTTTCCGGGTGCTCGAGCAGCCCAACGCCGGGCTCGGCCCGGCCCGCAACACCGGCACCACCCACGCCCGCGGGGAGTACCTCGCCTTCGTCGACAGCGACGACCTGGTCACCCGCCACGGCTTCGAGCGCATGGTCGACGGCCTGGACCGCAGCGGGTCCTCCTTCGCGGGCGGCAACGCCATGCGCTTCAACAACTCCGCGGGCGAGCGCCAGTCGTGGACCCACCGCCTGGCGTTCGCCGCGCCCGCGACGGCGACCCACATCACCGAGCTGCCCGCGCTGGCGCGCGACCGGATGGTGTGGAACAAGGTCTACCGGCGGTCGTTCTGGGACGAGTTCGGGTGCACGTTCCCGGACATCCGCTACGAGGACTACCCGGTCACCCTGGCGGCCCACCTCGACGCGGTGACCGTCGACGTGCTCGCCTCGCCGGTCTACTACTGGCGGGAGCGCGAGTCCGGCGACTCGATAACCCAGCACGCCTACCACTACGACAACCTCCTCGACCGGGTCGCCTCGGCGGAGATGGTGCTGGCGCTGCTTCCCCGCGCCACGCCCGCCGTCCGCCGCGAGGTCCTGCGCGCGCTCGTCGACGCCGACTTCGTCACCGTGGCGCAGTCGTTCGCCACCGTGCCGGAGGACCGGACGGCGGACCTCGTCGCGCTCGGTCGGCGGCTGGCCGAGGGGATCGGCGCGGACGCCATCGCCGGGGCCCACCCCTACGACTACATCCAGTACCGCGCGCTGCAGGCCGGGGACGTGCCCCTGCTCCGGGAGCTGGCCCGCTACCGGGCCGGCGGCGGCCTGCGCGGCCACACGAGGGGGCAGGCGCACCCGCGCCTGCCCTGGCGCCGCGAGTACCCGTACCCGGGCCTGGGCGCGCCGTCCGTCCCCCGCCGGCTGTATGCCGTGCCGAGGCGCGAGGTCGCCCTGCGGACGACGGTGTCCGGGGTGTCGTGGCAGGCGGAGGGGCTCCGGCTCCGCGGCACCGCCGAGGTGCGCCACGTGCGCACGCCGGCGGATGCGTCCGTCCGGGTCGAGGCGGGCGCCGGCAGCCGCTGGCAGCCGGTCGCGGTGCGCCGGTTCCCCGCGGCGGACAGCCACGGCGACCTGGCCGACGTCGGTGTGGAGGTCGTCCTGCCCACCGAGCTGTTGCGGGAGCTGGCCGACGGCGACGCCGCGCAGGTGCGGATCCGCGTGCGGATGCGGGTCGGTCACCTCCGCCGCACCGGTCACCTCGGGGAGACGCTCAGCGGCAGCGCCACCCACCCCCCGGGCGCCTGGGTCACCCCCGACGTCTGGGCGCAGCCCGCACGCACCTCCGCCGGTCACCTCGTGGTGACCTTCCTGCGCACCCCGTGGATCCTCACCGACGCTCGGGTCAGCGGCGGGAGCCTGGAGGTCGCGGCCACCTCCACCAGCAGCGAGGTACCCGCCGCTGTGGAGGTGATGCTCGCCGGCACGGCGGAGGCGCCCGAGGTCGGTGTGCCGGGCCGGGTGGAGGCCGCGACCGAGGGCAGCACGGTCCGGGCGCTGCTGCCGATCGCCTCGGTGCTGCACGGTGTCGACCACGACGACCCCTTCTCGGCGCAGACGGTCCGGGCGGTGCAGCTGAGGGACGCGCACGGGTCCCAGCCCCTCGTGTGGGGCGCCGGCCCCACCGCCATCGGCTCCCGCTGGATGGGGACGCACCTCGTGCGGGTGACCCGCTCGCCGGCGAACCGGGTGAACCTTGTCGAGGGACCGCTCCGCGTGAGCGCCGACGCCGCGGCGCTCGATCCCGACGGGCGGGGCGACCGGCTCCGCGTGTCCGGACCGACGTGGGGGGTCGACGAGGGGCTGCGGGTGGCGTGGCGGCACTACCTTCCCGACTCGGACGACTTCGTGGAGGCGGCCTCGGCCCTGCGTGTCCACGACGGACGGTGGGTCCTGTCGACAGCCGTCGAGGAGCTGCTGGGCCGCGGCCACCTCGAGGACGTCGACGGCGCCGGGGGGGTGCTGCCGGACCTGGAGTGGGTCCTGTTCTTCGGTGCGGACGGCGCCGCCTCGACCGCCGTGGTGGCCGAGCCGTTCCTGTCCTCCTCGCTGCCGCTCGTCCTGTGCGCCGGCGGTCGTCGGGGGGAGCTTCGACCGCGAGGCGTGACCATCCACCTCGAGACCACGGACGAGTGAGGCAGCGGCTCCCATGCAGCACCACAACCACTTCTACGGGCAGGCGCACATCCTTGCCCGGTACTGCGGTTTCGACGACGTGCACCCTCCCCGGATCCGCGGCTACCTGCAGCACGGCTGGAACGTCGGTGACGGCTGGAACCCGCAGCACGAGTTCTTCGACGGCGCCTGGCGCTGGACCTGGAGCGACGCCCCCCGGCGCCGCGGGCACGCGCTCGGTCGGCGCAACTACCACGTGATCGGCTCGGCGTGGCTCTACCTGCTGGAGCTGGAGCCGGATCTCGGCCGTCTCCCCGACACCGAGCGCTCGGGGACGCTGTGGTTCCTCTTCCATGGGTGGGAAGGGGGAGCCATCGAGGGCGACCACCAGCGACTCATCGACGAGATCCGGGAGGCCGAGGACGGGCCGGTCACCTTCAGCCTGTACTACACGGAGTTCGACCGCCCGGAGGTGCGGCGACGCTACGAACAGGCCGGTTTCGACCTGGTGTGCTTCGGGCGCCGCGGGTTCAGCTACGAGGGGACGGACCGACGGTTCATGTACAAGCAGCTCGAGGCGATGCGGCGCCATCGCAGGGTCGCCTCCAACCGGCTCTCCTCGGCGATCTTCTACGGTGCCTCGGTCGGGTGTGACGTCGCCGTCTACGGCGACCCGATGACGATGGGTGGTGAGGACCCGGCGTTCGGCGGGACCGCCCGGATCGAGCGGCTGTGGCCCGAGCTGCACGGCAAGCACGTCGACCCGCTCGTGGTGGGCGAGGTCGTCGACGAGGAGCTCGGGCGGCGGTGGACGGTGCCGCCGGCCGAGATGCGCGCCCTCCTCTTCGACGGGGTCGAGCCATGAGCGCGGGCCGGGCTGGGGCCGTCGTCGCCTCCGGCGAGATGGAGCCCTGGAGCGACCGCAACGGTCCGGTCGGTCCGGCCGGCGGCCCGGCCCTGAGCGGGCTCCTCGCCGACGTGCTGCCGGCCGTGGGCCGCGGACTCGTCCTGGGCCCGCACGAGGACGAGATCGTGCTCGCCGCGGCGCGGCGCTGCGGGCACCTCACCGTGCTGCTGCGGTCCTCCGCCGACGCGACCGCGTTGGCGGAGCGGGTCGGCGGGGCTGCCGTGACCATCGTGGCCGGCTCGCTCGACGGCTTCGTGGCCGGGGACCCCGACCCCTTCGGGCTCGTGGTCGCCGCCGACGGGCTCGACCGCGTGCTCGGCACGGACAGCCCGGCCCTGTCGTGGCCGCAGCGCTGGGATCTCACCTGCGGGCTGGCGACGCCGGACGCGGTGGTCGTCCTCGGCCTGGAGAACGAGTTCTCCGTGGGGGCGCTCCTGGACGCCCGACCGGCAGAGGCCCGGCACGGTGACGAGGAGTGGCGCCCGCTGCACTCGGACCCGGACCGCCCGGTCGGCGCAGAGAGACTCCGCGCGCTCGTCGCGCGCGACGGGTCGCCGGTGCGTCGGCTGTGGACGGCATACGGGGGTGCCGGGACGAGCGCCCCCCGCGTCCTCGCGGAGGTGGGCGCCCTGTCGGCAGGCCGTCCCGGGTGCCCGCTGCCCGAGGCCGCGGCCGCGGCGCTGCACCTGACGGACCGGCCCCTGCTGGCCGCACCCGACGAGGCGGTTGCGCTCGCCACGCGGGCCGGCCTGCTGGCCGCGGTCGGCGACGGCTGGCTGGTCCTGGCGGGGGGGCCGGACGGCGCCGGGCACGACGCCTACGTCGACCTGCCGAGCACGCCGGGGGTGGTGCGAGCCGACCGCCGTCCCGGGCCCCGCGGGGGCGCGGGGTCGTGGGTGCTGCGCGGCGAGACCGCCGGCTCCCCGCCCGAGCGGCCGGCGGGGGGGGCGCCGGTGGAGCGCCACGCCGGGCCGGCCGAGCAGGTGGCCGGCGAACGAGCGACCGTGGTCGTCGACCCCGCAGCCCTCCCCACCGAGGTGCCCGACGCGCCGAGCGTCTACACCGCGCTCCTGGCGATGGCGGAGGCGGAGGACGTGGCGGCCTTCCGCGACACCGCCGCCCGCGTGGGTGCCTGGC
>DASQFD010000069.1:0-5722 GCA_035633255.1 Dermatophilaceae bacterium
GGCCGGCCTCGTCGCGGCGGCGCTCCGCTCCGCCGACCCGGGCGCGGCCCCGGCCACCGGGAAGGGCCGGGTCGACGTCGGCGCCGAGGGCCGGCCGCGCGCCGCCACCGACCGCGCCGGCGTCACCGTCACCGTGGCCGACCCGGCGCCCGCGCCGGTGCCGGCCACGGCGAGCGGCCCCCCGGCCGCCGGGCTGGTCGCCACCTCGCAGTGGCGCTCGGCCACCCCCACGCTGCGCGGCCTGGCCACCTCGGCCTGCCTGCCGGCGGTCACGGAGGCCTGGCTGCTCGCCGGTGGGGGAGATCCCGGCCGGCAGGAGCGACTGGTGCTGGTCAACCCCGGCGGGAACGAGGTCACCGCCGACGTCCGGCTGCTCGGCCGCGCCGGCCCGGTGGCCCGGACCGCCACGGGGACGGTCGTGCCCCCTCGCGGCCGCGCCGTCCTGCTGCTCGACGCCCTGGCACCGACCGAGGCCAGCCCGGTCGTCCACGTCACCGTCGACGGCGGCACCGTGGCCCCCACGCTGACCGACACCTGGCTCGACGGGTCCGTGCCCGCCGGGGCGGACTCCACCGGCCCGGCCGCCGCGCCGGCCCGCACGCAGGTGGTGCCCGGGCTGGTGCTCGCCGGCCGGGCCACGGTGCGCGTCGGGGTGCCGGGGAGCCGGGAGGCCGTCGTGTCGGCCCGCCTCCTGGGGGCCGACGGTGCGGTGCCGCTGCCCGGCACCGGCGTGGCGCGGGTGCGCGGCGCCTCGGTGGGCGAGCTCACCGTCTCGGGCGTGCCCGACGGCCGGTATGCCGTGGAGGTGCGCGCCGACGTCCCCGTCGTCGCGGCGGTGCAGGGCGTGGTCCGGGCCGGCAGGGGGCCGGGCGACCTCGCCTGGGCCGCGGCCGCGCCGGCGCTCGGCGGGCTGGCGGGGGCGGCGTTCCCGCCGTCACCGGCGGGCCCACCGACCGTGCGCACCCTCACCCTCGTGGCCAGCGGTGACCCGGTCACGGCCGAGGTCGTCACCGCCGCCGGCGGGCGCACCTCCAGCCGGCGCGTCGCGGTGCCGGCCGACTCCGCCGTGGCGGTCGGCCTCGGCGCCCCGTCCGCGGTGTGGGTGCGGCCGGCGGCCGGGGGCGGGGAGCTGCGAGCCGCGGTGGACACGGCGGCGGGCTCGGCCGCGGACCGGCTGGTCTCGGTGGTGGCGCTCGCGCCGACGACGCTGACCGAACGACGGACGGGCGCGGTCGCGGTCCCGTGAGCCCGCGGGCTGCCACCTCGGCGGCTCCCAGCCCCCGGCTTCCGGCCCGGCAGGGCGGTGGCGCTCAGAGCTCCAGCTCGTCGGGGGGGACGCCGAGCAGGGCCGCCACCTGCTCCAGGACCACGTCGCCGACGAGCGCGGCCACCTCCGCGGCGGACCCGGCGCGGGCCTCCACCGGCCTGCGGTAGACCACCACCACCGGCGGGTGGCCCCCCCGCGCGGGCACGAGGCGCCCGAGCGGCGACAGCTGCTCCTCCCAGGGCGGCGGGTCGGTCGGCGGCACGTCCTCCACCGCGAACTCGACGTCGTCGTGCCGCGACCCCAGCACCGGTCGGACCCGGTCGGCGACCTCGAGGACCAGGTCGTCGAAGGCGTCACGGCGGGTCTGCATCGCCGGGACCGGCGGCCAGGCCAGCGGGCCCCGGCGGCCGCGGCCGTGCCGGTCCCGCACGGCGCGGGAGGTCCTGGGGGTCACGTCGGCATGCTACGGCCGCCCCGCCCACGGCGTGCCGGAGCGTGCCGCCGGCGGCCGTCGCCTACAGTCCTGAACCGTGAGCCTTGCCCGCCGGTGCACCAGGACGGGGTGCTCGGCGCCCGCGGTGGCGACCCTCACCTACGTCTACTCGGACCGGGCCGCGGTGCTCGGCCCGCTGGCGACGTGCGCCGAGCCGCACACCTACGACCTGTGTGCCGCGCACGCCACCGGCCTCACCGCGCCGCGCGGCTGGGACGTCGTGCGCCTCGGCCCGGACGGCTACGAGCCGATCACCGAGGAGGACGACCTGCTCGCCGTCGTCGAGGCCGTCCGCGAGCGGCCGGCCGGCCGGGGCCGCGGCGCGGCGGCACCGGCCGCGCCCGGCCCGGCCCCCGGCGCGGAACGGGGCACCGCCGGCCCCCCCGGCTCCCGGACCGCGACCGCTTCCTCGGCGTCGCCGGCGGCCCCGCCGCCGGTCGAGCTGGCCCGCCGCGGCCACCTCCGGGTGCTGCGCGGCAGCGGCGAGGGGTGAGCGGTCCCCCTAGTAGGGTCGGGCGCGTGCCCTCCTCCGTCCTTGACGTCATCGTCAAGGCCTACGACATCCGCGGGCTCGTCGGTGAGCAGCTCGACGAGCGGGTGAGCCGGTCGCTCGGCATCGCCTTCGCGGAGGTCGTCGTCCGCGCGGAGGGCGCGACCGCCGCGGTCGTCGGCCACGACATGCGCGACTCCTCGCCGGCCCTCGCGGGTGCCTTCGCCCAGGGTGCCGCCGAGCGGGGCGTCGACGTGACGATGCTGGGCCTGGTCAGCACCGACGCCCTCTACTTCGCCAGCGGCAGCCGGCAGCAGCCGGGGGCGATGTTCACCGCCAGCCACAACCCGGCGGCATACAACGGCATCAAGCTGTGCCGTGCGGGCGCCCGGCCGGTGAGCGGCGCGACCGGCCTGGACGCGGTCCGGGACCTCGCCGTGGCCGTCCTCGACGGCACCGTCGGGCTGGCGCACGCGGAGCCGGGCCGGGTCCGCTCCGCGGACGTGCTCGGTGACTACGCCCGGTTCCTGCGGGGCCTGGTCGACCTCTCCGGGAGCCGGCCGCTGCGGGTGGTCGTGGACGCCGGCAACGGCATGGCCGGGCTCACCGCGCCCGCGGTCCTCGGGACCGCCGCCGGCCTGCCCGCGCTGCCCCTGACCGTGGTCCCGCTCTACCTCGAGCTCGACGGCACCTTCCCCAACCACGAGGCCAACCCGCTCGACCCGGCCAACCTCGTCGACCTCCAGCGGGCCGTCGTGGAGCACCGGGCGGACCTCGGGCTCGCCTTCGACGGTGACGCGGACCGGTGCTTCGTCGTCGACGAGCGCGGGCACGCGGTCAGCGCCAGCGCCATCACGGCGCTCATCGCCGCCCGGGAGATCGGCAAGGAGGTCGCCGCCGGCACCCCCGCCGCCGCGGTGTCCGTCGTCCACAACCTCATCACCTCCGCGCACGTCCCGGAGCTGGTCGCCGCGCTCGGGGCCCGGCCGGTGCGCACCCGCGTCGGGCACTCCTTCGTCAAGGCCGAGATGGCGCAGGCCGGGGCGGTCTTCGGCGGTGAGCACAGCGCGCACTACTACTTCCGCGACTTCTGGCACGCCGACACCGGGATGCTCGCGGCCCTCCACGTCCTCGCGGCGCTGGGCGAGCAGGAGGGGCCGCTGAGTGCGCTGATGGCCGACCACGGCCGGTATGCCGCGTCCGGCGAGATCAACTCCACCGTCACCGACCAGCGCGGGGCCACCGAGCAGGTGCGCGCCTGGGGTGCGGAGCGCGCGGCCGTCGTCGACGAGCTCGACGGGCTCACCCTCACCCATGCCGGGGGCCCCGGTGACCCGATGTGGTGGCTCAACCTGCGCGCGTCCAACACCGAACCCCTGCTCCGGCTCAACGTCGAGGCCGACGGCGGGGCCACCATGGCCTCGGTGCGCGACGACGTGCTCCGGATCGTGAGAGGAGCCGACCGATGACCCCGTTGATCGAGCCGTGGCTGCGGGAGATCCTGCGCTGCCCCCGGTGCCAGGCCGAGCTGCGCGACGACACCGGTCCCGGCGGGCCGGAGCTGGTCTGCGTGTCGGAGACCTGCGGGCTGGCGTACCGCGTCGACGAGGGCATCCCGGTGCTCCTCGTCGACGAGGCGCGCCCGCCGGGCTGAGGCCCGCCGTGCCCACGCTCGACGAGTCGCTGCTGGACTCCGTGGACCGGCTGCAGGCCGTGGACCGCCACGACAGCCTGCGCGCGCTCGCCACGGCCGGGGCGCAGGTGCGCCGGGCCGTCGTGGCGGGGCGCGAGGCCCGGGTGGAGCGGGTCGGCGGGGGTGAGCGGCCACGGTCGGTGCTGGTCGCCTCCCTCGGCGGGTCGGCGCTGGTCGGCGACGTGCTCGACCTGCTCGCCGAGCCGGGGTCCCCGGTGCCGGTGACGACCCGGCGCGGCGGGCCGCTGCCCGGCTGGGTGGGCCCGCTCGACCTCGTGGTCGCGGTGTCGCAGTCGGGCCGGGCGGCCGGCCCGCTCGCCCTCGCCGCCGAGGCCGCTCGCCGGGGGGCCGGGCTGCTCACCGTGGGCGCGCCGGACAGCCCGCTCGCCGAGGTGTGCGCGCGGGGCCGCGGCATCCACGTGCCGGTGTCCTGGGAGTCGCCCTCGTCCCGCTCGGCGCTGTGGTCCCTGCTCACCCCGGTGCTCGTGGCCGCCGACGCCCTGGGCCTGGTCAGCTGCCCGGTGTCGGTGCTGGAGCGGGCCGCGGACGTGCTCGACACCCGGGCGGAGGAGTGCCGCCCGACCTCGGAGTCCTTCGTCAACCCCGCCAAGTCGCTCGCCCTCGGCATCGCCGAGACGGTGCCGGTGGTGCTGGGCGACGGACCCGTCACCGGGGTCGCCGCCGCCCGGGCCGCGTGGATGCTGGCCCGCACCGCCCGGATCCCCACCACGTACGGGGCCCTGCCGGACGCCGCCTCGCAGGTGGTCGCGTGCTTCGACGGTCCCTTCGCGGCGGCCGACGGGGCGGTGGGGGCGGCGGCGCTCGGTGGTGGCGCCGGCGGGCGCGACATCTTCGCCGACCCGCTCCTGGACGGCCCGCCGGCGCCGCGGCTCGGCCTGCTGATGCTGCGCGACGGGGGCGACGCCGACCGCGACGCCGACGGCGAGCCGGACGCGTCGGCCCCCTTCCCCGCCCTGGCGGAGGCGGTGGCGCAGGGCGCCCGCGAGGCCGGGGTCACCGTCTGGGAGCTGACGTGCGAGGACGGCGAGCCGGTCGAGCGGCTCGCCTCGCTGGTGGCGCTGGTGGACTTCGCCTCCACCTACCTGGCCATCGGGCTCGGCCTGGACCCCTCGGTCTCGCGCCACGTCACCGAGCTGCGCGACCGCACCGGCTGAGCAGCCCCTCGGCGGCCCCGGGGCCGGGGCCCGGGCCGGGTTCGCTCGGGTTCCTCGCCCGCGGGTCATCGCCCGCGGGTCTTCGCCCTCAGGGGTCCTCCGCCCCGGGTCAGCCGGTGGGCAGCGCGAGGGCGAGCGGCTCGGCGCCCGGCAGGGCCAGCAGGGCGCGGGCGGGGAGCAGCAGCTTGCTGCGACGCAGCCCGCTGCCCACCACCACGTCGCCGGCCGCCAGCACGGCCGCGTCGACCAGCACCGGCCAGCCGTCGGGCAGCCCGACCGGCGTGATGCCGCCGAACTCCATCCCGGTCAGGCGCACCGCCTCCTCCTGCGCGGCGAACGAGATCCTGCGCACCCCGAGGTGCCGGCGGACCACGCCGTTGACGTCGGCGCGGTGGGTGGCCAGCACCATGACGGCGGCGAAGGTCGTCGTGCCGCCGCGCCGGCCGGCGACGACGACACAGTCGGCGCTGGCGCCGGGGGAGACGTCGTATGCCGTGCAGAACGCCGCCGTGTCCGCGTGCGCCGGGTCGATGGGCGCCACCTCGGCGGCGGGCACCGCCGCCACGGCGGCCGCGACCGGTGCGGCGAGCAGGTCCGGGTGCGA
>DASQFD010000070.1:0-7278 GCA_035633255.1 Dermatophilaceae bacterium
GCGCTCCACAGGTCACCCGGACGCCGCTGACCGACAACCCACAGCCGCGCCCATCGCCAAACACCGAAGCAGAGGGCCACTAACAGCGCGAAGACACCAAATCAGGCCCACCCGAACCCCGGCTGAAAGATCAGGGTCAGAGAAGAGCGCGTCCCTCGTCTCCAAGGTGGTCGGGGCGGTGACGTCGGCGGCCACGCCACCGGTGCCCGGCGCCCCCGGCTCCGAGCCGCCCACGCTGGCGGAGCCGACCACCCCCCGCCCGCCCCCGGACCCCAAGCCGGACCAGGGCGTGCCAGCCCCGGTCACCGCGACCGGCGGGACGACCGACGCCGGCCCGAAGGCCCGGGGCCAGCACGGGGAGTACCTCACGACGTCCACCGGCCTGCGGCTGCGCGACACCGACCACTCGCTCAGGGCCGGCGCACGCGGCCCGAGCCTGCTGCAGGACCACCACCTGCGCGAGAAGATCACCCACTTCGACCACGAGCGGATCCCCGAGCGGGTCGTCCACGCCCGCGGCGCCGGCGCCCACGGCGTGTTCACCAGCTACGGCACCGCCTCGCGGCTGACCCGCGCCGCGTTCCTGGGCCCCGACGTCGAGACCCCGGTCTTCGTGCGCTTCTCCACGGTGCTGGGCTCGCGCGGCTCCGCCGACACCGTCCGCGACACCCGGGGCTTCGCCACGAAGTTCTACACCGAGGAGGGCACCTTCGACCTCGTCCGCAACAACATGCCCGTCTTCTTCATCCAGGACGGCATCAAGTTCCCCGACGTCATCCACGCGGCCAAGCCGCACCCGGACCGGGAGGTCCCGCAGGCGCAGAGCGCCCACGACACGTTCTGGGACTTCGTCTCCCTGCACACCGAGGCCCAGCACCACACGATCTGGAACATGTCCGACCGCGGCATCCCCCGCTCCTACCGGACGATGGAGGGCTTCGGCGTCCACACCTTCCGCCTGGTCGACGCCGAGGGGGGGACCTCGCTGGTGAAGTTCCACTGGAAGCCCCGGCTGGGCGTGCACTCCCTCGTCTGGGAGGAGGCGCAGATGCTCGCCGGCATCGACCCGGACTTCCACCGCCGGGACCTCTACGACGCCATCGAGTCCGGCGCGTTCCCGCAGTGGGAGCTCGGCGTGCAGGTCTTCCCGGACACCCCCGAGCAGGTCCTCGAGGGGATCGACCTGCTCGACCCGACGAAGTTCGTGCCCGAGGAGGTCGCCGAGGTGCAGCCGGTCGGGCTGCTCACCCTCAACGCCAACCCGACGAACTTCTTCGCCCAGGTCGAGCAGGTCGCCTTCCACCTCGGCAACCTCGTCCCCGGCATCGACGTCACCGACGACCCGCTGCTGCACGCGCGGCTCTTCTCCTATATCGACACCCAGCTCACCCGGCTCGGTGGCCCGAACTTCAACCAGATCCCCATCAACCGGCCACACGCCCCGGTCAACGACATGCTCCGCGACGGCTTCCACCAGCACGCGGTGCACTCCGGCGTCGCCCCCTACAAGCCCAACTCCCTCGACGGCGGCGTGCCGTTCGCGGCCGACGTGGAGACGGGCGCCTTCCTCGAGGTGCCGGCCCCGGTGGCCGCGAGCGCCAAGGTGCGCGAGTCGCCGGTGTCCTTCGAGGACCACTACAGCCAGGCCCGGCTGTTCTGGCGGAGCATGACCCCGGTGGAGCAGGACCACATCGTGCAGGCGTACACCTTCGAGCTCGGCAAGTGCTACGAGACCGCGATCCGCGAGCGTCAGCTGGGTGCCCTGGCCAACATCGACAGCGCCCTGTGCGCGGCCGTGGCCGCCGAGCTGGGTATGCCGGCCCCCTCGCCGAGCGTGCCCGAGGAGGCCGCAGGGGGCACGCCGGCTAAGACGGTGGAGGACGGCTCCGGTGGCGTGGCGGCCAGCCCCGCCCTCTCGCAGGTCGGCCGTGCCTGGCCGGTCGAGGGGCGGATGGTCGGCATCGTCGTCGCGCCGACCAGCGACCTGACGCAGGTGCAGGCCCTCTCCGACGCCGTGCGCGCCGGTGGTGCGCTGCCGCTGCTCATCGCACCGGTCGGCGGGCCCATCGGCACCGGCGGCACGGGCCCCCAGGCCCAGCGGACCTTCCTCACCGCCCGGTCGGCGGAGCTCGATGCGGTGATCCTGGCCGCGGCGCCACCGCCCGGCCCCGACGCGAAGCCGAGCGTCGACGCCAAGGCCGACCCCGGCCTGGCGGCGAGCGGCATCGACCCGCGGGTCGCGCTGCTGGTCAGCGAGGCGTTCCGCCATGCCAAGGGCGTCGGCGCCGTCGGCGACGGTGTCGCAGCCCTGGCGGCGATCGGCATCGCGGCGGACGCAGCGGGCGTCAGCACCGGATCCGCCTCCATCGTGGCCGGCGCGACCCTCGCCGGCCTCGCCCGGCACCGCGCGTGGGAGCGCTTCCCCGTCGCGGCGGTCTGACCGCCCGACCCGAGACCCGGCCGGCACCAGCCGGTCGACCGACTGCGGTCGCCCCAGAGGGGACCGCGGCAATGCCGACGGACGACATGCTCAGCTCTCGACCGGCCCGCCAAGGCAGGGGTCGGGCCGGTTGATGACGAGCATGTCGTCCGTCGGTCGCTTTCGCGCCGGCGCCACCCCTCCGACGGCCCCCCGACTCCTCCGCCACTCCTCCGCCACTCCTCCGCCGACTCCCCCGCCGGGTGGAGGTGAAAGGCGACCTTGGCGGGGTCGGTCAGCACCTCGACCCGGGGAGCCGCCCGCCCGGTGGAGGTGAAAGGCGACGCTGCCGGGGTCGGTCATCACCTCGACCCGGGGAGCCGCCCGCCCGGTGGAGGTGAAAGGCGACCCTCCCGTGGTCGGTCATCACCTCGACCCGGGGAGCCCCCCGCCGGGTGGAGGTGGTCCTCCGCTGCGGGGTGTTCCACATCCGAGACGATGCGGGGCCGCCCCGGGGTGTCCGCCCCCCCGCCGACGCGGTTGCATAGGGCCATGGCGCGGAGCGAGGAGGCCCCCGAGGCGGCCGGGGTCGGGCGAGCGGCGTTCCGCTCCATGTGGCGGGCCCTCGAGCCGGTCGGGCGTGACCCGCGCACCGACGGCTACCGCCGGTTCGCCTGGACCCGCACCGACGCCGACCTCGCCGAGTGGTTCGGGGGCGAGTGCACCCGCCGGGGCCTGGACCTCACGACCGACCGCGTGGGCAACCAGTGGGCCTGGTGGGGCGACCCGGACGCGGCCCGCGCCGCCGGCCGCCCGGGCGTCGTCACCGGCAGCCACCTGGACTCCGTGCCCGACGGCGGGGCGTTCGACGGGCCGCTCGGGGTGGTCAGCGCGCTCGCGGCGCTCGACACCCTGCGCGCCGCCGGCCTCACCCCCGCCCGGCCGGTCGGCGTGGTCCGCTTCGTCGACGAGGAGGGCGCCCGCTTCGGCGTGGCCTGCGCCGGCTCCCGGGTCCTCACCGGCGCGATGACCGCCGACCGCGCCCGCGGCCTCACCGACGCCGACGGCACGTCGCTCGCCGAGGCGCTGCAGGCGGCCGGCCGTGACCCGCACGACCTCGGCCCCGACCGCGACACCCTCGCCCGCGTCGGCACCTTCGTCGAGCTCCACGTCGAGCAGGGACGCCACCTCGCGGCCCTGGACGGCGACCACCCGGTCGGGGTCGGCTCCGAGGTCTGGCCGCACGGCCGCTGGCGGGTCGACGTGCCGGGCGAGACCAACCACGCCGGCACCACGCCGCTGGCGGACCGCTCCGACGCGATGCTCGGCGCCGCCGCCACGGTCATCGCCGCCCGCCGGTCGGCCGAGCGGCACGGGTGCCTCGCCACCGTCGGCCGCCTGACCGCCCGGCCCGGCGGCGTCAACGCCGTCCCCGGAGCGGCCACCGCCTGGCTCGACGCGAGGGGCAGCGAGGCGGCGGCGGTCCGCTCGGTGGTCGCCGACGTGGCCGAGGTGGCCAAGGAGTTCGGCGGCACGGTGACCGAGGAGTCCTGGACCCCGGCCACCCCCTTCGACCCGGTGACGGTGCGCCGGCTCGCGACCCGGCTCGGCGGCATACCCGTCCTCGGCACCGGTGCCGGGCACGACGCGGGCATCATCGCCAACGCCGGCCACCGCACGGCGATGCTCTTCGTCCGCAACCCCACCGGCGTCTCGCACAGCCCGGCCGAGTGGGCGGAGGAGGCCGACTGCCTCGCCGGGGTGGCAGCACTCGCCGACGTCCTCGCCGACCTCGCGGGCGAGCCGTGACCTCCTACTGGTGCGAGCGCGCCGCCCTGCCCGCCGGCGTCACGGACGGCGTCCGCCTCCGGACCCGCGAGGGACGCCTCACCGCGGTGGAGACCGGGGTCGCGCCCGCCCCTTCCGACACCCGCCTGCGCGGGCTCGTGCTGCCCGGCCTCGCCAACGCCCACTCCCACGCCTTCCACCGGGTCCTGCGCGGCCGCACCCACGACCGCGGCGGCACCTTCTGGACGTGGCGGCAGGAGATGTATGCCGTCGCGGACCGGCTCACCCCCGACACCTACCTGGGCGTCGCCCGGGCCCTCCTGCTCGAGGCGCTCTGCGCCGGGTGGACCGTCGTGGGGGAGTTCCAGTACCTCCACCACGGCCCGGACGGGCGGCCCTACGCCGACCCCAACGCGATGGGCCGGGCGGTCGTCCGGGCCGCCGAGGAGGTCGGCATTCGGCTCACCCTGCTCGACACGTGCTACCTCGCCGGGGGCCTCGGCGCGTCGGGGCCGACCCCGCTCGTGGGCGTGCAGCGCCGCTTCGGCGACGGCAGCGTGTCGCGGTGGGCGGAGCGGGTCAGGGACCTCGGCGAGGGCCCGCTCGTCCGGGTGGGTGCGGCCGCGCACTCGGTGCGCGTACTCACCCCCGCCCAGCTCGCCGACCTCGCCGAGCTGGTGGAGGACCCCGTGGGCCCGATCGCGCGGGGGCGGCCGGTGCACGCCCACGTCTCGGAGCAGCCGGCCGAGAACGAGGCGGTCCTCGCCCGCTACGCCGCGACGCCGAGCGCGGTGCTCGGTGACGCCGGACTGCTCGGCGACCGCTTCACCGCGGTGCACGCGACGCACCTCACCGCCGACGACGTCGCGCTGCTGGCGCGCTCGGGTGCCACGGCGTGCTTCTGCCCGACCACCGAGGCCGACCTCGCCGACGGCATCGGGCCCGCCAGGGTGCTGCACGACGCCGGCGTGCCGCTGGCCCTCGGCTCGGACTCCCACGCCGTGGTGGACCCGTTCCGGGAGATGCAGGCCCTGGAGATGCACGACCGGCTGGCGCACCTCGAGCGGGGGCGGCTGCCGCTCCCCGTGCTGCGGGCCGCGGCGAGCGGGCACGGCTACCACGCGCTCGGCTGGCCGGACGGCGGCCGGCTCGAGGCCGGCGCGCTCGCGGACCTCGTGGCCGTCGACCCGGCGAGCCGGCGCACCGCCGGGAGCGACCCGGAGCAGGTGGCCCTGACCGCGGCCGCGGCGGACGTCACCGACGTCGTCGTGGGCGGCCGGCACGTCGTGCGGGACCGGCAGCACGAGCTCGGGCCGGTGGAGCACCTGCTCGCGGGCGCGCTCGACGCGGTCAGGGGCGACCGGTGACCACGGGGCCGGGGCCGGGCGCCGGCTCGGTGCTGGTCACCGGGATCGGCGAGCTGGTCACCGCGGTGCCCCACGGCGCCGACCCGCTCGGCCTGCGCCATGACGCCGCCGTCGTCGCGGAGGACGGCGTCGTCGTGTGGGTCGGCCCGGCCCGGGAGGCTCCTGCCGCGGACCGCGTCGTCGACGTCGGCGGTCGGGCGGTCGTGCCCGGCTTCGTCGACAGCCACAGCCACCTCGTCTTCGCCGGTGACCGGGCGCCGGAGTTCGCGGCCCGGATGGCCGGCGAGCGCTACGACGGCGGTGGTATCGCGGCCACCGTCGCCGCCACCCGGGCCGCCTCGGACGACCGGCTGCGGGTGCTCCTGGCCTCCCGCCTCGCCGAGATGCGCGCGCAGGGCACGACGACCGTGGAGGTCAAGAGCGGCTACGGCCTCACCGTCGAGGACGAGGCACGTGCCCTGCGCCTGGCCCGCGAGGTCACGCCCGAGACCACCTTCCTCGGGGCGCACGTCGTGCCGCCCGAGGCGCGCGGTGACCGGACGGCATACCTGGACCTGGTGACCGGGCCGATGCTGGTGGCCTGCGCGCCGCACGCCCGCTGGGCCGACGTCTTCTGCGAGCCGGCCTCCGTAAACGCCTTCGACGCCGAGGAGTCGCGCGCCGTGCTGGTGGCCGCGGCCCGGGCCGGCCTCGGCCTCCGGGTGCACGGCAACCAGCTGGCCCCCGGGCCCGGGGTGCGGCTCGCCGTCGAGCTGGGCGCCGCCAGCGTCGACCACTGCACCCACCTGGGCGACGCCGACGTCGACGCCCTGGTCGGCGCCGCGGGCACGACGGTGGCCACCCTGCTGCCGGGCGTGGAGTTCTCGACCCGCTCGCCCTACCCCGACGCGCGCCGCCTGCTGGACGCGGGCGCGACCGTGGCGCTCGCCACCGACTGCAACCCGGGCACCTGCTTCAGCTCCTCGATGCCCTTCGTCGTCGCCCTCGCCGTCCTCGAGATGCGGATGACGCCCGCCGAGGCGCTGCTCGCCGCGACGGCGGGCGGCGCAACGGCGCTGCGCCGCACCGACATCGGCCGCATCGCCGTGGGCGGACGCGCGGACCTCACCGTGCTCGACGCGCCCAGCCACGTCCACCTGGCCTACCGGCCGGGCGTGCCGCTCGCCCGTGCCCTCGACCTGCAGGTGGGCTCATGAGGGCCTGGTCACCGGCCCGCCGGATGGGAGGGTATGCCGCCTCGGCCTGCCTGTTCTCCTAGGCCTGGTGGGTGCCCATGGCCGTGCGGGGTGAGGTGTCTCGCCCCGGGCAGGGCTGGCCGACCCACCTGCCGGGGCTGCTCGGGCCGGCGCTCGCGGCCCTCGTCGTCACGGCGCTCGCCGGCGGGCGCCCGGGTCTGAGCGACCTGTGGGCGCGGTGCACCCGGTGGCGGGTGGGGTGGGCACCGTGGCTCGCGGTGGGAGCGGTGCTCGTCCTGCTCGCGGTGCCGCTGGTCGTCGGGCCCGAGGTCTCGAGGCGTGACCTCGTGCTCGTCAGCGGCGCGCCCGCGGTGGGGCTGCTCACCGTGCCCTAGTGGTGTGTCTCGTAAATAGGTAGCCCGTTTGGTCGTATGCTGGGTTCATGACGGCTGCTGCTGCCCCGTTGTTGGTGTCGAGGGCTCAGCGGGAGGTGCTGGAGCGGGTCGCGCGGTCCTCGACTGCGGCGCAT
>DASQFD010000071.1:0-6856 GCA_035633255.1 Dermatophilaceae bacterium
CGCCGGCCGGGTCCTCGGGCACGGGCACGGGCACTGGGGCGGGCACGGGGGCGCGGCGGGGCGGCATACGGAAAGGCTACAACATTCACACACTTCCGAAGGCGCGGTAGGCTCCCTGCCATGGCGCACGTCATCTCCACCGCCGGCCTCCGCAAGTCGTTCGGGTCCACGGTGGCGCTCGACGGGTTGGACCTGACCGTGGAGGAGGGGGAGGTCCACGGCTTCCTCGGGCCGAACGGCGCGGGCAAGTCGACGACGATCCGGCTGCTGCTCGGGCTGCTCCGGGCGGACGGGGGGACGGCCACCCTGCTCGGCCGCGACCCGTGGCACGACGCGACCGAGCTGCACCGGCAGATCGCCTACGTGCCGGGGGACGTCGTCCTCTGGCCCAACCTCACCGGCGGTGAGGTCATCGACCTGCTCTCCCGACTGCGGGGCGGGGTGGACCAGCGCCGCCGCGCCGAGCTGCTCGAGCGCTTCGAGCTCGACCCGACGAAGAAGGGCCGCTCGTACTCGCGCGGGAACCGCCAGAAGGTCGCCCTCGTCGCGGCGCTCGCCTCCGACGCCCCGCTGCTCATCCTCGACGAGCCGACCGCCGGCCTCGACCCCCTCATGGAGCAGGTGTTCCAGGACGAGCTCGTCCGGTCCCGCGAGGCGGGTCGGAGCACCCTGCTCTCCAGCCACATCCTCAGCGAGGTCGAGAAGGCCTGCGACCGGGTGACGATCATCCGGGCCGGCCGGGTCGTGGACACCGGGAGCCTGCAGGAGCTGCGGCACCTGACCCGCACGAGCGTGCGCGCCACGCTGGCCGCACCACCGCGGGTCGAGGACCTGGCCACGTGGCCGGGGGTGCACGACGCCGTCGTCGACGGCTCGCAGGTGCGGTGCTCGGTCGACCAGCCCGCCATCGGCGAGGTGGTCGGCCGGCTGGACGCGCGTGGGCTCACGGCCCTGGTCTGCCAGCCGCCGACCCTGGAGGAGCTCTTCCTCGCGCGCTACCGCGAGCCGGAGCGGGACGGCATACCGGCATGAGCACCCTGGCCCTCCCCCGCCGGCACGCCGGGACGCAGCGCACGGCCTTCACCGGCACCCGGCAGCTGTTCCTGCTCGCGGCGCGCCGCGACCGCGTCCTGATCCCGGTCAGCGCCGCCCTGCTCACGGTGCTCTCGGTCGGCTCCGCGCAGGCGACCCTCGCGCTCTACCCGACCGACGCGGACGCCTCGACCGGCCTCGCGTCGGTGCTGGGCAACCCGGCCGCCAAGGCGCTCTACGGCCCGCTGGCGTCACCGACCGCCGACGCGCTGGCCGTCTTCAAGAGCAACACCCTCGGTGCCGTGGGAGTGGCACTGCTGGCGTATGCCGTGGTGCGCCGACACACCCGCCTCGAGGAGGAGGAGGGCCGGCTCGAGCTGCTGGGGGCCGGCGTCGTCGGGCGACGGGCCCCGCTCGCGGCGGCCGTGCTCCTGTCGGTCGTGTCGGTCGTGGGCATCTCGCTGCTGACGGTGCTCGGGCTGTCGGCGCTCGGGATGGACCCGGTGGGCTCGCTCGCGGTGGGAGCCGGTTGGGCGATCGCCGGGCTGGGCATGACCGGCGTCACCGCGGTGGCGGCGCAGCTGACGTCGACGGCGCGGGGGTGCACCGCCTTCGCGCTGGGTGCGCTGCTCGTCGACTACGTCGTGCGGGCGGTCGGCGACACGGTGGACGCCGCGAGCGCACTGGGGTGGGCCACCCCGCTCGGCTGGGCCCTGAAGGTGGAGGCGTACGGCGCCAACCGGTTCTGGCTGCTCCTCCCGGCGGTCGCGCTGATGTCCGCCTGCCTGGTGCTCGCCGACCGGCTGCAGGGGCGGCGCGACCTCGGCGCGGGCGTCCTGCCGCCGCGTCCCGGACCGGTGCGCGCCGGCCGCGGGCTGGGCTCCGCCGGCTCGCTGGTCCGGCGCCTGGGACGACCGACGGTGCTGGGCTGGACCGTCGCGCTGCTCGTGCTCTCCCTGGTCCTCGGTTCGCTGGTCGGTGCGGCGTCGGACCTCCTCGACGACCCCCAGATCCAGGAGTTCCTCGCCGCCCTCGGCGGCACGGGGAAGACGCTCACCGATGCGTACTGGATGACCGAGCTGCGCTTCCTGGCGGCCGGTGTGGCGGCGGCGGGGATCTCGGTGGCCGAGCGCCTCGCGGCGGAGGAGCGCACCGGCCGCGGCGAGATGCTGCTGACGACCCCGACCAGCCGGAGCCGGTGGTTCGGCGCCAACGCGGCGCTCGCCGTGCTGCTGCCGGCCTGGCTGCTCCTGATCGCGGGCGTGGTCGGCGGGACGCTCGGCAGCCGCACCGCCCCCGGGTCGGCCGGGGCCCTGGAGGTCACCGCCGCCGCCCTGTCCACACTGCCCGCCGTGGCGGTGTGCGTCGGTGCCGCCCTGGCCCTGGTCGGGCTCAGCCTGCGCTGGGCACCGATGGCCTGGGCCGTGCTCGGTGTGGCGTTCCTGCTCGCCGAGGTCGGGCCGCTGCTGCGGCTCCCCGACTGGCTGGTGGCCCTGTCACCGTTCGACCACCTCCAGCGGCTGCCGGGAGGCACCTTCGAGCCGGGGAAGGCGCTGGTCCTCACCGCAGTCGCCGCCGCCCTCACGCTGCTGGGCTGGGCGGCCTACCGCCGCCGTGACCTTCTCTGAGCGTGGGGAGAGCGGCGTCGCAGCCGGCGGCCGCTGCCGGACGCCGCTGCCCGGACGCCGCTGCCCGGACGCCGCTGCCCGGACGCCGCTGCCGGACGCCGCTGCCCGGGCGCCGCTGCCGGACGCCGCTGCCCGGGCGCGCCGCTGCCGGGCGCCGGTCAGAGCAGGTCGGCCCGACCCGTGTCGCGCAGCAGGTCGGTCAGGCCCTTGACCTCCTGGGCCCGGGCGCGCGTCGTCACCAGCACGGCGTCCGGGGTGTCGACCACGACGACGTCGTCGAGCCCGAGGACGGCCACCAGGCGCCCCCCGGCGGGGACGACGAGGCCGCCGGCGTCGACCGCCCGGACGAGCGCGTCGTCGCCGAGGACCTTCGGGCCGTCGTCGACCGCCGGCAGGAGCGTGCCGAGGCCGGCGAAGTCGCCCACGTCGTCCCACCCGAAGTCCCCCGGCACGGTGGCCACCCGTCCGGCGTCGGCGGCCGGCTCGGCGACGGCGTGGTCGATGGAGATCCGGGTCAGGCCCGGCCACACCTCCGCCAGCCGGTCCGGCCGGGCGGCGACCTCCCGGACCCCGCGGGCCAGGTCCGGGTGGTGCTCGGCCAGCAGGTCCAGCAGGACCGCGGCCCGCGCCACGAACATGCCGGCGTTCCACCGGAAGTCGCCGCCGGCGAGGTAGCCCGCCGCCGTGGCGGCGTCGGGCTTCTCGACGAAGCGCACGACGTGGCGGGCGGTGGCGGCGCCGGGGACGGGCGCACCGGAGCGGACGTACCCGAAGCCGGTGGCCGGATGGGTCGGGGCGATGCCGACGGTGACGAGGAAGCCCTGACGCGCCACCTCGACCGCCTCGGCGACGCAGGCCCGGAAGGCGTCGGCGTCGGGGATGACGTGGTCGGCGGCGAAGGACCCCACCACCGCGTCGGGATCCTCTCGCTCCACCACGGCGGCGGCGAGCCCGATCGCGGCCATCGAGTCCCGGGGCGACGGCTCCGCGAGCACCCGGCCCGGCGGCAGCTCCGGGAGCTGCTCGCGCACGGCCTGCGCGTGCACCGCTCCGGTGACGACGACGACGCGGTCACCGACGAGGGGCCGCACCCGGTCGACCGTGGCCTGCAGGAGCGAGCGACCCTGCCCGGTGAGGTCATGGAGGAACTTGGGGGAGGCGGCCCGGCTGAGCGGCCACAACCGCGTCCCCGCGCCGCCCGCCGGGACGACGGCCCAGAATCCCTCGGTCGCAGGCATGGCCTGCAGGGTAGGGCACCACGGCCACGGCCATACCGGAACCGGCGGCCGCGGTGGGAGGCAAGAGCGGCGGACCCCACGGCCACGGCCCACACGGAACCGGCTGCCGCGGTGGGGCGCAGGAGCGACGGGCCACCGGTGTCGTAGCGTGGCCCCGGGCCGCTCGGTGCGGGCCCGGCTCGCCGGCGGACGGCGAGCTCAACCAGTCGACCCGGGAGCGGTGGTGCGGCGGACGGCACGGATGCTGGCCGTGGCGGCGGCCGTCGCCGCCCTGGCCGGTGCGGGAGGTGCGGGCGCGAGCGCCGCCCCCGGGGGGCGCTCGCCCGCGCCCTCCCCCAGCCCCTCGCCGACCCTGCCGGTGCCGGCGAGCACCGTGGACCCGGACCGCTCCGTCGGCGGCCCCCGTCTCGCGTCGATGGGTGTCGTGCTCGACGCCCCGGCGGGCGTCCCGGCCCCTCCGGCGGTCCGGGACGTCGCCTGGCTGGTCGCCGACGCCGACACCGGCGAGGTCCTCGCCGCCAAGGCGCCGCACGCCCGGCTCCGCCCGGCGAGCACCCTGAAGGCGCTGACCGCCACGACGCTGATCCCGACAATCGACCCGGACGCCGTGCACCGGGCGACCGAGGCGGACGCGGCGGCGGACGGCACCCGGGTCGGCCTGCTGCCGGGACGGACCTACACGGCCCGGCAGCTCTTCTCGGGCCTGGTCATGGCCTCGGGCAACGACGCGGCGTACGCGCTGGCCGAGATGAATGGTGGCCGCGCCGCCACCGTCGCGGAGCTCAACGCCCGGGCGCGCGAGCTCGGGGCGCACGACACCGTGGTGCGCGACCCCTCGGGGCTGGACGCGCCGGGCCAGGTCTCCAGCGCCTACGACCTCGCGCTCATCGGCCGGGCGGCGGTGCGCGACCCGGAGTACGTCCGCTACGCCACCACGCGCGAGGTGCGGTTCCCCGGCCGGGTCGACCCGAAGACCGGGAAGCCCACCACCTACGTCGTCGGCAACCACAACCGGCTGCTCTACAACTACCCCGGGACCATCGGCGTCAAGAACGGCTACACCGTCGCCGCCCACCGCACCTTCATCGCGGCGGCCCGCCGCGGCGGGAAGACCTACCTGGTCACCGAGATGTACGGCCTCGACGGCGGGTGGCGCCCCACCGCGTCGCTGCTCGACTGGGCGTTCCGCCACGGCCCGAGGGTGACGCCGGTGGGGCGCCTCGTCGAGCCCGGGGAGGTGCCCCGCGCCCCGGTCGCCGGGCCGAGTCCGAGCGCCACGGCGAGCCCGGTCCCGTCGCCCAGCGCGACCGGCACGGGGGACCCCGCCCCCACCCGCGCGACGACCGCGGCGTCGCTCGGGACGACGGAGGCCGGGCCGTGGGTGGGCGCGGCGACCCTGGCCGCGTCCGTGGCGCTGGTGCTCGGGTATGCCGTCCGCGCGCGCCGGGCCCGGCGCCGCACCTCCGCCGACGGCTGAGCCCTCCGCCGGCTGAGCCCTCCGCCCGCTGGACCCTCCGCCCGCTGGACCGTTTCAGCGCTGGACCGTCGAGCGCGCCTCAGGCGCCGAGGAGGGGGAAGCTGCGGCGAGGCCGCCACACGTCATCCCGGCAGTGCTCGTAGAGGTCGATGGCCCGCACCGGGAACGCACACCGGAAGTCGGCGAGCTCCTCGAACGCGCGGTCGAGCGCGGCGTCGCCGAGGTGGTGCGCCACCGTGACGTGCGGGTGGTAGTTGAAGTCCAGCCGCCGCTCCACGGGGCCGGACCGCACGGCCGACTCAAGCCGCTCGCAGGAGGAGATCCCGCGCGAGACCTGGACGAAGACCACCGGTGAGACCGGCCGGAAGGTCCCGGTGCCGGAGAGCACCATGTCGAACGTCGGGTGCTCGGCAGCGACCCGCCCGACGTGTGCCACGAAGGGACCGCTGCCCGCCTCGGGCACCGCGGTCGGCGGCAGCAGGGTCACGTGCGGCGGGATCGCCCCCGCGATCGGGTCGCCGAAGCGCTTCCGGTGGTCCTGCAGGGCAGGTCCCCACGGTGCGGGGATGGCGATCGCGACGCCGTAGGTCGACACGGGCGACGATCCTACCCACCGGTAACCCGCGGTCGGTCGCCGAGGGGGCGCAGCAGCCCGACGGCCTCGCGCACCCGCCCCATCGTCGCGGCGGCCACCTCCCCGGCCCGGTCGGCGCCGTCGGCGAGCACCCGGTCCAGCTCCGCCGGGTCGTCCAGCAGCTCGGCCATCCGCCGCTGGAACGGCCCCACCGCCTCCACGACGACCTCCGCGACCGCCTTCTTCAGGCCGCCGTAGCCGTGCCCGTCGAACTCCGCGGCCACCTCCTCGACCGGCCGTCCGGAGAGGACCGAGTGCATGACCAGCAGGTTGGACACCCCGGGCTTGCCCTCGGGGTCGTGGCGCACCTCGGTCCCGGTGTCGGTCACCGCCGAGCGGATCTTCCTCGCGATCCGGCCGGCGTCGTCGCTGAGGAGCACCAGCCCCTTGTCCGAGGAGGTCGAGCCGCTCATCTTGGCGGTCGGATCCTGCAGGTCCATGATCTTCGCCGACTCCTTGACGATGTACGGCTCCGGCACGACGAGCACCTCCCCGAAGCGCCAGTTGACCCGCTCGGCGAGGTCGCGGGTGATCTCCAGGTGCTGGCGCTGGTCCTCCCCCACCGGCACGTACGCCGCGTCGTAGAGCAGGATGTCGGCGGCCATGAGCACCGGGTAGGTGAACAGGCCGACGCTCGCGGGCAGCCCCCGCGCGACCTTGTCCTTGTACTGCGTCATCCGGTTCATCTCGCCCATGGCCGTCTGCGAGGCCAGGACCCAGGCCAGCTCGGTGTGCTCCGGGACGTGGCTCTGGCAGAAGACCGCGGACCGCTTCGGGTCCACGCCCCCGGCGAGGAACTGCGCCGCCGTGACGCGGGTGCGGTGCCGGCGCACGTCCGGGTCGGTCG
>DASQFD010000072.1:0-2807 GCA_035633255.1 Dermatophilaceae bacterium
GAGAATCGACACGGCGGGCTGAAGATCCTGGTCGGGGACTGGCAGAGTGCCGGGCTGGCCGCCCAGGGCTCAGGCACCGCCCGGGCCGCGTACGGCGTCACCTCACTCCTACACCTCGACACCCCGACGCCGCCGAAGGACGCCGACGACGCGTGGATGATCGACTCCTTCACCGCCCCGGAGGGCGCCTGGTTGGGCGCGACCGCCGACCGGGTCCGGATCGACGTCTTCGGTCTCGGCGCGCTGGCGTATTACGTCCTGGCCGGGCGGCCCCCGGCGGCCAGCGGGCCGGCCCTCGCTGATCGTCTGCGTGCGCAGCAGGGCCTCGACCTGGTTGTGGACGTCCCGCAGATCGGCCCCGGACTGCGCGAAGCGGTCCTGGCGGCCACCCGCCCGGCGCCGAGTGCGCGTACGGCGGACGTGGGCACTTTTCTGACGACCCTGGACGCGGCCGAGACGCACTTGCCGGCGAGGGACGAGATCGACGTCGACCCCCTGGAAGCCCGGGCGGGGGATGTCTTGGCCGGTCGCTTCCGTGTCGAGCGCAGGCTCGGGCAGGGCTCGACCGCGCTCGGCCTGCTCGTGACGGACCTCGCGACCACGGCCGAACTGCGCCGCGTTCTGAAGGTCGCGTTGCACGACGAGGCCGCCAAACGCCTGGCCGAGGAGGCCGACGTCCTGCGCAGGGTGAGCAGCCCCAGGCTCGTCGCCCTGGTCGAGGGACCGCTGAGCGTCCACGGACGCCAAGCGCTGCTGCTGGAGAACGCCGGGGAGAAGACCCTCACCGAGGTGCTGCGGGAGCGAGCCAGACTCTCACTGGACCTGTTGGAGCGGTACGGCACCGACCTGCTCGAAGCGCTTGTCGCCCTGGACGCGGCCGGTGTCGATCAGCGCGACATCAAGCCGTCCAACCTGGGCGTGCGTGAGTCCCGCTCGGCCGGTAGCAGGGATCGCGCCAAACACCTTGTCCTGTTCGACTTCTCCCTCTCCCGAGCCCCCGCGTCCGCGGTGACGGCGGGCACCCCGCCGTACCTCGACCCGTTCCTCACCGGCACCCGAGCAACGTACGACTCGGCGGCCGAGCGGTACGCCGCCTCGGTGGTCCTCTTCGAGATGGCGAGCGGCGGTACGCCCGTGTACGGCGACCCCGTCGCCCACCCGGCGGCGGTGCCCGACGAGGCGACCGTCACCGCGGACATGTTCGACCCCGCTGTCGCGCCCGCGCTCGTGGCCTTCTTCGACCGGGCCTTGGCTCGCGACGCCACCCGCAGGCACCACACGGCCGCGGACATGCTTGCCGTGTGGCGGGCCGCGTTCCCCCAGGAGATAACCACCGTCGCCGCGGACGCCGACGAGCTGGCCGCGGCCGCCACCCCGACCACGGCCCTTGCGCGGGCCGGGCTGTCGGCGCGCGCCCTCTCGGCCATCGAACCGCTGTCGTTGACCACGGTCGGTGACTTGATCGTCGTCGACCCCATCCGGCTGGCCCGGCTTGCCGGAGTAGCGGCACCCACGCGCACGGAGATCAACTCCCGGGCCAAGCAGTGGCGTATAGCGCATCCTGCGGGGGTGCGCCGCGCCGCGCCGGGCACGACCGGCTCGGCAGCGTTGCCGCCGGTGACCGACCTCGCGCAGGTCCTGCTTGATCACACCGGGTCGCGGCGCTCCACCAGCCGCACGGCGATGGTCCGGCTGGTGTTGGGCGTCGGCACGGACCTCGACGCCTTCGCCACGCAGGCCCAACTCGCGGCCAACCTGCCCACCGCCCGCACAACGGCTCGGGCCACGCAACTGCTGATCGCCCTGCAGGAGGCGTGGGCCACCGACGAGGCGGCCCGCGATGCCGTGGCCTTGCTGGAGAACGTCGTCGATGGCCGCCTCTCCGACCTCGGCGGTGTCGCGACCGCGCACGAGCTGAGCCTGGCGCTGCTGCAGGCTGCCTCACCCCCAGGCCTCTCGGGGGCGGCGCAGGTGGACCACGAGGTACGCCGGGCCGCCGGACTCCTGCGCATCGTCGTCGACCGGCGGCGCGCCCTGGCGAAGGCCGACGTCGCCGGCGAGACACTGACCACCCGCCGCCGGGACGGTCGGGTCAACCTGATCAGCACGAGCCCGGACCTCCTCGACGTCGCCGAGTCGTTGGGGCGGGAGGCCGACACCCTGGTCGCCGAGGCCGGCGCCACCGGAGCCGGCACCGACGCGGTCGTCCCCGCCGAGCGGGTCCAGGAACGGCTCGTCGCGGTCGTCACCCGCGCTCAGGTCGGCTCCCCCGCCTTGGTCGAACCGTCCCGCCTGGCCCGTCTCGCCGCGGCCACCTCCGCCACGGCGTGCGTGTCGGGGGCCCTTGAGCTGCACCACCGGGACCTCGCGCAGGCCACCGCAACGGCGCTGGCACTCAAGGGGATCAGCGCGGCGCAGCCGATGACACCCAGCGAGCTGCGCGGGCGGGTCGGCGTCCGGTTCCCGGCCCTACCCGCCCTACCCGCCCGGCCACGCCTCGATGAGGTCCTGCGCGAGGCGGGCCTCGACCTCGTCTTCGACGACGTCCGCGGCGACTACCACTCCCCCACGTCGGGGGCTGACACCACCGGGCTGCAGACGCGGATGTCCACCCACGTCGTCGTCGCGGCGGCGCCGGTGTCCAGCGATGGGGCCATCGGTCAACGGCTTCTCGACAGCGTGAGACGACGGTCCTTCCTCTCGTTGGGTGTGCGGCCGGACCGCGCCGCCAAACTCATCACTGTACTCTGCGGGCGGTACAACGCCTACGTCCTCGATGTCACGGCCGTGCTCGTCACCGCGATGCG
>DASQFD010000073.1:0-53478 GCA_035633255.1 Dermatophilaceae bacterium
GCGCTCCACAGGTCACCCGGACGCCGCTGACCGACAACCCACAGCCGCGCCCATCGCCAAACACCGAAGCAGAGGGCCACTAACAGCGCGAAGACACCAAATCAGGCCCACCCGAACCCCGGCTGAAAGATCAGGGTCAGAACAGGGCGTTCATCAGCGCGGTCCGCCCGCGGCGCACGCGCTCGTCGCCGCTGCCCACGACCGCGAAGAGGGCCAGCAGGTGGCTCCGAGCCCGGTCGCGCTCCGGCCCGGACGTCGCGCGCACCACGTCGACGAGGCGCGTGAACGCGTCCTCGACGTGCCCGCCGAGGACGTCACAGTCGGCGACCAGCAGCTGGGCCTCGACGTCGTCGGGCCGCTCCGCGGCCGCCGCCCGCGCCGCGACCAGGTCCACCCCCTCGGTGCGCTGCAGCAGCCGCACCTGACCCAGGCCCGCCTCGGCATCGGCGTCCTTGGGGTTCTCGGCCAGCGCCTGCTCGAAGGCCTCGGCGGCGGCCTCCAGGTCGCCCGCCTCGATGGCCTCGAAGGCCGCCTCGTGCAGAGCGGGCAGCTCCGCGTCCTCGTCGGGGTGGCCGAGCTCGACCCGGCCGGTCACGCCGTTCTGCACCGCGGCCTGGACCAGCTGGTCGAGCACCGCCGCCACCTGCTCGGGCGGCTGGACGCCGGGGAAGAGCGGCACCGGCTGGCCCTTGAGCAGCCCGATCGCGGCCGGGATCGTCGGCTGGCCGAAGGCCTGCACCAGCAGCGGCTGGAAGGCCTGCAGCAGCGCCGGGTTGGTCTGCAGGTCGGCCGTGACGACGAGCACCCGCCCCTCGAAGCCGGCGGCCACCCGCGCGACGTCGTCGGCGAAGGTCCGGGTGGCGGGGTGCTGCGAGGACCACAGGACGAGCACCGCCGCGACCGAGAGGCTGCGGTTGACCACGTCGGGGAACGTGGCGTCGGTCGCCTCCACGACCAGACCCTCCGGTATGCCGTCCCCTCCCGTCGGGACCGACGGTCCGGCGCCCGGCAGCGTGGCGCCGCTGCCCGGCATACCGGGGATGGAGGAGAGGTCGACGGCACCCCGGGCGCCGGCGGGTGGGCTGGCGGGACCGCCCCCGGAGGCCGCTCCGGTGCTGGGTCCGCTCGTGGGTCCGCTCGTGGGTCCGCTCATGGGTCCGCTCATGGGTCCGGTCGTCATGTCGTCGATTCTTCCGTAGGGATCGAGGTCACCGTGCCACGGCCGCGGCGGGCTGCTCGCCGGCGGCCACGGCGGTCACCGTGCCGTCGCCCAGCGGCACCACGAGCACGACCGGCTGGAGGGTCGTCAGCGTGATGGACCTCGTCGCGGTGGCACGGCCGGCGAGCCGCACGTAGCTCTCGGGGACGCGCAGCTGCCTGGCCCCGGGGCGGGCGGTGAAGGTGTCGGTCCGGTCCAGCCGTCCCACGACCAGGGCCCCGCCGTCGGCGAGGCCCAGGGCGAGCGTCCGGTCCTGTCCCACCGCGTGCTCCGCCTTCGCGGTGGACAGCGCGCCCAGCGACTTCTGCTGCGCGGTGAAGGCGGTCGCCAGGGCGGTCGCGAACGCGTCGTCCGTGGCCACCCCCGGGGTGGTCCGTGGGCGCGGGCGCTGCAGCGCCGCGGCATACGCCTCGAGGGCGGACCGGGGGGCCATCGCCAGCCCGGCCCGCTCCGTGGGCGCGAGGGCCGGCGCGCCGCCGGCGACCGGCCCCAGCGCCGGCACCGAGGCCCCGGGCAGGAGCGGCACCGACGCCGCGAGCGTGAACGGCTCCGCGGCACCGGTGGACACCAGCCAGTGCAGGGTGGGGACCTCGCCGACCGGGTCCGTCGTGGCGGCGAGGATGGTCCGCGGCCAGGCCGGACCCCGGGACACCGCGAGCACGTCCGGCTCCCGAGGGCGCGAGAGCGAGGGCTGGGGGGGCGGCGGGGCCGTCCGCGCCCGCTCGGCCGCGCGGGCGAGGTCGAGGGCCGTGCCGCTCAGCGCCTCCGTGCGCCCCGCCGCCGCCTCGTCCAGCACCCGGGTCACGACGTCGGCCGCGGCCGGCTCGGGGAGGGGGGCGCCGGAGACCGTGGCGCTGGGCACGTCACGGACCCCCAGGACCGCGTCCCCGGCGCCGCAGCCGGCGCCGAGCCCGCAGACCAGCCCGCCGAGCAGCGCCAGGGCGGCTCCCCGGCGACGCCGCGACCGGCGCAGGCCGCTCATCGGCCCTCCCCCGTCCGTGCGGGACGCGCCCGCCACAGCAGGGCGGCGCCGCCGGCCAGCAGGGCCAGCGCGAGCGCGAGCGATCCCCAGGCGAGCGCGGCCCACCGGCCGTGCTGCCAGCTCACCGTCACCGAGCGCAGCGCGCCCTCCTGCGCGGCGGCGACGACCGCTGCCGGCGGCTCCTGCGGCTGCAGCGTGACCGTGACCGAGCGCGACCCGGTCTTCTCCAGGAGCCAGACGTCGGAGCGGTCGAGCCGTGCGGCGTCGACCGTCGCGCCCGAGCCCTCCGTGGCACCCTGCGCCGTCCAGGCGGTCAGGCTCACGCCGGTGACCCGCTGGTGGGACGCCGCGCCCACCACGGCCGACGCGTCGGACGCCGAGGCGACCCCCAGCCAGGCCGCACCCCGCTCGGCGGTCGCGGTGACGCTGACGGGGGCGTCCACCCGGGCCAGGAGCGACGGGCCGACCACGACCGGGGCGTCGGGCGAGGCGAGGCGGAAGGTCGCCGTCCCGTCGCCGCCCAGGCGGGCGGCATACGTGGCGGCGACGACGCCGAGCAGGAGACCGACGGCGGCCAGCACGGCACCGGCGGCCCGCAGGGCGGCAATGGGCATCGGGGTCCTCACGAGGAAGTCGGGGGCGGCGCGCGCGTCGGCCCGCTCGTACGGCTCCCTCCACCATGACCGACACCCACGGCCGCGGCCAAATCCGGGGGCCTCGTCAGCGGCCGCCCGGGGCGTCCTCGGTGGGGGCGTCGTCGAAGTCGCCGGCCGCCACCCTGACCGCTCGCAGGAGGCCGAACAGCACCGCGTGCTCCTGCTCGTCGAGCGCGGCCAGTCCGAAGTCCGCCGCCTCCAGGTCGGCGGTCACCGCCTCCATGGCGGACCGACCCGCGTCCGTGATCTCCACGAGGGTGACGCGGCGGTCGGCCTCGTCGGCCACCCGCAGCACGTGCCCCTGCGCGGCGAGCCGCTGCACGATGTTGGTCGCGCTCGTCGGGTGCACCATGAGCCGCTCCCCGATCCGCGACATCGACAGCCGCCCCCGGCGGCTGAAGGCGAGCAGGACCAGCGCCTCGTACCGCGCGAAGGTCAGGCCGTGCCGGGCGGCGACGGCGTCGAACCGGCTCAGCAGGAGCTGCTGCACGCGCATCAGCGAGGTGGCGGTCGCCATGGACTGCGCCCGCGAGCCCTCGCCCCACCGCGCGTGCCACAGGTCGGCGGCACGCGCGATCGGGTCGAAGGGCAGGCGGGCGTCCCGGGGCACAGCCGCACGCTAGTGCAGCCCACGTCCCCCGGCAGGCGCGTCGGTCCCCGAGAGCCGTCAGGGGTGGCGGCGGAGCGCCTCCTCGAGCCGGTCGAGCTTGCCGGTCAGCTCCCCCGTCCGACCCGGCCGCACGTCGGCCTTGAGCACGAGGGAGACACGCGGTGAGCGCTCCGCGAGGACGTCGACGCAGCGCTTGACCACCGCCAGGCACTCGTCCCACTCGCCCTCGACCGTGGTGAACATCGCGTCCGTGCGGTGCGGCAGCCCGCTCTCGCGGACGACGCGGACCGCCGCGGCGACGGCGTCGGCGACCCCGCCCGCGTCGTCGGAGCCGGACGGGGCGACGGAGAAGGCGACCAACACGGAGAGGACGTTACCGCCGCGGCGCGGGTTGTCGTCCCGGCATGGTCCGGCTGCGCACCGTCTCGCCCCCCTCCCGCGGGTGGACGCGGCGCCGCCTCGACGGTCGACGGCTACCTCGCCGAGCTGCTCGGCGGCGAGCGGGCCGATCGCGGCGACACGGCCCGGGGCCGCAGGCTCGCCGTCAAGGCGGCCATCGAGGAGGTCGCCTCGTACCTCGGGAACACCCCCACCGTGGCCCGCGCCTCCCACGTCGACCCGCGGGTCCTCGACCACGATGAGAACGGCACCACGATCGACCTCACCCACGACCGGGTCCGCTCGCCGGACCGGCGCCAGGCCGAGCTCGAGCGTGCCGTCCTCCGCCTGCTCGCCTCGTCCTGACGTGCGTCGGTATGCCGGCTGGGCACCTCAGGTGAGCGCGGCCACCACGGCGTCGGCGGCGGCATACGGGTCCAGCACCCCGTCGACCACGGCGCCGGCCAGCCGGGGCACGTCCCCGCCGGCCCCGGCCGACGCCATCCGGGAGCGCAGCTGGCGCAGCGCGAGCGCCTCGACCTCCGCGGTCGCGCGGCGCACCCGGCGCTCGCGCAGGACCCCGTGCTCCTGCATCCAGGCCAGGTGCCGGTCGAGGGCGTCGAGCAGCTCGGGGACCCCCGCACCGGTCGCGGCGACGAGCCGGAGCACCGGCCGGCGCCAGGTGCCCGGCGCCCGCCCGTGCCCGGCCAGGGCGGTCATGTGCGTGAGGTCGCGCACGGTCGCGTCGGCGCCGTCGCGGTCGGCCTTGTTGACCGCGAGCACGTCCCCGATCTCGAGGATGCCGGCCTTGGCGGCCTGCACACCGTCCCCCATCCCGGGCGCGAGGAGCACCACGGTGGAGTCGGCGAGGGCCGCGACCTCCACCTCGGACTGGCCGACGCCGACCGTCTCGACGAGCACCACGTCGCACCCCGCCGCGTCGAGCACCCGCAGCGCCTGCGGGGTGGCCCAGCTCAGCCCGCCCAGGTGGCCCCGGGAGGCCAGGGAGCGGATGTAGACCCCGGGGTCGGTGGCGTGCTCCGACATCCGGATGCGGTCACCGAGCAGCGCCCCGCCGCTGAACGGCGAGGACGGGTCGACGGCCAGGACGCCGACGGTCGCCCCGCGCGCGCGCACGGCGCCGACCAGCGCGCTCGTCGTCGTGGACTTGCCGACACCCGGCGACCCGGTGATCCCCACGACGTGGGCGTGCCCGGTGTGCGGCGCCAGGGCCGCCATCACCTCGCGGAGCGCCGGGTGCCCGTCCTCGACCAGGGAGACCAGGCGGGCGACCGCACGCGGACGCCCCGCCCTCGCCTGCTCGACGAGGACGGGGACGTCGACGGTGCGCCGGCCTATCGGTCAGCCGTTCTCGGCGGGCACCCGCAGGATCAGCGCGTCGCCCTGGCCCCCGCCGCCGCACAGGGCCGCGGCGCCCACGCCGCCACCCCGGCGGCGCAGCTCGTGCGCGACGTCGAGGACGATGCGCGCACCCGACATGCCGAGGGGGTGGCCCATGGCGATGGCCCCGCCGTTGGGGTTGACCATCTCCGGGTCGAGCCCGAGGTCCTTGGTCGAGGCGAGGCCGACGGCCGCGAACGCCTCGTTGAACTCGACCACCCTGAACTCGCTCGGCTCGATGCCCTCCTTGGCGCACGCGGCGCGGACCGCGGCCGAGGGCTGGGTCTGGAGGGTGGAGTCGGGCCCGGCCACGACGCCGTGGGCGCCGATCTCGGCGAGCCACTCGAGCCCGAGCTCCTCGGCCCGGGACTTCTTCATCACGACCACGGCACAGGCGCCGTCGGAGATCTGCGAGGCCGACCCCGCGGTGATGGTGCCGTCCTTGGCGAACGCCGGGCGGAGCCGGCCGAGGCTCTCCGCGGTGGTGTCGCCGCGCACGCCCTCGTCGTACTTGAACTCGACCGGGTCGCCCTTGCGCTGCGGGATGGAGATGGCGACCACCTGGTCGTCGAAGCGGCCGTCGGCCCACGCCTTGGCGGCCAGCTGGTGGCTGCGGGCGGCGAAGGCGTCCATCTCCTCGCGGGTGAACTCGATGTCGCCGGTGTTGGCCGCCTCGGTCAGCGCGCCCATCGCCTGGTCGGTGAACACGTCGTGCAGGCCGTCGCGGGCCATGGAGTCGCGCACGGTCACGTCGCCGTACTTGTAGCCGTCGCGGCTGCCCAGCAGCAGGTGCGGGGCGTTGGTCATCGACTCCTGGCCGCCGGCGACCACGATCTCGAACTCACCGACGCGGATGAGCTGGTCGGCGAGCGCGATCGCGTCCATGCCGGACAGGCAGACCTTGTTCACCGTCAGGGCCGGGACGCTGAGCGGGATGCCGGCCTTGGTGGCCGCCTGGCGGGCGGGGATCTGGCCCTCACCGGCGGTGAGCACCTGGCCCATGATGACGTAGTCGACGTCCTCCGGGGCGACGTGCGCCTTCTCGAGGGCGCCGCGGATGGCGAAGCCGCCGAGGTCGGAGCCGGAGAAGCCCTTCAGGGAGCCGCTCATCCGCCCCATCGGGGTCCGTGCGCCGGCGACGATGACTGTGGGGTCGGTGCTCATGGGTGGGCCTTTCGCACGTCGTTGTCCGTGGGGCCCCGCGGTGCGCCCGCGGAACCGTCCCAATCTAGCGCCGGTCCCCGCTCCGACCGAAGGGCCGGACGGCGTGGCACCGGCCACAGCCGACCCGGCGGCAGGTGTGCGCCGCGCGGTCCGGTCCTAGGCTGCTGCCATGAACGAGAGCACGGACGGGCTGTTCACCGCGATCGACCACGTGGGCGTGGCGGTCCGCGACCTCGACGAGGCGGTCGCGTTCTACCGCGACACCCTCGGCATGACCCTCGCCCACGAGGAGGTCAACGAGGAGCAGGGCGTGCGCGAGGCGATGATGGCCGTCGGGAGCTCCGGCTCCGCCATCCAGCTCCTCGCCCCGCTCACCCCGGCCTCGACGATCGCGAAGTTCCTCGATCGCAGCGGTCCGGGCATCCAGCAGATGGCCTACCGCGTGGCGGACATCGACGCGGTCTGCGCGACGCTGCGCGAGCGCGGGGTCCGGCTGCTCTACGACGCCCCGAAGCGCGGCACGTCGCACTCCCGGGTCAACTTCATCCACCCGAAGGACGCCGGCGGGATCCTCGTCGAGCTGGTGGAGCCGGCGGCCGGGGCGCACTGACCGCGGCCCCTTCCCGCGGGTGACCCAGATCACCCGGTGAGCGCTCTCTCAGCCGGTGACGCCCGGCCCGCGCCCCCGCTAGGTTCGCGAGCGTGGCGGCGTGGACCGCCGCTTCCCCCCCGCGACCGAGGAGAGCGTCGTCCCCATGCAGCAGATCCGCGAGGCCATCCTGTCCGGTGACCGCAGCCAGGACACCTACGAGGGCCTGACGGTCCCGGAGTCCTACCGCGGCGTCACGGTGCACAAGGACGAGGTCGGCATGTTCGAGGGGATGCCCTCGCGCGAGAAGGACCCGAGCAGGTCCCTGCACATCGACGACGTCCCGGTGCCGGAGCTCGCCCCCGGCGAGGCGCTCGTCGCGGTGATGGCGAGCTCGATCAACTACAACACCGTGTGGACCTCGATCTTCGAGCCGGTCTCCACGTTCGGCTTCCTCGAGCGCTACGCCCGGCTCTCCCCCTACGCCAAGCGCCACGACCTGCCCTACCACGTCGTCGGCTCCGACCTCGCCGGCGTCATCCTGCGGGCCGGCCCCGGGGTGCACCTGTGGAAGCCCGGCCAGGAGGTCGTCGCCCACTGCCTGTCCGTGGAGCTGGAGAGCGCCGACGGCCACGACGACACGATGATGGACCCCGAGCAGCGGATCTGGGGCTTCGAGACCAACTTCGGCGGGCTCGCCGAGCTCGCCATCGTCAAGGCCAACCAGCTCATGCCCAAGCCCGGCCACCTGACCTGGGAGGAGGCGGCGTGCCCCGGGCTGGTGAACAGCACGGCATACCGGCAGCTCATCTCCCACAACGGCGCGCACATGAAGCTCGGCGACCGGGTGCTCATCTGGGGCGCATCCGGCGGCCTGGGCTCCTACGCGACCCAGATGGCGCTGGCGGGCGGGGCCACCCCGATCTGTGTGGTGTCCAGCCCCGAGAAGGCCGACATCTGCCGCGCCATGGGCGCCGACCTCGTCATCGACCGGGCCGCGGAGGGCTACGCCTTCTGGAACGAGGACAACACCCGGCAGAACCCCAAGGAGTGGCAGCGGTTCGGCAAGAGGATCCGCGAGCTGACCGGCGGCCACGACGTCGACATCGTCTTCGAGCACCCCGGGCGCGAGACCTTCGGGGCCAGCGTCTACGTCGCCCGCAAGGGCGGCACCATCGTGACCTGCGCGTCGACGTCCGGCTTCATGCACGAGTACGACAACCGCTACCTGTGGATGAACCTCAAGCGGATCCTCTCCAGCCACTTCGCGAACTACCGCGAGGCGTGGGAGGCCAACGAGCTCATCGACCGCGGCCTGATCCACCCGACCCTGTCCAAGACCTACCCCCTCGAGGACGTGGGCCGGGCGGCGCTCGACGTCCACCACAACCGGCACCAGGGCAAGGTCGGCGTGCTCACCCTCGCTCCCGAGGCGGGGCTCGGCGTCAGCGACCCCGACAAGCGCAGCCGCTTCGAGCCGGCCATCAACCGCTTCAGGGACGCCTGACCGCTCGGCGACCGCCCGGCGGGCCGGCGGGCCGGTTCGGGTGTCGCGCCGGGTGGCGCCCCGGTCCCGGCTAGGGTGCTCGCGTGACCAGAGTGACGCCCGGTGGCCAGCTGGCGCGCTGGCGCGCCTTCCGTGAGCAGCAGCGGGCCGCGCTGCGCGAGAGCAACCGGTTCACCCTGCCCGCGCACACCGAGGCGGCGCCGGGTCGCGCCGAGCCGCCGCTCTGGGCGGACCTGCTCGAGGACGACCCCACCACGACCGACCGCGTCGACCCTGCCGCGACCGACCCCACCACGACCGACCGCGCCGATGAGGCGAGTCCCCCGCCGCGCCTCGTCGCCGAGGGGCGTGAGAGCGCGGGCCGGGCGGCGAACGCCGACCCGGCGGCCCCGGCGGCCCCGGCCGCCTCGCCGGACGCGCTCGCCGACGAGTCCGCCTCACGCTTCGGCCCCACCGGCCGGCCGCTCAACCGCCGGTCGCCGCTGTGGGTCGGGTTCTTCGGCGCTCTCGGCGCCCTCATCGCCATCGGGTTGTGGCAGAGCCTCGGGCGCCTGGCGACGACCCTGACCATCCTCCTCGTCGCCACCTTCCTCACCCTCGCGCTGGACCCGATCGTCGAGGCACTCGTGCGGCGCGGCGTGAGCCGTGGGAAGGCCGTGCTCATCACGTTCGCCGGCCTCGTCGTCGTGTTCGTCGCCATCGGGCTGCTCGTGGTCCCGCCCGCGGTGACCCAGGGCGCGGCGCTGCTCCAGCAGGCGCCGACCTACGTCCAGGACGTCCTGGACTCCTCCTGGGTCCGCCGGGTGGACCGGCAGTACCAGGTGGTCGACAAGGTCCAGGAGGAGCTGACGGCGCGCCTGACCGACCAGAACTTCATCACCACCGTGCTCGGCGGCATCGTCGGGGCCGGCCGGGCCCTGGCCACCGGCGTCTTCCAGATCCTCACCGTGCTGGTCCTGACCCTGTACTTCCTCTCCTCGCTCCCCAGGATCAAGCAGTCGGCGTACGCCATGGTCCCCTCGACCCGCCGGACCCGGGTGACGTCGCTGTCGGAGGAGATCATGCGGCGCACCGGCTCCTACGCGATCGGCCAGTCCGCCATCGCCAGCACCAACGCCGTCCTCTCCTGGGTGATGATGACCGTCGTCGGCATCCCGTATGCCGCAGTGCTGGCGGTCGCCGTCGGGCTCCTCGGCCTCATCCCCATGATCGGCGCGACGCTCGGGGCCGTCATCGTCTGCATCGTCGCGCTGTTCGACCGCCCCGCGTCCGCGCTGATCGCCGGGGTCTACTACGTGATCTACCAGCAGATCGAGAACTACGTCATCGCCCCGCGCATCCTGCAGCGCACCGTCTCGGTGCCCGGTGCCGTGACCGTCGTCGCCGCGCTGGCCGGCGGCACGCTGCTCGGCGTGCTCGGGGCGCTGCTGGCCATCCCCTTCGCCGCCGGCCTGCTGCTCCTCTACGAAGAGGTGCTCATCCCCCGGCAGCGCGACCAGTAGCGGCACGCGCCAGCGGTCGCGGCTCGTGCTCCATCGGACCGTCCCACGTCGTCGGCAGCGGGGCGCGGCCGGGCGCCACCCGGGCCACGACCTCGTCGAGCACCCGCCGCACGAACGGCTCCCCCACCCACAGGTGCTTGGCTCCCTCGACCCCCACCACCTCCGCGTGCGGGACGGCGGCGAAGCGCTCCCTCGCCTCCTCCGGCTGCAGGAAGTCGTCGTGCTCGGGCACGAGCGCGACCACGGGGACGTCGTGCCGGTCGGCCCACCCCTCCAGGTGCTCCGCCGCACTGAACCGGAGTGGCGGGCTCAGCAGGAACACCCCCTCGATCGAGGGGTCGTTGCCGTGCATGAGCGCGAGGTCGGTCCCGAAGGACCACCCCAGCAGCCAGCGGTGCGGGAGCGGCGGGTCCTCGTGGAACTCGGCGAACTCGATGGCGGCCGACACGTCGTAGCGCTCGGAGTCGGCCGCGTCGAAGCTCCCCTCCGACCGGCCGCGCGGTGAGGAGGTGCCGCGGGTGTTGAAGCGGAGCACCGCGACGCCGGCCAGGGCCGGCAGCCGGTAGGACGCCTTCTTCAGGACGTGGCTGTCCATGAAGCCGCCGTGGGTGGGCAGCGGGTGCAGCGTGATCAGGGTGGCGACCGGCGGCCGGTCGAGCGGCACGGCGAGCTCACCGACGAGGGTCAGGCCGTCGGCCGTGTGCAGCTCGACGTCCTCACGGCGTGCCGGCAGGATCGAGCTCGCGCGGATCTCGCGGGCCCGGTCGCTCAACGCAGGGCCCCGGTGGGGTGACGCCGGTCCCGGGCGGACCAGCATCCGGAGTGCCAGTGCCGTCGCTGGTCCACGCCGCCGACGCCGTCGACCGGCCACACCACGACGTGCGGCACGCCGGCCGCGACCTCGTGGGAGCACCCGGGGCACAGGTAGGCCCGGGTCGAGGACGCCCCCGAGAGGTGGCGCACCGCCCATCGCCCACCGGCATACTCCTGCGTCGCCACCGCGGCGGGGCCGCCGAGGGCCAGGGGCCGCTCGTCGCGGCGGCGGCGGTTCGGGCGGGGCATGGGCGCCATGATCCCACGCGCGCGAGCGGTGGCAGGGCCCGAGGACCGGGCCGGGTCAGACCAGGACCCGGCCGCTGGTGGGGTCGTACATGGGGCGCAGCGCCACGTCGGCGGCCCACCGGTGTCCGGCCACGTCGACCTCCCAGCGGCCGTCGCGGAGCCACTGCGGGGTGACCGGCTCGTCGGCCTGCACCATGGCGAGGCCGACGGCACCGCCCAGCGTCCAGCCGTAGGACCCGGAGCGGACGTAGCCGACCGGCACCCCGTCGCGGTGCACCACCTCACCGTGCACGAGCAGCGGCTCGGGGTCGAGGAGCCGCAGCTGGACCAGCCGGCGGCGCGGCACGCCCGCCGCCTTCGCCGCGAGGACCGCCTCGCGGCCGATGAAGTCCCGCGCCTTGTCCAGGGCGACGGCGAAGGCCAGCCCGGCCGAGACCACGTCGTCGGTGTCGTCGAGGTCGTGGCCGTGGTCGCGGTAGGCCTTCTCCAGGCGCAGGCTGCCCAGCGCGCGCAGCCCGACCGGTCGCAGGCCGAGGGGCGCACCCGCCTCGAGGAGCACCTCGTGCACGTGCGCGGCCACCTCGGTCGGGACGTAGAGCTCGTAGCCGAGCTCGCCGACGTAGGTCAGGCGCACGCAGAGCACCTCCGCGAGCCCGACGTCGACGGTGCGGACCCCGCGGAAGGGGAACGCGGGCGTGGAGAAGTCGGCGCCGCCCACCTCCTGCAGCAGCTCGCGCGAGCGCGGGCCCTGCACGTTGAGCTGGGCCCAGCCGCCGGTCACGTCGGTGACCGCGCACCGGGCGTCCCCGACGTGACGGCGCAGGTGGGCGAGGACGTGCCCGTGCGCGGTGTCCGAGGCGACCACGAGGAAGGAGTCGGCGGCGAGCTTGGCCACCGTGACGTCGGCCTCCACGCAGCCGTCGTCGCGCAGCCACTGCGTGTAGGTGATCACCCCGGCGGGGCCGTCGACGTCGCCGGCGGAGACCCGGTCCAGGAACGTCCCGGCGTCGGGCCCCTGCACGAGGAGCTTGGCCATGAAGGACATGTCGATCAGGCCGACGCCCTCACGCACCGCCCGGTGCTCGGCCTCCCAGCTCTCCCACCAGGGCTGGCGCCGCCACGAGGGCGAGGCGGTCGCGGGGCCGCCGGGGACGGCATACCAGTCCGGGCTCTCCCACCCGGTCACCTCCCTGAACACGGCCCCCTGCGCCGCCAGCCGGTCGTGCAGCGGCGAGCGCTTCAGGCCGCGCGCGGAGCGCAGCTGGGTGCCCGGAGGATGGGCGGCATAGACGGTGCCGAGGATCTCGCGGGTGCGCTCGGCGCGGTGCCGCGGGGTGAGCTGGTGGCGGGAGAAGCGGTCCAGGGTGATGCCGGTGGTGTCCACGTCGGCACGGCCGGTGACCACCCAGTGGGCGAGGAGCCGGCCCAGGCCGCCGGCGGAGAGGATGCCCACGGAGTTCAGGCCGGCGACGACGAAGTAGCCGCGCAGGTGCGGCGCCTCCCCCACCGCCGGCGAGAGGTCGGGCGTGAAGGACTCCGGGCCGCAGAAGAAGGTCCGCACGCCGACCTCGAGCGCGGCCGGGACGCGGGCCATCGCCTTCTGGAGGAACGGCGTCATCCGCTCCCAGTCCGGGGGCAGCTCGCCGAAGGAGAACGACGCCGGTATGCCGTCCACGCGCCACGGTGCCGCGACCGGCTCGAACATCCCGATCATCATCCCGCCACCCTCCTCGCGGTAGTAGCCGTAGGAGGCGGGGTCCTCGAAGACCGGCGCGTCCGGGCTCATCCCGGGCAGGGTGTCGGTGATGAGGTAGTAGTGCTCCGCCGCCTGGTTCGGGACGACCACGCCGCTGCGGGCGGCGAGCTCGCGGGCCCACATGCCGGTGCAGTTGACGACCACCTCGCACTCGACGTCCCCGAGCGCCGTGCGGACCCCGGTGACCGAGCCGCGGGTGGTGACCCCCTCGCGGCCGTCGGTGAGCACCTCGTCGACGGCGACGCCCTCCAGGACGCGGACCCCCCGCATCCGGGCACCCTTGGCGAGCGACATCGTCAGGTCGACGGGGTTGACCCGCCCGTCGCCGGGGACGTGGAAGCCGGCCAGCAGGTCGTCGGTGCGGGCGAGGGGGAAGAGCTCGGCGATCTCGCGCGGGCCCACCTCGTGGACCTCCAGGCCGAGGTGGCGCTGGAACGCGGCCACGCGGCGGTACTCCTCGAGGCGCTCCTGCTCGCCCGCGGCCTCGAGCAGCCCCACGGGGCGGAAGCCGGTGGAGAGCCCGGTCTCCGCCTCGAGCCGGGCGTAGAGGTCTCGGGAGTAGAGCCGGATCGCGGTGGAGGTCTCGGAGAACGAGCCGAAGCAGGTCATCAGGCCGGCCGCGTGCCACGTCGTGCCGGAGGTGAGCCGGTCGCGCTCGAGGAGCAGCACGTCGGTCTCACCCTCGAGCGCGAGGTGGTAGGCGACCGAGGCACCGATGACGCCGCCGCCGATGACGACGACCCTGGCCCGGCTCGGGAGCACCGCTGGAGTCACGCCGCCCACGCTATCCGGGCCGTCACCGGCCCGCTGCACCCCTCCGGCTCGCTGCCCTCCCCGGCTCGCTGCCCCCGGCTCGCTGCCCCCCTCCGGCTCGGGGTGCCGTGCCCCGCAGCCCCGCCGGCGTTCTGGTGCCGTGTGCCGGTGCGGGAGCGCTGCGGGTCGGGGTGCCGTGCCAGTCGAGTTCGCAGGACACGCCGACGGGAGTGATCGTGCCTCGGCGTGTCCTGCGAACTCGACGGCGGGCGCCGGCCGAAGCCGGCGATGTCAGCGGATGTCAGCGGATGTCAGCGGATGTCCAGCGTCTCCGGGTCCACGCCGAGCCGAGCCGCCAGACGGCGGAGCAGGGCGACGCGCCGAGGCCGCTGGAACATGTCCTCGGCGAAGATCTCCTCCACGCTCCACCCCTCGGCCTGGGCCGCCCTGATCCTCGCGGCGTCCCGGCTGCGGTGCCGGATGCCGGCGTGGGCGGCCTCGCCCTGGTACTCCGCGACGACCCGCTGCCGCTGCCAGACCAGGTCGCCCAGCAGGAGGAAGCCACCGTCGCGCGCCTCGACGACGGCGTTGAGCTCCGGCTCGGGCAGCCCGGCGCCGGTGACGACGAGCCGGGCCCTGGTCTCCATCGGGGACCGGGCGCCGGAGCGCACCAGCGCCAGGGCATCCACGAGCACGCGCTTGCCACGAGGTCGCACCCGAGCCTCCAGGGCGGCGCGCAGCGCGGGTTCGCCGAACCGTGGGCGGGCCCCCGTCTCGGCCTCCTCGGCGCTGCGCACCACGGCGCGCAGCCACTCCGGCTCCTCGCCGTCCGCAGGCCCCAGTCCCCGGTCCAGCCGGTCGACCACGTGGTCGCCGACGACCACCAGGTCCTCCAGCCCGAGGCCGCGGGCCGTCACCGCCCCGAGGTCGCACCACGTGTCCGCGAGGGACACCACCCGCACGCCGTGCAGCTCCTCGACGGCCCGGTCACCGCGGTGGCCGTGGCATCCGCGGCGTCGGGGGCTGGCCGCTGCGGCGGCCGGACGGAGGACGTCGAGCGTGCGCTGGGCCTCGGCGCACCGCGGGAGCGGCAGCCCCCACAGCTGGGCCGCGGTGACGTGCGAGAAGGCGGCGTCCGCGGGCAGCACGAGCTGCACCGCACGCGCCCGCTCCAGCACTCCCTCCAGGGGCACGGACGACCGGACGCCTCGGGTGGGCGAGCTCAGGAGCGGGTCGCGGAGGTGCCAGGACGGCATACCGAGTTCCGCGAGCTCGCCCACGGTGAACGGGCGGTCCGGGAACGCGCGGGGGCGGCGCTTCGACACCCGCCCACCCTGCCGGTCAGGCGGGGGTCGACCCCGCCCTCATCCACAGGCCGTGGCGCGCCCGGTGGTCGAGATCGCAGAACACGCCGACGTCGTGGCGCCCGCGTCGGCGTGTTCTGCGATCTCGACCCGGCGACACCCGCGCGGTCGTGTGGGCGGGGTGTGGAGCCGGGGGGGCCGGTCAGGCGTAGGTGCGGAATCCCCGGCGGGTCTTGCGTCCGAGGTAGCCGGCCGTGACGAGGTGCTCGAGCATCGGCGCCGGCGCGAAGCCGGGCTCGCGGAACTCGGTGAAGAGCTGCCGCTGGATGGCCAGCGAGACGTCGAGCCCGACGACGTCGAGCAGCTCGAAGGGCCCCATCGGCAGGTTGCAGCCGAGCTTGATCGCCGTGTCGATGTCGTCCGCCGAGGCGTAGTGCGCCTCCAGCATCCGCACCGCGTCGTTGAGGTAGGGGAAGAGCAGGGCGTTGACGATGAAGCCGGAGCGGTCGCCGCACGTCACGGGGTGCTTGCCGATGCGCTTGCACAGCGCCTGGGCCGTGCTGACCACGTCCGGCGCCGTCGAGACGGTGTGCACCACCTCGACCAGCTTCATGATCGGCGCCGGGTTGAAGAAGTGCAGGCCCACGACGTCCTGCGGCCGGCTGGTCGCGCGCGCACAGTCCACGACCGGGAGCGAGGAGGTCGTGGTCGCCAGCACCGCGCCCGGCTTGCAGATCCGGTCGAGGTCCCGGAAGAGCTGCTGCTTGACCTCGAGGTCCTCGGCGATGGCCTCCACGACGAGGTCGACGTCGGCCAGGTCCTCGCGGCTGGTGCTGCCGCTCACCCGGGTCAGCGCGGCGTCGGCGTCCTCCCGGGTCATCCGGCCCTTGTCCACCATCTTGCCGAGGTTCTTGCCCATCCGCTGCACCACGCCGGCGAGCTTGTCCTCGCCGCGGGCGACGAAGACGACGTCCAGACCCGCCTTGGCGAAGACCTCGACGATGCCGCCCGCCATCGTCCCGGAGCCGACGACCCCGACCCGGCTGATGGCGCGCGTCTCGCCGCCGGCCGCGGCGGGAGCCGCGGTGCCCAGGTCCTGGACCACCTCGGGGCTGCCCGGTGCGGCATACGTGTAGAACCCGCGCCCGGACTTCCGGCCGATCAGCCCGGCGCTGATCATCTGCTTGAGGATGGGGGCCGGCGCGTGCAGGCGGTCGCGGCCCTCCCTGTACATCAGCTCGAGGATGGCGTAGGCGTCGTCGAGCCCGATCAGGTCGAGCAGGGCGAGCGGCCCCATGGGGTAGGCGCAGCCGAACCGCATCGCCGCGTCGATGTCCTCGCGGGAGGCGTAGCGGTTCTCGTACATCGACACGGCGTGGTTGAGGTAGCCGAGCAGCAGCGCGTTGGCGATGAAGCCGGCCTTGTCGCCCACGACGATGGGGTGCTTGCCGATGTCCTCGGCGAAGGCCACGACGTCCTCGACGACGTCCTCGGCGGTCATCACCGTTCGGACCACCTCGACGAGCTGGAGGACGGTCGGCGGGTTGAAGAAGTGGAAGCCGATGACCCGCTTGGGGTCCGTGGTCGTCACGGCGATCTCGGTGACCGACAGCGCCGACGTGCTCGTCGCGAGCACCGCGTCCTCGGGGACCACCGCGTCGAGCGCCGTGAGGATCTCGCGCTTGAGGTCGAAGTCCTCGGGCACCGCCTCGACGACGAGCAGGCAGTCCGAGCAGTCCTCGAGCCGGGTGGTGTAGGTGATCCGGGAGAGCAGGGCGTCGCGCTCCTTCTCGGTCACCTTGCCCTTCGCCAGCGCGCGCGCCGCGCTGTGCTCCACGAGCTGCCGGGCGCGCTCGACGGCCGCCTCGTCCTTCTCGACCCCCACGACCTCATGGCCGTAGCGGGCCATGACCTCCGCGATCCCCCCGCCCATGATCCCGAGCCCGACGACACCGACCTTCGTGATCCTTCTCGCCATTCCCCGATCGTCGCAGAGGCGCGCTCGGACCACGAGGCGTCCGGGGCGTGATGGTAAACACCCGGGCGTCGCTCTACCAGCCGTGGCCCGCCGAGATGAGGGCCTCCTCCGCCTGGAACCGCTCGCCCCCCGAGAGCGGCACCCGCGACTCCGGGACGGGCAGGTCCACGCGCTCGCAGTAGTCCAGCAGCACGGCGTCGTATGCCGCGCGGCCGGCCGCAAGCCGTGCCGCCTTGTGCGGGAGGTCGCTGCCCTCCACGCGCTGGATGTGCGCGGCGAGGCGGCGGAGCTCCAGGCCCAGCAGCACCGGAGGAAGGGCCTCCGGGCGCCTTCGGCGCCGGTCGACCGCCCGGTCGGCGGCCGAGACGAGCGGACGGACGGCGGCCGGGGCCTGGCCGGTGGCGACCCAGCGCAGGCCGACGTACTGGGCGTAGATCGTCCCGCCGAGCAGGGCGAGCGTGGCCAGTGCCTCGTGCATGGGCTCCTCCTTTCCAGAAGTCTGCGCGAGGAGGCGGCGGGGGTGCAACGGTTGTGGCGGGTGTCCCACCCCACGCGACGTAGGATGACCGCTCGTGCGGATGGTCATCGCGTCGTGCAGCGTCGACTACGACGGGCGCCTCACCGCCCACCTGCCCCTCGCGACGCGTCTGCTGCTCGTCAAGGCGGACGGGTCGGTGCTGGTGCACTCGGACGGCGGGTCCTACAAGCCGCTGAACTGGATGGCGCCCCCGTGCACGATGGCCGAGGTGGAGCCGGACGCGCAGGAGGCGGCCGAGGGCGTGACCGCGGTGTGGGTGGTGCGGCAGGCCAGGTCCGAGGACCGGCTGCGGGTCCGCCTGCACGAGGTCCACTCCGACTCCGCGCACGACCTCGGCGTGGACCCCGGGCTGGTCAAGGACGGCGTCGAGGCCCATCTGCAGGCGCTGCTCGCGGAGCACATCACGACCCTCGGCGACGGCTGGACGCTCCTGCGGCGGGAGCACATGACGGCCATCGGCCCGGTGGACCTCCTCTGCCGCGACGACGAGGGCCGCAGCGTCGCGGTCGAGATCAAGCGCCGCGGCGAGATCGACGGCGTGGAGCAGCTCACGCGCTACCTGGAGCTGATGAACCGGGACCCGCACCTCGCACCCGTCCGTGGAGTGCTGGCTGCCCAGGCCATCAAGCCGCAGGCGCGCACGCTCGCCCAGGACCGCGGCATCCGCTGCGTCGTCCTGGACTACGACGTCCTGAAGGGAACCGACGACAGCGAGCACCGCCTCTTCTGAGGTCCTTGGGGCGGCCCGCGCGCGGGGTCGGCAAGCGTCCAGTCAGCAAGCGTGCAGTTCGCAAGGGTCCAGTTCGCACGCGTGCAGTTCGCAGAGGAGGACGCGGTGCGGATCGTGGTGGCCCTGGGCGGCAACGCCCTGCTCCGTCGCGGGGAGCCGATGGACGCCGAGACCCAGCGCGGCAAACGTCCGCCGGGCCTGCGAGCGCATCGCCCGGATCGTCCCGGGCAACGAGGTCGTCGTCGCCCACGGCAACGGTCCGCAGGTCGGGCTGCTCGCGCTCCAGCAGGCCGCCTACACCGACGTCGCGCCCTACCCCCTCGACGTCCTCGGCGCCGAGACCGAGGCCATGATCGGCTACCTGATCGAGCAGGAGCTCGGCAACGTCCTTCCCCACGACCTGCCGATGGCCACGGTGCTCACCCAGGTCGAGGTCCGCCCCGACGACCCCGCGTTCGAGCACCCGACCAAGCCCATCGGCCCCGTCTACGACCGGGAGGCCGCCGAGGCGGTCGGGGCCGAGCTCGGCTGGGCCTTCGCGCCGGACGGCGACGGCATGCGCCGCGTGGTCGCGAGCCCGCTGCCCCAGCGCATCTTCGAGATCCGGCCGATCGCGCTGCTGCTGGACGCCGGCACGCTCGTGGTGTGCGCGGGCGGCGGGGGCATCCCCACGATGTTCGACGACGAGGGCCGCCTCCACGGGGTCGAGGCCGTCATCGACAAGGACCTGTGCGCGGCACTCCTCGCCGAGGAGCTGGGAGCGGACCTGCTCCTCATCGCGACGGACGTGGACGGCGTGTATGCCGGGTGGGGCGGCCCGGACGCCCGTCGCCTCACGCGGGTGGCGCCGGACGACCTCGACCCGACCACGTTCTCGGCGGGGTCGATGGCCCCCAAGGTGGCCGCGGCGGCGCGTTTCGTGCGCCGGACCGGCCGCAGCGCCGTCATCGGCTCGCTCGACGACGTCGACGCCCTGGTTCGTGCCGACGGCTCGTCGGGGACCGCCGTCCTCCCCGGGTGAGCGCCGCTCAGCCGGCGGCGGCGGTGGCGCGCTCGAGGGCCGGCAGGTCGCGGGAGTCGCGGATGACCTCCACGAAGCGGGCCATGATCTCGTTCAGCCCGAAGTCCTTGGGGGTGAAGACCTCGGCGACGCCCATCCGCTTGAGCGCCGCGGCGTCGGCCTCGGGGATGATCCCGCCGACGATGACCGGGACGTCCTCCGCCCCGGCCTCGCGCATGCCACGCAGGACGTCGGGGACCAGCTCCATGTGGGAGCCGGAGAGGATCGAGATGCCGACGAGGTGGACGTCCTCGGCGACGGCCGCGGCGACGATCTGCTCCGGCGTGAGCCTGATGCCCTGGTAGACCACCTCGAAGCCCGCGTCGCGCGCACGCACGGCGATCTGCTCGGCGCCGTTGGAGTGGCCGTCGAGCCCGGGCTTGCCGACGAGCAGCCGCAGCCGCTCGCCGAGCTCCTCGCTCGTGCGCCGGACGGCGTCGCGGACCGGGACCAGCCCCTGACCGGTCGCCTGGTCCGCCACACCGACCGACCCGGACACCCCGGTCGGGGCGCGGTACTCACCGAAGACCTCACGCAGCGCCCCGGTCCACTCCCCCGTGGTGACCCCGGCCCGCGCGCACTCCAGCGAGGCGGCGACGAGGCTGGTGCCGGAGGCGGCCTCGCGCTGGAGCCGCTCGAGCGCGGCGGCCGCCCGCGGTCCGCGGTCCGGGTCGGCGTCGCGCTCGGCACGCCAGCGGCGCACGGCCTCGACGGCCGCGGCCTCGACCCCCGGGTCAACGGCCTGGATGGCCGTGTCGAGGTCCGCGGTGAGCGGGTTGGGCTCGGTGGCCTCGAACCGGTTGACACCCACGACGACGTCCTCGCCGGCCTCGATGCGCTGACGGCGCAGGGCGTGGGAGGAGACCAGGGCCGACTTCATGTAGCCGCTCTCGACGGCCGCGACGGCGCCGCCCATGTCCTGCACCCGGTCGACCTCGGCACGCGCCGCCTCCACGAGCTCGGCCACCTTGGTCTCCACCACGACCGACCCGGCGAACAGGTCGCCGTACTCCAGCAGGTCGGACTCGAAGGCGAGCACCTGCTGCATCCGCAGCGACCACTGCTGGTCCCACGGGCGGGGCAGGCCGAGCGCCTCGTTCCACGCTGGCAGCTGGACCGCCCGGGCCCGGGCGTCCTTGGAGAGCGTCACCGCGAGCATCTCCAGGACGATGCGCTGAACGTTGTTCTCCGGCTGGGCCTCGGTCAGCCCGAGGCTGTTGACCTGGACGCCGTAGCGGAGCCGCCGCTGCTTGACGTCGGTGACGCCGTAGCGCTCGCGGGTCAGCTCGTCCCAGAGCTGGACGAAGGCCCGCATCTTGCACATCTCCTCGACGAAGCGGACGCCCGCGTTGACGAAGAAGGAGATGCGCGCCACCACGTCGCCGAAGGCGTCGGCCGCCACCTGACCGGAGTCCCGGACCGCGTCGAGGACCGCGATCGCCGTGCACAGGGCGTAGGCGATCTCCTGCACCGGCGTGGCACCCGCCTCCTGCAGGTGGTAGCTGCAGATGTTGATGGGGTTCCAGGTCGGCATCGCCGAGACGGTGTAGGAGATGACGTCGGTGGTGAGCCGGAGCGAGGGGCCGGGTGGGAAGACGTAGGTCCCCCGGGAGAGGTACTCCTTGACGATGTCGTTCTGCGTCGTGCCGGCGAGCTGCCGCACCACCGCGGCCGGGTCCTCCCCCGCGGCCCGCGCCTGCTCCTCCGCGGCCACCTGGTAGAGCGCGAGCAGCCACATGGCCGTGGCGTTGATGGTCATCGAGGTGTTCATCTGGCCGAGCGGGAGGTCGGCGAAGAGGGCCCGCATGTCACCGATGTGCGAGATCGGGACCCCGACCTTCCCGACCTCCCCGCGGGCGAGGACGTGGTCCGGGTCGTAGCCGGTCTGGGTGGGCAGGTCGAAGGCGACCGACAGCCCCGTCTGGCCCTTGGCGAGGTTCCGCCGGTAGAGGGCGTTGCTCGCGGCGGCGCTGGAGTGGCCGGCATACGTCCGCATGACCCAGGGACGGTCGCGGGCCGGGCGGGTCGGCTCGGCCGCCGGCGTGGGCGCGTCGGAGACGGGAGGCATGCTCGAACCGTACCGGCGGGGCCGGACGGCCCGGCAGGGATCCGGCCGGTGAGAGTGCCCACACCGGGTGGCCCGGCGGGGGCGGCGGGTGTTCCGGCGCCGGTCCGGCGAGGCGCCCGGCGCGATCTGACAGGCTGCTGCCATGGTCAACCTCACCCGCATCTACACGCGCACGGGGGACGACGGGACGACCGGGCTCGGCGACTTCAGCCGCACCCGCAAGACCGACGTCCGGCTCGCCGCCTACGCCGACGTCAACGAGGCGAACGCCGTGCTCGGCGTCGCCGTGGCGACCGGCAGCCTGCCCGAGGACGTCCGGGCGGTGCTCCTGCGGGTGCAGAACGACCTCTTCGACGTCGGCGCCGACCTGTGCACCCCGCTCCAGGAGGACTACGAGCACCCGCCGCTGCGCGTCGACGCGGCCTGGGTGGGCGAGCTCGAGGCCGCCTGCGACACCTACCTGGAGCGGCTGGAGCCGCTGCGCTCGTTCATCCTGCCGGGCGGGAGCGTCGGCGCCGCCACCCTCCACCACGCCACGACCGTCGTGCGCCGCGCCGAGCGCACGACCTGGGCGGCCATCGAGGCGCTCGGGACCGAGCCGGGCACGGCGCGCGGCGAGGGCGGGGTGAGCCCGGTCACCGCGGCATACCTCAACCGGCTGTCCGACCTGCTCTTCGTCCTCGCCCGGGTCGCAAACCTGGACGCCGGCGGTGACGTGCTCTGGAAGCCCGGCGGCGGGCGGGCGGAGGCCCCGCTCAGGCCACGTTGACGTTGAACCCCGGGGGCGAGCTCTCCAGCCACGCCCGGACCGTCGTGCTCGCCGCCGGGCTGAGCGCCAGCCCACAGGGCAGGGGGCCGCAGTGGCCGCTCACGGTCACCGCGTCCGTGGGCAGGCCGGGGATCGGGTCCCCCAGCGGCTCCGGCGACGCCAGGTCCAGATGGTGGCGCGACCACGAGTAGGCCGGCCGCACGGACGGCCCGACCACGCTGAACCACTCCAAGGTGTCATCGGTCAGACGCACGAGGCCGAGCCGCCAGCGCGGCTCGGCCTGGGTGCACAGGGCGCACATGAGCAGCGGTCCCCCGTCGGCGATGATCCGCCGTCTCAGCCAGACGAAGGCGAGGACCAGCAGCACGAGGAGCAGCAGGCTCGCCAGGACGACCTCGGCGGCGACGAGGGCGGACATGGCGTGGGCTGCGCTGGGTGCTCAGGACGGCCGGGGGCCGGGGCTCAGGAGCCGATCCCCGAGGCGTCCACCGCTTCCGCGACGATGGTGACCCGGTCGTGGTCCACGGACAGGAAGCCGGAGTCGACGACGGCGGTGCGGACCGGCCCCTCGTCGTGGATCCGGACCTCGCCCTGGACGAGCACGCCCAGGAGGGGGGTGTGGCCGGGCAGGATCCCGAGCTCGCCCTCGATGGTCCGGGCGCTCACCGAATGGGCCTCGCCCTCCCAAACCCGGCGGTCGGCGGCGACGAGTTCGACGTGGAGCTGGCTCACGGAGGTCCTCCGGTGGTCTCGGGTGGCGGGGCCAGCCTATCGGTGGCCACCCCGACGGCAGGGCCGCGGGGGCGGGTGGGCCGCCGCGGGCCGCCCGTCGCCGCCGCGGGTCGGCCCGGCCCTCAGGTGCGGTTCCCGGCGCTGAGGTCCTCGTCGACGTCGGCCTCGGGCACCGGGACCGCGCCGCTGGACCGGTTCACCGCGGACATCAGAGCACGGTCGCCGCCCCGCCGAGGACACCGGGCGGGACGGTGGCGATGAGCGCCCCGAACGTCGGCGAGAAGGACAGGAGCAGGGCCACCACGGCGGCGGCCAGTACGCCGCCGTGGAGTAGACGCGGGTCGCGGCCATCACGCCGATGTTCTCCGCGTAGGTCGTCGTGCCGGACCCGCCGCCGGCGCCGGCCGACGGGGACGAAGAGACCGACGAGGTGCCCGCCGACCGGCCGGTATGCCGTCGGGCCGGCACCGCGTGCGGTGCCGGCCCGACGACGTGGGTCCGAGGGGCGGGAGAGGTCAGAGGGTCTTCTGGATCTCCGCCCACTGGCGCTCGACGTCGTCGAGCCCGCCGCACATGAAGAAGGCCTGCTCGCCGACGTGGTCGTAGTCACCGTCGCAGATCTTCGTGAACGCCTCGACGGTGTCGGGCAGCGAGACCGTGGAGCCCTCGAGGCCGGTGAACTGCTTGGCCACGTAGGTGTTCTGCGAGAGGAACCGCTGGATCCGGCGGGCGCGGTTGACGAGGATCTTGTCCTCCTCGGAGAGCTCGTCCACGCCGAGGATGGCGATGATGTCCTGCAGCTCCTTGTTGCGCTGGAGGATGCCCTTGACGCGCAGGGCGGTGTCGTAGTGCGCGTCGGAGATGTAGCGCCGGTCGAGGATGCGGCTCGTGGAGGCCAGCGGGTCCACCGCCGGGTAGATCCCCAGCGAGGCGATCTCACGGGAGAGCTCGGTGGTGGCGTCGAGGTGGGCGAAGGTCGTCGCCGGCGCCGGGTCGGTGTAGTCGTCGGCGGGGACGTAGATCGCCTGCATCGAGGTGATCGAGTGACCACGGGTGGAGGTGATCCGCTCCTGGAGCACGCCCATCTCGTCGGCGAGGGTCGGCTGGTAGCCGACCGCGGACGGCATCCGCCCGAGGAGGGTGGAGACCTCGGAGCCGGCCTGGGTGAAGCGGAAGATGTTGTCGATGAAGAGCAGGACGTCCTGCTTCTGGACGTCCCGGAAGTACTCCGCCATCGTCAGCGCGGAGAGGGCGACCCGCAGCCGGGTGCCCGGCGGCTCGTCCATCTGGCCGAAGACGAGGGCGGTCTGGCCGAGGACCCCGGCCTCCTCCATCTCCACCATGAGGTCGTTGCCCTCGCGCGTGCGCTCGCCCACCCCGGCGAACACCGAAACCCCGCCGTGGTCGCGGGCGACGCGGGCGATCATCTCCTGGATGAGGACGGTCTTGCCCACGCCGGCGCCGCCGAAGAGCCCGATCTTGCCGCCGAGGACATACGGCGTCATGAGGTCGATGACCTTGATGCCGGTCTCGAACATCTGGGTCTTGGGCTCGAGCTGGTCGAAGGCCGGCGCGGGGCGGTGGATGCCCCAGCGCTCCTTGACGTCCAGCGTCTCGCCGGGCTCGAGGTTCAGGCACACGCCCGTGGTGTTGAAGACCCTGCCGAGCGTCACGTCCCCGACCGGCACGGTGATCGGGCCCCCGGTGTCACGCACCGGGGTGCCGCGGACGAGCCCGTCGGTGGGCTGCAGCGAGATCGCGCGGATGAGGTTGTCGCCGATGTGCTGGGCCACCTCGAGGTTGAGCGACCTCGTCTCACCGGCGAGCTCGACCTCGGTGGTGAGGAGGTTGTACTGCTCGGGCATCGCGTCGCCGGGGAACTCGACGTCGACGACCGGGCCGATGATGCGGGAGATGCGCCCGACGCCGCCCGAGGCGTCGGCCGGGGCTGCGGTGTCAGTGGCGGTGGCGGTCATGGTCTCTCTCTCACTCATGTGCTCTCGGCGAGGGCGCTGGCGCCGCCCACGATCTCGCTGATCTCTTGGGTGATCTCGGCCTGGCGGGCCTGGTTGGCCAGCCGGGTGTACTTGTGGATCAGGTCCTCGGCGTTGTCGGTCGCCGACTTCATCGCCCGCTGCCGGGCCGCGAGCTCGGAGGCGGCCGCCATGAGCAGGCAGCTGAACAGCCGGGCGTTGACGTACTTGGGCAGCAGCAGGTCCAGCACCTCGTCGGCACTGGGCTCGAAGGCGTAGAGCGGCAGCAGGTCATCGGGGTCCGGCGCCTCCGTGCCCTCGACGACCTCGAGCGGGAGCATGCGGATGATGTCGGGCTCCTGGGTCATCATCGACCGGAACCGGGTGAAGACGACGTGCACCTCGTCCACGCCCCCCTCCGCCTCGTCGGTGAGGAAGTCCTGGACCACCCGGGTCCCGATCTCCTTGGCGAGCTCGAAGGTCGGCTGCTCCGAGGAGCCGCTCCACTCCGCGGCGTACGGGCGGTTCCGGAACTTGTAGAAGCCGATGACCTTCCGTCCCACGAGGTAGGGCACGACGGTCTTGCCCTGCTTCTCGGTGAGGTGGGCGATCAGCCGCTCGCTCTCCTTGATGACCGAGGAGCTGTAGGCGCCCGCGAGCCCGCGGTCGGAGGTGAGGATGACGACCGCGGCCCGCCTGACGTCGGGCTTCTCGGTCGTCAGCGGGTGGTCCTCGTTGGAGAAGGTCGCGACCGCCGACACCGCGCGGGTCAGGGCGCGCGAGTAGGGCACCGACTCGCGAACGGCCTGCTGGGCCCTCACGACGCGTGAGGCCGCCATGAGCTCCATGGCGCGGGTGATCTTCTTGGTCGCGCTCACGGACCGGATGCGCTGCCGGTACTCCCGGATCTCCGCTCCCATGCGCTTTCGCCTTCCTGTCGTGCGGTGGTGCCGATGGCTGCGAGCCGACGTGGACACGGGTGCCGCCCGGGGGCGGCGGGCCGGTCAGCGTCGCTGCTTGACGATCTTCTCCTGCTCGGGGTCCAGCGCCTTGTCGGCCGCCTTGTCCTCCGCCTCGTCGCCCACCGGGATGTTCTCCTTGTTGGAGGGCTCGAAACCGGACCGCTTGAAGGCGTCGAGCTCCGCGGAGAGGGCCTCCTCGGTCGAGGTCTCGAACGTCCCCGTCTCGCGGATCGCGGCGAGCAGGTCGGCCTTGTTGCGGCGCAGGTGGCCGAGGAACTCCCGCTCGAACCGGCGGATGTCGTCGACGGCGACGTCGTCCAGCCGACCACTGGTGCCGGCCCACACCGAGACGACCTGCTCCTCGACCGGGTACGGCGCCGACTGTGGCTGCTTGAGCAGCTCGACCAGGCGGGCGCCGCGCGCGAGCTGCGCGCGGGAGGCCGGGTCGAGGTCGGAGGCGAACATGGCGAACGCCTCGAGCGCGCGGTACTGCGCCAGGTCGAGCTTGAGACGGCCGGCGACGGACTTCATCGCCTTGATCTGGGCCGCACCGCCGACGCGGGAGACCGAGACGCCGACGTCGACGGCGGGCCGGACGTTGGCGTTGAACAGGTCCGCCTGGAGGTAGATCTGCCCGTCGGTGATGGAGATGACGTTGGTGGGGATGTAGGCGGAGACGTCGCCGGCCCGGGTCTCGATGATCGGCAGGCCGGTCATCGACCCGGCACCGAGGTCGTCGGAGAGCTTCGCGCAGCGCTCGAGCAGCCGGCTGTGCAGGTAGAAGACGTCGCCCGGGTAGGCCTCGCGGCCCGGCGGGCGGCGCAGCAGGAGGGAAACCGCGCGGTAGGCCTCGGCCTGCTTGGACAGGTCGTCGAAGACGATGAGGACGTGCTTGCCCTGGTACATCCAGTGCTGCCCGATCGCCGAGCCGGTGTACGGGGCGAGGTACTTGAAGCCGGCGGCGTCGGAGGCCGGGGCCGCGACGATGGTCGTGTACTCCATCGCCCCGGCGTCCTGCAGGGTGGCCCGCACCGACGCGATCGTCGAGCCCTTCTGCCCGATGGCGACGTAGATGCAGCGGACCTGCTTGGTCGGGTCCCCCGTCTCCCAGAACTCCTTCTGGTTGATGATCGTGTCGACGGCCACCGTGGTCTTCCCGGTCTGGCGGTCCCCGATGATGAGCTGGCGCTGGCCGCGGCCGATCGGGGTCATGGCGTCGACGGACTTCAGGCCGGTCTGCAGCGGCTCGTGGACCGACTTGCGCTGCACGACGCTGGGCGCCTGGAGCTCCAGGGCCCGCCGCTCGGTGGACTCGATGTCGCCGAGACCGTCGATGGGGGTGCCGAGCGGGTTGATCACCCGGCCGAGGAAGGCGTCGCCGACCGGGACGGAGAGGACCTCGCCGGTGCGCTTGACCTCCTGCCCCTCCTCGATGTGGGAGAAGTCGCCGAGCACGACGACCCCGATGTTGTGGACGTCGAGGTTCAGCGCCAGGCCGAGCGTGTCGTCCTCGAAGCGGAGCAGCTCGTTGGTCATCGCCGACGGCAGCCCCTCGACGTGGGCGATGCCGTCACCGGCGTCCAGGACGCGGCCGACCTCCTCACGGGTGGCCGTGCCGGGCTCGTAGGACTGGACGTAGCTGTCCAGGGCCTCGCGGATCTCATCCGGGCGGATCGAGAGCTCCGTCATGTGTCTTCTTCTCCTGAGGTCACGGCCCTCGCGGGGCCGGCGGCGTTCGTGTGGTCGGGGGGCGGGCTCAGCCGGCGAGGTGTCGCCGGGCCTCCTCGAGCCGCCGCAGGATGGTGCCGTCGACGACCTCGTCGCCGACCTGGACCCGGATGCCGCCGATGACGCCCTCCTCGAGGACGATCTGGAGCGCCACCGGCTTGCCGTAGACGCGCTCGAGCGCGCTGCGCAGGCGGGCCGACTGCGCAGCCGTGAGGGGGGCCGCCACGCGGACGAGCGCCGTCAGCTCCTCACGGCGCTGACCGGCCAGCTCGAGGTAGTTCGTGAGGACGCGGTCCAGGCGCCGGCCGCGTGGCACGCGGACCGCCTGCTCGACCAGCCGCACGGTCTCGGGCGCCGCCCGACCCGCCAGCAGGCCGTGCACCAGGGACACCTTGCCCTCGCTGTTGGTGTTGCGGGCCGACAGCGTGTCGCGCAGCCGCTCGTCGGCGGCGACGATCCGCTCGAAGCGGAAGAGCTCGTCCTCCACCGCGTCGATCCGGTGCTCCCGCTCGGCGAGCGCCAGGAACGCCGAGGCACCCAGGTGCTCCAGGGTGTCGGTCAGGTCACCCTCGGCCGCCCAGCGCTGGCCGGCCACCTCGGCGACGACGTCGGCGGTCTCCTCCCGGACCCGGCCGGCGAGCAGGCTGCGCGCCAGCCCGCGCTTGGCGTCCCCCTCGCGTGAGGGGTCCGCCATCGCGCGCCGCAGCGCGGCGTTGCCGTCCAGCAGGGTGGTGACGGCGAAGAGGTCGTCGGCCATGCCGGCCCAGTCGGTGGAACGGGACAGGGCGTGCTCGAGGGCCTCCGCCGCCGCGGTGGCGGCCCCGCGGGAGGACCCTCGCATCAGCGCTCCCCGACCTTCTCCGGGGCGATGGCTCCCGACTCGAGCTCGGCGAGGAAGCGGTCGACGATCCCTGAGCGCCGGGTCTCCTCGTGCAGCGACTCCCCGACGATCCGGCTCGCGAGCTCGGTGGACAGCCGGCCCACCTCGCCGCGGAGCTGGACGACCGCCTGCTGACGCTCGGCCTCGATCTGCCGCTTCGCCGACTCGGTGATGCGGCCGGCCTCGGCCTGCGCCTGCGCGCGCATGTCGACGACGATCGAGGCGCCCTCCTCACGGGCCTCCTCGCGGATGGCGTTGGCCTCGGCGCGGGCCTCGTGCAGCTGCGCCTGGTACTGCTGCAGCGCCGCCTCCGCCCTGGCCTGGGCCTCCTCCGCCTGGTTCATGCCACCCTCGATCGCCGCGGTTCGCTCGGCGTAGGTGCGCTCCAGGTTCGGCACGACCTTCTTGGTGACGATCCACAGCAGTATCGCGAACGCGATGGTGCCGAAGATGAGCTCGCTCATCACGGGGAGGATCGGCAGCCGCTCGCCGGTGGTGTCGGCGGACACCAGGCTCACGGCTCCGCTGAGGTGCTGCACGGGGGTCTCCTTGGGCGGGAAGCGGACGGGTCTGGTCGAGCCGTCGGGTCGGTCAGCGGAAGACGAACGCGAGGACGAGACCGAAGATGGCGAGCGCCTCGGCGAGGGCGAAGCCGAGGATCGCGATGCCCTGCAGCATGCCGCGCGCCTCGGGCTGGCGAGCGACGCCGTTGATGTACGCGGCGAAGATCAGGCCGATACCGACACCGGGGCCGATCGCCGACAAGCCGTAGCCGAGGATGGCGATGTTGCCTTGCATGAGGGTCCTCTTTCGTTCTCTCCGTGGTCCGGACGACCGTTCGCCACCCGGTGTTCGTTGGGCATCTTCAGTTGTGGGTCGTGCCTCCCGGGCCGGGGGCCCGGCAGCGGTCAGTGCTCGTCGGCGAGGCTCCCGGCGATGTAGGTCGCGGCGAGCAGCGTGAAGATGTACGCCTGAAGGAACTGGATCAGCCCCTCGAATGCCGTCATGACGAAGGCCAGGATGAACGACCCGATCCCGGCGACCTTCATGCCGATGCCGGCGCTCTCGAACAGCAGGTACTCGCCACCGAGGATGAACAGGACCAGCAGCAGGTGCCCGGCGAACATGTTGCCGAAGAGTCGCAGGGCCAGGGTGAGTGGGCGGGTGACGAAGTAGGTCAGGAGCTCGAGCGGGATGATGAGCGGCAGCATCGCCTTCGGCAGGCCAGTGGGGACCATGTGCGCGAAGTACCCGGCCAGCCCGTGCTTGCGGACCCCCACCACGTGGTAGACCACGAAGACGAAGAGCGTCAGCGCGATGGGGAAGCCGATCCGGCTCATCGTGGGGAAGAGCACCGGCGGGATGATGCCGAAGAGGTTGTTCAGCAGGATGAAGGTGAACAGCGAGAAGAGCAGCGGGACGAACTTCAGGAAGTCCCTGCTGCCGATGATGTCGCGCGCCAGCCCGTTGCGGACCGCGTTGTAGACGGACTCGGTGACCCACTGCGCCTTGCCCGGGACGACCGTCGCCTTCCGCGTCGTCGCCACGAGGAACCACGCGATGATCACCACGGAGATCCCGGCCACGACCATCGGGCGGGTGATCGCCCAGTCGCCCGAGCCGATGAGCGGCTGGTAGAACTCCTCGGGGGTGGGGGCCACGAAGCCCTCGCCGTCACCTCCGGCGGCCTGGACGCCGGCGGCCAGCAGGTTCCAGCTCACGTGCTCTCCTCGTCACGAGTCGTCGACCGCGCATGCACTGTCACAGGGCTCCGGCCGACCGGTTTCGGCGGCCACGGCCGGGAACCATCACGTCTGGCGCGGCGGTCACGACGTACCGTACCGGAACCACACGAGGTACATCGACAGGGCCATGCCCGCCAGGATCCCGACCGCCACGAGCCATGACGTGCCCCACCAGAGGTCGAGCCCGTGGCCGATCCCGCCGAAGAGGATCGGGCCGCTGAGGAGGTAGGACACCACGTTCCACATCCGCGCCTCCTCGAGCCGCGGGTGGTCCTCCTCCTCCCGCGTGGCGGGCCGGGGGTCGGGGGCCTCGCCGGCCCCGGGGTGCTCGCTCACCGGTCGAGGACCGTCGCGGTGGACGCGTCGGCCGGCTCGTCGAAGACGGGTCGCCGGGCGCGCACGAAGGCGAGGACCTGGAACAGCTGCCAGGCCAGCGCGACCACGAGGACCGCGACCCCGAACGCGGTTCCATCCAGCCACGCAGCGTCGCCGAGCAGCACGATGACGAGCAGCAGGGCGATGGTCTGGCCCAGGTAGACCGCCAGGGCGGCGGGCACCACGACGAGCGGCGACGCGTCGCGCACCAGACGCGACATCGCGGCGAGCCCGGAGGCGAAGAAGGCCCCGGCGACGAGCACGCCGAGGGACCCGCCGAGCAGGCCGTCCGTCCCGCGCGTCAGCCACAGCACGACCACGGCGACGGCTCCGGCCAGCAGCGACGGCCACAGGGCGCCACGCAGCAGCACCGCGAACGGTGCACCTGCCGGCGTCACGTGGGCGCCCGGCCCGGTCGTCGCCACCAGCTGCCCCGCTTCCTCCTGGACGTGGCCGTCGTCGGTCTTGTGAAAACTATCACAAGGCCGGGTGGGTCGCCCAACCACGGCACCGGTCGGGGCACCCACGGGCGGCACCGGCATACCGGCGGTCAGTGCACCCGGGGCTCGCGCCCGGCCACGGTCGCCCGGGGCAGCCAGAGCGTGAGCCCCCCCGCGGTCAGCAGCATCCCGAGCAGCAGGGCCAGGGCCGCCACCGGCGGCAGGAAGACGAAGGACACCGCGCCCACCGAGGCGGCCGCCGCCCAGAACCAGAGCAGCAGGACGGCGCGCCGGTGCCCGTGACCCCACTGCAGCATCCGGTGGTGGAGGTGCTGGGCGTCCGGTTGCCAGGGCCGCTGGCCGCGCCGGGTGCGACGGATGACCGCGAGGAGGACGTCGACCAGCGGCAGCAGGATGATCGCGATCGGCAACAGCAGGGGGAGCACCGTCGCGGCCGTGGTGTTCGTGCTGACGTCGGCCCCCTGCACGGTGCCGGTGAGCGAGATCATCGCCGCGGCGAGGAGCAGCCCGAGGAGCAGCGCACCGCTGTCACCCATGAAGATCCGGGCGGGGTGGAAGTTGTGCGGCAGGAAGCCGATGCAGCAGCCCAGCAGGGCGGCGGCGATGAACGCCGCCGACGTGAAGACGTTGGGCGGGCGGTAGGTGTTGGCGAGCAGGTAGGCGTACCCGAAGAAGGACAGCGCCGCGATGCCGACGACCCCGGCGGCCAGGCCGTCGAGGCCGTCGACGAAGTTCACCGCGTTCGTCGAGAGGATGACGAAGAAGATCGTCAGCCCGACCAGGACCGGTGCCGGCAGCACGTACGTCTGCCCGAACGGCAGCGAGAACAGCTGCACGCCCTGGAAGGCCATCACGCCGGCGGCCAGGAGCTGGCCGGCGAGCTTGACCAGCCAGTCCATCTCCCGGATGTCGTCCAGCGCGCCGACCGCGCACACGATGGTCGCGCCGGCGAGCACGCCGTAGAGCTCGCCGCCGGCGAACATCTGCTTGCTGTAGGGCAGCACCGAGGCGACGAGGAGCGCGGCGGCGAAGCCGAGGTACATCGCCACCCCACCGAGCCGCGGGATGGGGACCGAGTGGACGTCCCGGTCGCGGACCGGGGTGAAGGCCCGGGCCCGCACCGCGACCGAGCGCAGGAACGGCGTCGCGACGTAGGTGACGATGGCCGCCACGGTGACGAGGAAGAGGTACTCGCGCACTCAGCCGGCTCCCCGTTCGGCCGGACGCCCGTGCGCGGTCACCTCAGCGGGGGTATGCCGGGAACCGCACCACGAGCTCGGACACCTCGGCGCGCACCGCCCGCGACACCGGGTGCCCGGGGTCGCGGTCACCCGTGGTCACGGCGCGGGCGATGAGGTCGGCGACGGTGCGCATCTCGTCCTCTCCCATCCCCTGGGTGGTCACGCACGGCGTGCCCACCCGGATCCCCGACGCGACGTTCGGCTTCTGCGGGTCGAAGGGGATGGCGTTCTTGTTCAGCGTGATGCCCGCGGCGTCGCACCGGGCCTCGGCCTCGACCCCGGTCACCATGACCGGCTGCAGGTCGTGGAGGGACAGGTGGGTGTCGGTGCCGCCGGTGGTGGGCCGGATGCCCCGCTCCCCCAGCGACTCGGCGAGGACCTGGGCGTTGCGGACCACCTGCGCGGCGTACTGCCGGTACTCCGGCGTGGCGCACTCCTTGAAGTTCACGGCCTTGGCGGCGACGGAGTGCATCTGCGGGCCGCCCTGCATGAGCGGGAACACCGCCTTGTCGATGGCGGTGGCGTGCTCGGCCCTGCACACGATGGCGCCGGACCGGGGCCCGCGCAGGACCTTGTGGGTGGTGAAGCTCACGACGTCGGCGTGGGGCACCGGGCTCGGGATCGCCCGGCCGGCGACCAGGCCGATGAAGTGGGCCGCATCGACCCAGAAGATCGCACCGACCTCGTCGGCGATGGCACGGAAGCGCTCGAAGTCGATCCGGCGCGGGATGGCCGACCCCCCGGCGAGGATCACCTTGGGGCGGTGCTCGCGGGCGAGCGCCTCGACCTGGTCGTAGTCGATGTCCTCGGTGTCCTTGTCGACGCCGTAGTGGACCGGGTTGAACCACCGGCCGGAGAAGGACACCTTCGCCCCGTGGGTGAGGTGGCCGCCGTGCGGCAGCGACATCGCCACGTAGGTGTCGCCCGGGGACAGGAAGGCGCCGAACACCGCCTGGTTGGCGCTGGCGCCGGAGTGCGGCTGGACGTTGGCGTGCTCGGCGTCGAAGAGCGAGGTGCACCGCTCGATCGCGATCTCCTCGGCCTTGTCGACCTCGGAGCACCCACCGTAGTAGCGCCGTCCGGGGTAGCCCTCGGCGTACTTGTTCGACAGCGTGGACCCCAGCGCCGTCAGCACCCGTGGAGAGGAGAAGTTCTCGCTGGCGATGAGCTGCAGGCCGCCCCGGAGCCGGTCGAGCTCGGAGATCAGCACCCCGGCGATGTCCGGGTCGAAGGACCGCAGCGCGGCGAAGTCCGAGCCGTAGAACGTCTCACTCATCTCGGGTGCTCTCCTGCGTCGCGGTGGGGGTGTCGGTGCCGTCGCCGGGCCGGTCCGGCGCCCACTCTAGGGCTCCAGGGTCGCCGTCGAGGTCGCCGTCGGGCCCCTCGTCGAGGTCGCCGTCGGGCCCGTCGTCCAGCCCGGCTTCGGGCCCGTCGACGAGCCCGTCGTCCGCGCTCGGCAGCGAGCGCGCGAGGATGGCCGCGATCGCCTCCTCCGAGACCGCGCCGTGCCGGAGCACCACCGGGTCCTCGCGCGTGCAGTCCAGGATCGTCGAGGCCAGCCCACCGCGCACCGGCCCGCCGTCGAGGTAGAACTCCACCGCGGCGCCCAGCTGGGTGGCCGCCTCGACCACCGTGCGGCTGGCGGGGTGGCCGGTGCGGTTGGCGCTGCTCACGGCCATCGGCCCGACCTCCTGCAGCAGGGCCAGGGCCACCTCGTCGTCCGGCATGCGCAGCGCCACGGTGCCGGCCGTCTCACCGAGGTCCCAGGCCAGCGAGGGCTGGGCCTTCAGGACCAGCGTCAGCGGGCCGGGCCAGAACTCGGCCACCAGGTCGCGCACGTAGGGCGGGACGTCCGTCGCGAGGCCGTCGACCGTGCGGGCGTCCGGCACGAGCACCGGCGGTGGCATCTCGCGCCCGCGGCCCTTGGCGTCGAGCAGCGCCGTCACGGCCTCGTGGGAGAAGGCGTCGGCGCCGATGCCGTAGAGGGTGTCGGTCGGCAGGACCACCAGGGCTCCGGAGCGTGCGCCGACCGCCGCCTTGGCGACCGCCTCGCGGCGGCCCTCCTCGGTGGTGCAGTCGAAGACCGGGCTCATGGTGCCCAAGGGTATTCCGGGTGCTCAGGCGCGCGTGGCGAGCACCGCCCGCGGGCGCCCGGTCAGGTCCTCCCGGTCCGCCACCTCCCTCCAGCCGCCGGCTCGCCGCAGGGCCGCGGGCAGCGTCCGCCCCTGGGTGTCCGCGTGCTCCATGACCAGCACTCCCCCGGGGCGGAGCAGTCCGGCCGCGCGGGCCGCCACCGCCAGCGGCACGCGCAGGCCGTCGGGGCCACCGCCGTAGAGGGCGACCTCGGGGTCGTGGTCGCGCACCTCCGGGTCGACCGGCATTGCGCCCGGCGGGATGTAGGGCGGGTTGGCCACCACCACGTCGACACCGCCGTCGAGCTCGGGTAGCGCCGTGGCGGCGTCCCCGAGGAGCAGGTCGACGTCGAGGCGCAGCCGGTCGCGGTTGCGCAGCGCCCAGGCGTGCGCGAGGTCGCTCAGCTCGACGGCGTACACCCGCGCCGAGGGCACCTCGTCCTTGACCGCGAGCGCGATCGCCCCCGAGCCGGTGCAGAGGTCCACGACCACGGGCCCCGCCCCGGCCGCCCCCGCCCGCGCCACCGGCTCCGCCCCGACGACCCGGCCGGCCGCGACGCCCCGGCCGGCCGGGGCGGCCCGGGCCGCCTCGACGGCCCAGCCCGCCACGCACTCGGTCTCCGGGCGCGGCACGAAGACGCCCGGGCCCACCTCGAGGACGAGCCGGCGGAACCCCACCCGGCCGGTGAGGTGCTGCAGCGGCACGCGGGCGGCCCGCTCGGCGACCAGCACGGCATACCCCTCCGGCGCCGGCGCCCCCAGCACCATCCGGCGCCGCACCTCTGCGGGCGCCACCCCGAGCAGGTGGGCGGCCAGCGCGACGGCGTCCGGCCCGGGCGAGGGCACGCCCGCCAGCGAGAGGCGCTCGGTCGCGTCGCGGACCGCGGCGCGCAGGTCGCTCACGCCGGGGAGCCGGCGGCCAGCGCCTGGAGGCGGGCGGCCTCGTCGGCCGCGACCGCCGACTCCACGACCGGGTCGAGGTCGCCGTGCAGCACGGCGTCGAGGTTGTAGGCCTTGAAGCCGGTGCGGTGGTCGCTCACCCTGTTCTCGGGGAAGTTGTAGGTGCGGATCCGCTCGGACCGGTCCACGGTGCGCACCTGGCTCGCCCGCGCGTCGGAGGCCGCCGCCTGCGCGGCGTCGAGCGCCAGCTGCCGCAGGCGGGCGCGGAGCACCCGCATCGCGGCCTCCCGGTTCTGCAGCTGCGACTTCTCGTTCTGGCAGGTGACGACGGTGCCGGTCGGCAGGTGCGTGAGGCGCACCGCCGAGTCGGTGGTGTTGACGCTCTGCCCACCCGGCCCGGAGCTGCGGAAGACGTCGATCCGCAGGTCGTGGGGGTCGAGGTCGACCTCGACGGCGTCCTCCACCTCCGGCATCACCCAGACGCCGGCCGCGGAGGTGTGGATCCGCCCCGAGCTCTCGGTGACCGGCACCCGCTGCACGCGGTGCACCCCGCCCTCGTACTTCAGCCGTGCCCACGGCGCGTCACCGGGGCCGGGGGTGCCGCGGGACTTCACCGCGACCTGGACGTCCTTGTACCCCCCGAGGTCGGACTCGGTCGAGGAGAGCACCTCGGTGCGCCAGCCCCGCCGCTCGGCGTAGCGCAGGTACATCCGCAGCAGGTCGCCGGCGAACAGGGCGGACTCCTCGCCGCCCTCCCCCGCCTTGACCTCGAGGATGACGTCACGGTCGTCGTCGGGGTCGCGGGGGACCAGCAGGCGACGCAGCCGCCCCCCCGCCGCCCCCGCGGCGGCCTCCAGCCCGGGCACCTCGGCCGCGATGCCGGCGTCCTCGGTGGCCAGCTCGCGGGCGGCGGCCAGGTCGCCGGTCGCCGTCAGCCAGGCCCGGTATGCCGTCACGACGGGTCCCAGCGCGGCATACCGCTTGGTCACCTCGCGCAGCCGGTCCGGGTTGCCCGCCACCTCCGGATCGCCCAGCTCACGCTCGAGCGCCGCGTGCTCCCGCGCGGCGGCGGCGGCGGACTCGAGCATCGGAGGACCTCGGCGGGGCGACGGGGACGGGGGCGACGGGGAGGGGGGCGCAGACGACGGTGCGCCGGCCGTGACCTTTTCAGGGTCGGGCCGGCGCACCGGGGACGCTACTTGGCGGGGGTCTTCTTGCCGTACCGCGCCTCGAACCGGGCCACCCGGCCACCGGTGTCGAGGATCTTCTGCTTGCCGGTGTAGAACGGGTGGCACGCGCTGCACACCTCGGCGTGGATGGCGCCGCTCTTGGCCGTGCTGCGGGTGGTGAAGGTGTTGCCGCAGGTGCAGGTCACCTGGGTCTCGACGTAGTCGGGGTGGATGTCCTTCTTCACGGGGTGCTCCTCATCATGTCGGCCGGGTCGGCGGGCCCATCGCTCTCGATGCAGGCCCCTGCGCGACGCGCGCGTGCCGTGAACCGGTCCGGCGGTCCAGTCTGCCAGAGGCGGCGCAGGAGCACCTAAACGGCACCGGACCGACGGGCATCGCGGCCCCGGGCGGGCGGCGCGTTGGGCAATACTGGACCGTGCCTCCCGAACCACGAGACCTCAGCGCCCGCCGGCGCACACCGGTGCAGGCGCGCTCCCGGGCGACCTACGAGCGGATCCTCGACGCCACCTTGGAGATCCTGGACGAGGCCGGCTGGGACGGGCTGAACACCAACGCGGTGGCGGCCCGCGCCGGGCTGACCGTGCCGACCGTCTACGCCTACTTCCCCGACAAGTACGCCATCGTCCACGAGCTCTTCGAGCGCTACGAGCGCGCCCGCGCCGAGGCGCTCGGCCCGACGCTGCGCGCGGCGGTGGCGCTCGGAGACTGGGAGGGCGCCCTGCGGCTGTCGATCACGGCGGCCGTGCAGATGCGCTCTCAGTACCGCGGCGGGCTCGCGCTGCGGCACGCCATGACAGCCGTGCCCGAGCTGGCGCGCCTCGCGGAGGAGAGCAACGCCCGGGGCGTCATCGCCTTCGCCGGCCTGCTGCGGGGCTGGGAGCCCCGCCTGGCCGCAGACCAGGCGGAGCGGGCCGCCCGCGTGTTCATCCTCGGCACCCGGCCCCTCATCGAGCTGGCCCGACGCGGCCCGCAGCTCGACGAGGAGCTAGTCGCGGAGACGATCCGGATGAGCATGCTCTACCTCCGCGACGTCGTTGCCCGCGCCGGTGAAAGCCCCCGGGACATCGACCGCGCCGGTGACGGCCCGCCGCAGACCGAGGGCGCCGGCGGCGTGCCCGACAGCGGGGTCGGGGCCTGACCGCAGGACGGGGCGACGCCGCCCGAACCCGCGTCGGCCCGGTCGACCTCGCAGAACGCGCCGGGAGGACACCGGCGATGTCGGCGTGTCCTGCACCCTGACGAGAAGATTCACTCTCCAGGTGTCGCGGAGTTGGGCTCAGGATGCCTCGTCGAGGGTGACGTGGTAGCCCATTGCTTCGAGTTGATGGAGTGCGCGTTGCTTTGCCTGCTCGGGGCGTCGTCGGGTGTAGTAGTCAGCGCCGGGGTCGTCGTACGCGGCGCCGGTCGTGCCCATGGTCCATATCGTGACGAGCAGTGCGTGCTGGATCGCGACGTTGGCCTTCTGCGGTCCCCTCCGCATCGCGATCCGTCGATATCTGGCGTTGAGGTACGTGCCGGGTGACCGGGCGATCGACATGGCCGCGACGCCGAGGGCGCCTTGGAGGTAGGGATTGCCCGGGCGGGTGCGGCTGGACTTCACCTTTCCCGCGGACTCGTTGTTCCCCGGCGTCGTGCCCGCCCACGAGGCGAGGTGTTTCCCGGTGGGGAACTGAGACATGTCCGCGCCGGTCTCTGCCACGATCACGTCAGCGGTCAAGGGGCCGATCCCTGGGATGGTGCGGACCAGGTCGTGGAAGCCGCGAAAGGGCTCCATGACCTCCTCGATCCTGTCGGTCAGCTGGTTGATCGCGTTGGTGTGTTGATCGATGAGGTCCAGGTGCAGCTGGGCGAGGAAGGCATGGTGATCGGTGAACCGGCCCACCAGGGCCTCGGTCAGCCGCGGGATCTTTGCGCGCATCCGTCGCTGTGCCAAGTCAGCCATGCGCACGACGTCGCGGTCACCTCGGACGAGGGCCTCGATCATGGATCGGCCGGACACACCCATGATGTCGGTGGCCACGGACGAGAGCTTGATGCCGCTGTCTTCCAGCAGCTTCTCCAGCCGTTGGACCTCGCGGGATCGCTCACGGGTGATCGAGGTCCGGGTCCGGGTCAGGTCGCGCAGCCGACGGATGGGCTCGGGCGGCACAAACGAGCCCCGGACCAAGCCGTGAGCGCCGAGCTGCGCCAGCCAGGTCGCGTCCGCGACGTCGGTCTTGCGGCCAGGCAGGTTCTTCACGTGCCGGGCATTGACCAAGATGACCTCAGCGCCGGGAAGGTCCTCCAGCAGGTAATAGAACGGCTTCCAGTAGTCGCTCGTCGCCTCCATCACCACGCAGGTCACTTGTTCGCTGGCCAAGTGATCCCGCAACGCCAGGATCTGTGAGGTCACCGATGACCACGTCGTGACGGTCTCGGCCGCGCCCCCACGTCCCGTCCCGGCAACGCGGACGCACACCTTCGCGTCCCGCTTCGAGATGTCGAGTCCCGCACACCGCGGGTGGATCACGTCCATCGCCTTCGCTCCCTTCCTTGATCGGACCACAGCGGGTCCGCCGCGGGGAGGGCAGGAGAAAGAGGAAGTCTGACGCTCGGGCTCAAGGCACCAATCCACGGTTCCCGCGGAAGCCCCCCGCCTTCATGCTCGATTACAGGCTCACAGGCACCACAGGGTGACCGAGGACAACCACGACGGACCCCCCAAGCATCCGCCGCCCACGAGCCGCCCGGCAACCGCCACGACGCCCGAATCTTCGCGGACCCCGGTGCGCCCCAGGCGCCGGGATGCTCGATCGAGGAGTTGAGGACGGCGCATCACGCCGGACGCAGCGGCCGGCCCGCGCAGGACCGGCCACGCGCGGAGGGCGGGCTCCCGGCTGGGAGCCCGCCCTTCCGGCATACCGGGTCCCCGTCCGGGTCCCGGCGAGCGGTCAGTCGTCCTCGTCGTCGAGCTTGATCGAGCTGGTCTGCTGGACCTGCATGAGGAACTCGTAGTTGTTGCGCGTCTTGCGCAGCCGGTCCAGGAGGAGCTCGATGCCCTGCTGGCTGTCGAGCGCGGCCAGCACGCGGCGCAGCTTCCACATGATCTTCAGCTCCTCGGGCGCGAGGAGGATCTCCTCCTTGCGGGTGCCCGAGTTGTTGATCTCGACCGCCGGGAAGATGCGCCGGTTGGCGAGCTGGCGGTCCAGGCGCAGCTCCATGTTGCCGGTGCCCTTGAACTCCTCGAAGATCACCTCGTCCATGCGCGAGCCGGTCTCGACGAGCGCGGTCGCGAGGATGGTCAGCGAGCCACCGTGCTCGATGTTGCGGGCCGCGCCGAAGAACTTCTTCGGCGGGTAGAGCGCGGCGCTGTCGACACCACCGGAGAGGATCCGGCCGCTCGCGGGCGCGGCGAGGTTGTAGGCCCGGCCGAGCTTGGTGATGGAGTCGAGCAGCACGACGACGTCATGACCCATCTCGACGAGCCGCTTCGCCCGCTCGATGGCCAGCTCGGCGACCGTGGTGTGGTCGTCGGCGGGGCGGTCGAAGGTCGAGGAGATAACCTCGCCCTTGACGGCCCGCTGCATGTCGGTGACCTCCTCGGGCCGCTCGTCGACGAGGACGACCATGAGGTGGCACTCGGGGTTGTTCGTCGTGACGGCGTTGGCCAGGGCCTGCATGACCATCGTCTTGCCGGCCTTGGCCGGGGCGACGATGAGGCCGCGCTGCCCCTTCCCGATCGGGGCGACGAGGTCGATGATCCGCGTGGTCAGGATGTTCTGCTCGGTCTCCAGCCGGAGCCGGTCCTGCGGGTAGAGCGGGGTCAGCTTGCCGAACTCGGGCCGGCGCTGGGCCTCGTCCGGCGTCATGCCGTTGACGGTGTCGAGCCGGGCCAGCGGGTTGAACTTCTGCCGGTTGTTGCGCCCGCCCACGGTCTGCTGCTGGGTCTCCTCGCCGTCCCGGCCCACCTTGATGGCTCCGGTCACGGCGTCGCCCTTGCGCAGGCCGTTGCGCTTGACCATGCCGAGCGGGACGTAGACGTCGTTGCTGCCGGGCAGGTAGCCGGTGGTGCGGACGAACGCGTAGCTGTCGAGGACGTCGAGGATGCCGGCCACGGGCACGAGCACGTCGTCCTCGGCGATCTGGGGCTCCGGCTCGCCCTCGACGCCGGGGGTGCCCGGCGCTCGGCGCTTGTCGCGGTTGCGGTTGCGGTTGCGCCGCCGGCGACCACCGCGGCCGTCGCCGTCGTCGTCGCGGGGACCCTGACCGCCCGAGTTCTGGAAGCCCTGTCCCTGCTGCTGGCCCTGTCCCTGCTGACCCTGTCCCTGTCCCTGCTGGCCCTGTCCCTGCTGGCCCTGTCCCTGCTGGCCCTGGCCCTGGCCCTGCTGCTGGCCCTGCTGCCCCGAGCGGCGGTCCTCCCGCCGGTCCTCACGGCCGTCCCCACGGCGCGGCTCGCGCCGGTCCTCCAGCGAGCGCTCGTCACGACGCCGGTCGTCGCGCTGGCCATCGCGCTGTCCGTCACGCCGGTCCTGCGGCCCGCGGTCGTCGCGGCGCCCCCCGGCGCGGTCCTCCTGGTGCCCGCCGGCGCCCACGTCGCGGCGGGGCGAGTCACGGTCGTCGTTGCGCCGGTCGGCGACCGGGGCGGGCGGGGCGTCCGCCGCACGGGCGGTGGCGCGGGCGGGCGCGGCGGCGGGGCCGCTCTCACCGTTCTGGCGCGCCTTGATGGCGAGGACGAGGTCCCCCTTGCGCATCTTGGCGGTGCCGGTGATGCCCATGCTCAAGGCCAGACCCTGCAGCTCGGCCAACCGCAGCGCGGTCAGCGAACCCGAGCGGCGCGCGGGCGCCGAGGTCGATTCCTCGAGGGTGGTGGTATCGGTCACGAAGGATCCTTCCCCTCGTCGATGGTCCGTCCCTTGCGGGACCGGACCGGGGTGGGTGGCCGTGTCTGGCCGGTGACGTCCACGGGACGGGAAGAACAGTGAGGGGGTGCGGGGCACGGCTCACGGAGGGCCCGGTCGTGGGGGTGCGGTCCGCGGGGGGCATCGGGTCGATCTTCCGGCATCACCTGCGGCGCTGCGCCCAATGTAGCACCCCCACCTGGGCCGTCATCTCCGCTTCGCCCGGACCCGGCGCGTGTCGGCCGTGCGCCGCTACCCCCGGCGGGCGGTCAGGACGCGCGCCGACGCGCCGCGCTCCGGGATGTCCGGGGTGAGCACCCGCCAGCCGGCCGGGGCGCCGGCACAGACGACGTCCACGGTCCGGCTGGTGGCCAGCACGAGCACCGAGGGCCCGGCCCCGGAGATGACGGCCGCGTGGCCGTCGCCGCGGAGCCGGTCGACGAGGTCCATCGAAGCGGGGTAGGAGCTGCGTCGCGGTTCCTGGTGCAGCCACTCCCGCGTGCCGGCGAGCAGGTGCTCCGGGGCCTGCCCCAGGGCGTGGACGAGCACCGCGGCACGGGCGGAGTTGGCGGCCGCGTCGGCAAGCCGCACCGAGGCCGGCAGGACCGACCGCGCCCGGGCGGTCGACAGCTGGGCCGAGGGTGCGAAGACCACGGGGACCACGTCGGGGTGCACCGGCAGGCGCACGGTGGTGGTCCCGCGCTGCGGGTCGTCCGACCAGGACAGCGTCGCCCCGCCGAAGACGCTGGCCGACGCGTTGTCGGGGTGGCCCTCGAGCCGGCTGGCGAGGTCGTTGGCGAAGCCGAGGTCGACGTCCTCGCCGCCGGCGAGCGCCTGCGCCGCGACGATCCCGGTGACGATCGCCGTGGCGGAGGACCCCATCCCGCGGCCGTGCGGCACCGCGTTCTCGCAGTCGAGGTCGAGGCCGGGCGGGGGGGGAACGCCGAGCTCCACCCAGGCCCGCCGCATGGCGCGCAGCACCAGGTGGCTCTCGTCGAGGGGCACGCTGCCGGCGCCCTCGCCGCGCACCGTGACCGTGACACCCGGCCCGGGGCTGACGGTGACCCGGCAGGTGTCCCACACCCCGAGGGCCAGGCCGAGGGAGTCGAAGCCCGGCCCGAGGTTGGCGCTGCTCGCCGGCACCCGCACCTCGACCGACGTGCCGACGGCGGGCGCCGAGACCGCCACCTCAGCCCTCGAGGCCGAGCGCCACGGCGGTGCTGAACGCGTCGACCGGCACCCGCACCGGCTCCACCTGCGAGCCGTCGGGGCGGCGCAGGGCCCACTGCGGGTCCTTCAGCCCGTGCCCCGTGACGGTGCACACCACCGTCGCGTCCCGGGGCAGGAGCCCCGCGGCGTGCGCCTTGAGCAGCCCCGCGACGCTCGCGGCCGACGCCGGCTCGACGAAGATGCCCTCGGTGCTCGAGAGCAGCCGGTGCGCGGCGAGGATCTCCTCGTCGCTGACGGCGTCGATGAGCCCGCCCGAGTCGTCGCGCGCCTCGACGGCCTGCCGCCAGGACGCGGGGTTGCCGATCCGGATCGCCGTCGCGAGCGTATCGGGGTGGTCGACGGGGTGGCCGGCCACGATCGGCGCCGCGCCGGCCGCCTGGAAGCCCCACATCCGGGGCGTCCGGGTGGCGACCGCCGGCTGCTCGCCGCCGACGCCGGCATACCTGCTCGCGTACTCCTGGTACCCCCTCCAGTACGCCGTGATGTTCCCGGCGTTGCCCACGGGCAGCACGTGGATGTCCGGGGCGTCCCCGAGCGCGTCGACGACCTCGAAGGCGGCCGTCTTCTGACCCTCGATGCGGGCCGGGTTCACGGAGTTGACGAGCTCGACGGGGTAGGCCTCGGCGAGCTTGCGGGCCACCGTCAGGCAGTCGTCGAAGTTGCCGTCGACCTGGATCAGCGTCGCGCCGTGGGCGACCGCCTGGCTGAGCTTGCCCATCGCGATCTTGCCCTCGGGCACGAGGACGGCGCAGGTCATGCCCGCCTTGGCGGCGTAGGCGGCGGCCGAGGCGCTGGTGTTGCCGGTGCTCGCGCAGATGACCGCCCTCGCGCCGTTGCGCTTCGCGACCGAGATCGCCGTGGTCATGCCGCGGTCCTTGAACGACGCCGTCGGGTTGAGCCCCTCGAACTTGACCAGCACGTTCGCCCCGACCAGCTCGGAGAGGTGCTCCGCGGGCACCAGGGGCGTGCCGCCCTCCTGGAGGGTCACCACCGGGGCACCCGCCAGCGAGGGGAGGCGGGCGGCATACTCACGGATCACCCCGCGCCAGAGGCGGGCCACCTCAGGATCCTTCCACGCGCATCACAGACACGACCTCGTCCACCGTCTCGAGCCGCTCGAGGGCGTCGACGGTGGCGGCGAGGGCGGCGTCCGGGGCGGTGTGCGTGACGACGACGAGGTCGGCGCGGGAGTCCCGCCCCGCGCCGGGGGCGGCCACCGACTGCCGCACCGTCTCGATGGAGACGTCGTGCGCGGCGAACGCGGCGGCGACCTGGGCGAGGACACCCGGACGGTCGGCGACGTCGAGGCTGATGTGGTACCGGGTGAGCGACCGGCCCATGTCCACGACGGGGAGGTCGGCGTATGCCGACTCGCCGGGTCCGCGACCGCCCGCGACCTTGTGCCGGGCCACCGCCACGACGTCCCCGAGGACGGCGGAGGCCGTGGGGTCACCACCGGCGCCCTTGCCGTAGAACATCAGCCCCCCGGCGGCCTCCGCCTCGACGAACACCGCGTTGTAGGCCTCGCGCACCGACGCCAGGGGGTGGCTGCGCGGGACCATCGCCGGGTGCACCCGGACGCTGATCGCCTCGCCGTCGCCGTCCGGCCCTGGCACCCGCTCGCAGATCGCCAGGAGCTTGACCACCGAGTCCATCTGGCGGGCCGCCTCGATGTCGCCGGCGGTGACGTCGGTGATGCCCTCACGGTGGACGTCCGCGCCGGACACCCGGGTGTGGAAGGCGAGGGAGGCGAGGATGGCTGCCTTCGCGGCGGCGTCGAACCCCTCGACGTCGGCCGTGGGGTCGGCCTCGGCGTAGCCGAGCGCCTGGGCCCGCTCGACGGTCTCGGCGAACCCCGCCCCGCTGACGTCCATGGCGTCGAGGACGAAGTTCGTCGTGCCGTTGACGATGCCGAGGACGCGGCGCACGTGGTCGCCCGCGAGGGACTCCCGGATCGGCCGCAGGATGGGGATGGCGCCGGCGACCGCCGCCTCGAAGTAGAGGTCGACGTCGTGCTCGTCGGCGGCGGCGTAGAGGGTCGGGCCGTCCTCGGCGAGCAGCGCCTTGTTCGCCGTGACGACGGAGGCGCCGTGCCGCATCGCCGACAGCAGCAGTCCGCGCGCCGGGTCGATGCCGCCGATCACCTCCACCACGACGTCCGCACGGGTGACGAGGTCCTCGGCGTCGCCGGTGAACAGGGCGGGGTCGACGGGGACGTCGGAGCGGTCCCGGCCGGGGCGGCGGACCGCGACACCGACGAGCTCGAGCGGCGCGCCCACGCGGGCCGCCAGGTCGTCGGCGTGCTCGACGAGCCGGCGCGCGACGGCCGAGCCGACGACGCCGCAGCCGAGGAGGGCGACGCGCACCGGAGCGGTCCGCTGGTGCTCCATGGGTGGTGTCGTGCCTCTCACTCGCTGGCGACCGTGCTGGTGCGCTCCGACCCGTCGAGGTCGTCGACGTCGAGCGCCAACAGGTCCTCGATCGTCTCACGACGCACGAGCACGCGTGCGCGGCCGTCCCGCACCGCGACGACGGGCGGCCGAGGGGTGTGGTTGTACTGGCTGGACAGGCTGCGGCAGTAGGCGCCGGTGCCGGGAACGGCCACCAGGTCACCGGGGCGCAGGTCCGCCGGCAGCCACTCGTCGAGGACGACGACGTCACCGCTCTCGCAGTGCCGCCCCACCACCCGCGAGAGCCGCGGCGGGGCGTCGGAGGTGCGGCTGGCCAGGGTGCACGAGTAGTCCGCCTCGTAGAGCGCGGGGCGCACGTTGTCGCTCATGCCCCCGTCGACCGAGACGTAGGCCCGGCGGTGCCCCTCCCCGAGCTCGACGTCCTTGACCGTGCCCACCTCGTAGAGGGTGAAGGTGCTGGGCCCCGCGATCGCGCGCCCGGGCTCGACCGAGACGCGGGGCGCGGACGCGGGGTCGCGAAGCCCGACCCCGGTCAGCTCCCGGGTCAGGATGTCGGCGAGCTGCTCCCCCAGCTCGCCGGGTGTCAGCGGCGTGTGCTGCGAGGTGTAGGCGACGCCGAAGCCGCCGCCGAGGTCCAGCTCGGGCAGGGGGTGACCGACGTCGCCGGCCACCGAGGCGTGCAGCCCGACGAGCCGGTGGGCGGCGAGCTCGAAGCCCCCGGTGTCGAAGATCTGGGAGCCGACGTGCGCGTGCAGGCCCCGCAGCTCCAGCGCGTCGGCGTGGGACAGCACGGCACGCACCGCCGCGAGCGCCTGCCCACCGGCGAGGCTGAACCCGAACTTCTGGTCCTCGTGCCCGGTCGCGATGAACTCGTGCGTGTGCGCCTCGACGCCGACCGTCACCCGCACCAGCACGGGCGCCCGCACGCCCAGGTCGCTCGCGACGGCCGCGACCCGCTCGATCTCGGTGAAGGAGTCGAGGACGATGCGCCCCACACCGTGGGCGAGCGCCGCGCGGATCTCGGGCAGGCTCTTGTTGTTGCCGTGCAGCGTGATCCGCCCGCCGGGGAAGCCGGCTCGCTGCGCGACAGCCAGCTCCCCCCCGGTGCACACGTCCAGACCCAGCCCCTCCTGCGCCACCCACCGCGCGACCGCGGTGCAGAGGAAGGCCTTGCCGGCGTAGTAGACCTCCGCTCCGGCGAGCCGGTCGGCGAAGGGTGCGGTGAAGTCGTCGCGGAAGGCGCGGGCGCGGGCCCGGAAGTCGTCCTCGTCGAGCACGTATGCCGGCGTGCCGTGCTGCGCGGCCAGCGTCACCACGTCCAGGGCGCCCACCGCCAGCCGACCGGCGTCGTCGCGGGTGACGGTGCGGGCCCACAGCTGCGGCAGCAGGGCCATGACGTCGTCGGGGTGGGGCAGGTAGAGCGGCGGGCCGCCGTACCCCTCCGCGTGGAGGGCTCCCGCCTCGTGGGCGCGCACCGGTCAGGCCCTCACATGCGCTCCGGCGCCGAGACGCCGAGCAGGCCGAGTCCGGTGGCGAGCACCTGCCGGGTGGCGTCGTTGAGCCACAGCCGGGTGCGGTGCAGGTCGGTGACCTCATCCTCCGACGTCAGCGGGCGGACCCGGCAGGTGTCGTACCACTTGTGGAACCGGCCGGAGAGGTCCTCGAGGTAGCGGGCGACGCGGTGCGGCTCCCGCAGCCGGGCGGCCGAGGCGAGCACCCGCGGGAAGTCGCCGAGGGCGGCGAGCAGGGCCGCCTCCGTCGGGTCGGAGAGGAGGGCGGCGTCGAAGCCGTCCTCCCGGCGCACGCCGTCCTCGCCCGCCAGCCGGGCGACGTTGCAGGTGCGGGCGTGTGCGTACTGCACGTAGAAGACGGGGTTCTCGTTCGTCCGCCGGGTCAGCAGGTCGAGGTCGACGTCCATGGCCGAGTCGGCCGAGCTCCGCGTCAGGGCGTAGCGGGCGGCGTCCACGCCCACCGCCGACACGAGGTCCTCGAGCACGACCACGGTGCCCGCGCGCTTGGACATCCGCACCGACTCGCCGTCCTTGACGAGGTTGACCATCTGGCCGATGAGGATCTCGAGGTTCTCGTGCGGGGTGTCGCCGAAGAGGGCGCACATCGCCATCAGCCGCGCGACGTAGCCGTGGTGGTCCGCCCCCAGCATGATGATCACCGAGTCGAAGCCCCGCTCGCGCTTGTCGAGGTAGTAGGCGAGGTCGGCCGAGATGTACGCCGGCTGACCGTCGGCCTTGATGACCACCCGGTCCTTGTCGTCACCGTGCTCCGACGTGCGCAGCCAGACCGCGCCGTCCTTCTCGTAGATCGCGCCCAGCTCGGTCAGCCGGGCGACGGCGCGCTCGACCGCGCCCGACTCGTGGAGCGCGTTCTCGTGGAAGTAGACGTCGAAGTCGACTCCGAACTCGTGCAGGGAGGCCTGGATCTGCTCGAACATCAGCGCCACCCCGCGGGCGCGGAACCGCTCCTGCGCCTCGGCGTCGGGCAGCGCGAGGATCCCCGGCTCGTCGTCCAGGACCCGCCCGACGATGTCGGCCAGGTAGGCCCCCGCGTAGCCGTCCTCCGGCGCCTCGTGGCCGCGGGCCGTCGCGAGCAGGGAGCGGGCGAAGCGGTCGATCTGGGCGCCGTGGTCGTTGAAGTAGTACTCCCGCGCCACCTCGGCCCCCGCCGCCTCGAGCACCCGGGCCAGGGCGTCGCCCACCGCGGCCCAGCGGGTCCCGCCGAGGTGGATGGGGCCGGTCGGGTTGGCGGAGACGAACTCCAGGTTGATCCGCCGGCCCCGCTCACCGTCCCCACGCCCGTATGCCGTGCCGGCCGTCACGATCGCGCGCGCCAGCTCCCCGGCGGAGGCGGCGTCGAGGGTGACGTTGAGGAAGCCGGGCCCGGCGACGTCGACGGCGGCGACCCCGGGGACCTCGCGGAGCGCGGAGGCGAGGGCCGCGGCGAGCTCGCGGGGCGGCATACCGGCGCCCTTCGCCAGCTGCAGCGCGACGTTGGTGGACCAGTCGCCGTGGTCGCGGTTGCGTGGACGCTCCACGCGCACCTCTTCCGGCACGGGGGCGGCGAGGTCACCGGCGGCGGCCAGGGCCGCGAGCGCGGCACGGATCGCGGCGGAGAGGGCCTCGGGCGTCACGGGCAGGGAGTCTAGGACGCCGGGGCGGCGTCCCTTCCGTCTCGGGCGAACCGTGAGACGACCCCCACGAGCGCCTCCGGGTCGAACGGCTTGGTGATGAAGGCGTCGAGCCCGGCCTCGGCCGCCTGGATGCGGTCGGAGACCTGGACCGAGGCGGTCACCATGATCACCGGGACCGCCCGCATGCGGGGGTGCGAGCGGATGGCCGCGATGGTCCACCAGCCGTCCTTGGGGCCCATCTGTGCGTCGAGGACCACGACGTCCGGGGTCGGCAGCTCGGGGTCGATGAGGCGTGCCATCGCCTCGTGGCCGTCGGCCGCCTCCTCGACGGCGAACCCCTCGAGCTCGAGGTTGATCCGCATGAGCTGGCGAATCGACGCGACGTCGTCGCAGAGGAGGACGAGTCCCTTCTCGTCCGTGGGCTCGTCCGGGGGCGAGCCGGATTCCATGGCTGCAACTCTAGGCTGCTACCCTTCCGCAGCGGCCCCGAATGCGGTAATGACGGGCCGCCGACGAGCCCCCGTAGCTCAGGGGATAGAGCACCGCCCTCCGGAGGCGGTGGCGCAGGTTCGAATCCTGCCGGGGGCGCTCGACGCAGTGGGGGCGCCGACGGGGGCGCCGGCGCCGCCCGCCACGGCGTCAGCGCTGGGAGGCGTCGGTGACCTCGCCGACCAGCTCCTCGATGACGTCCTCGAGGAAGACCACGCCGAGCACCCGCCCGTCCTCGCCCACCACCCGCGCCAGGTGCGAGCCGGTGCGCTGCATCGTCGCCAGCACGCTCTCGACCTCGTCGGTCGGCCGCACCGTCGCCATCCGGCGCACCCGCGCGCCGGGCACCGGCTCCTCGCGCTCCGGTCCGCTGGCGAACAGCACGTCCTTGAGGTGGAGGTAGCCGCTGAGGTCCCCCGCGGCGTCCACCACGGGGTAGCGGCTGAAGCCGCGCTTGGCGACCAGCCGCTCGATGTCCTCCGGCGTGGCGGTGCGTGGCACCGTCACCAATGCCGTCAGCGGCACCCCCACGTCGGCGGCGTCCTTGTCGCTGAACTCCAGGGCGGCGCCGAGCAGGCCGTACTGCTCCTTCTCGACCAGCCCCTCACGGTGCGACTCGGTGACGATCTGCGCCACCTCCTCGGCGGTGAAGGCGGAGGCCAGCTCGTCCCGGGGCTCCACTCCGAGCAGCCGGACGACCGCCTTGGACGTCCGGTCCATGACCGTGATGACCGGGCGCACGACCCTGGCCACGACCACGAGGGCCGGCACCAGCGCCACGGCGGCGCGCTCGGGCTCGGCGATGGAGATGTTCTTGGGGATCATCTCGCCCACGACGACGTGGAGGTAGACGACGACCAGCAGGGCCAGCGCCAGCGCGGCGCCGTCCGCGACGCCGGTGGGCAGGCCCACTCGCTCGACCACGGGGACGAGGGCGTGGTGCAGCGCCGCCTCGGACACCGCGCCCAGCAGCACCGAGCAGACGGTGATCCCGAGCTGGGCGGTCGCCAGGAGGATGCCGGTCCGCGTCATGGCGTCCAGCGCCCTCCGGGCCCCGCGGCTGCCCTGCTCGGCGAGCGGCTCGAGCTGGCTGCGACGGGCGGACATGGCCGCGAACTCCGCGCCGACGAAGAAGGCGTTGGCCAACAGCAGCCCCACGGTGACCAGCACGACGGTGACGCTCACCGGTCCACCCCGGCACGGGCGGGCGCGCCGGACGGCTCCGGTTCCACGCGGAGGCGGTCCACCCGCCTGGTCTCCATGTCCACGACGGTGATCCGCCAGCCCGGGACGTGGACCTGGTCGCCGACCTCCGGGACCCGCCCCAGCGCGGCCATGACGAACCCGCCGACCGTCTCGTATGCCGGCCCGTCCGGCACGTCGGCGCCCACCCGCTCGCGCAGCTCGTCCGGCCGCCACAGGCCGGGCACCGTCCACGACCCGTGGGGGCCCGGCCGCGCCGTGGTCTCCCCCCGGTCGTGCTCGTCGCTGACCTCGCCGACGATCTCCTCGACGACGTCCTCGAGCGTGACGACCCCGGAGGTGCCGCCGTACTCGTCGACGACGACGGCGAACTGGTGCCCGCTGTCCCGCAGCTGGATGAGCAGCGGGTCCAGCCGGATGGTCTCGGGCACGAGGAGGACCGGCGTCATCAGCGCCGACACCGGCACGTCGGGTCGCCGGTCGTGCGGCACGGAGATCGCCCTCTTGACGTGGACCACCCCGTCGACGTCGTCCCAGTCCTCGTCGATCACCGGGAAGCGGGAGTGGCCGGTGCGGCGGGCCAGGGCGAGCACCTCCGCGGCGCTGGCCGTCCGCTCGATCGCCGTCGCCCGCGAGCGCGGGGTCATGACGTCCGCGGCGGTCTGCGCCCCGAAGCCCAGGGACGCCGTCACGAGCCTCGCCGTCGCCACGTCCAGAGTGCCGGCGGCGGCCGAGGTGCGGACCAGCGAGGCCAGCTCCGCGGGGCTCCGGGCGGCCGAGAGCTCCTCCTGCGGCTCCACGCCCAGGCCGCGCAGGGCGGCGTTGGCGGAGCCGTTGAGGACGGCGATGAGCGGTCGCATCGCCAGGGTGAACCAGCGCACCGGGGCCGCGACGACGGTCGCGGTCCGCAGCGGCACCGAGATCGCCAGCGTCTTGGGGATCATCTCCCCGACGATCATGGAGAACCCGGTGGCCAGCACCAGGGCGAGGACGGACGCGACCGACGAGGCCGTGCCCTCACCCAGGCCCGCGGACCGGAGCGGGCCCTTCAGGAGCGCACCGACCGAGGGGGTCGCGAGGAAGCCGAGGACCAGGGTGGTGACGGTGATGCCCACCTGGCACGCCGACAGCTGCGTGGAGAGCCGGCGGAGCGAGGTGAGCACGGAGTGCGCCCCGCGCTCCTCCCGCTCGACGGCCTTCTCGACGGTCGGCCGGTCCAGCGCCACGAGCGAGAACTCCGCCGCCACGAAGACCGCCGTCCCCAGGGTGAGGACGACGCCGGCGAGGACGAGCAGCCACTCGGTCATGGTCGGACCATGGTAGGGGCGCGGCCAGCCCCCTCCCTTGCCCCGGGAGCAGCGGTGACCTGAGAGCATGGCGTCCATGCCAGCAGTCGGTCGTCCCGGCGTCACCGAGGGCGGCGCCCGCATCGAGGTGCGCCACCTCACCAAGCGTTTCGGCCACTTCACGGCCGTGGACGACCTCAGCTTCGAGGTCGAGCCGGGCCGGATCACCGGCTTCCTCGGCCCGAACGGGGCGGGCAAGACCACGACGCTGCGGATGCTGCTCGACCTCGTCCACCCCACCTCGGGCACTGCGACGATCGACGGCCACCGCTACCGGGACCTGGCCGACCCGATGGGCACCGTCGGGTCGGCGCTGGAGGCGACGAACTTCCACCCGGGGCGGAGCGGCCGCGACCACCTCCGCGTCCTGGCGGCGGCGGCCCGCATCCCGCAGCGGCGGGTCGACGAGCTCCTGGAGCTGACCGGGATACCGGGCGCGGCGCGCAAGCGGGCCGGTGAGTACTCCATGGGGATGCGCCAGCGGCTGGGTCTGGCCGCGGCGCTGCTCGGGGACCCGCGGGTGCTGCTGCTCGACGAGCCGTCCAACGGGCTCGACCCGGAGGGGATCCGGTGGCTCCGCGAGTTCCTCCGGCACCTCAGCGCTCAGGGCAAGACGATCCTGGTCTCCAGCCATCTCCTGCAGGAGGTCGAGCAGACCGCCGACGAGGTCGTCATCATCGCGAACGGGCGGCTGGTGCGGGCGGGGTCGGTCGCCGAGCTGGGGGGCGGGACGACGACGGTGGTTCGTACCTCCGATCCCGAGCGGCTGGCCGGCGCGCTGCGGGTCGCCGACGTGCTGACCCGACCGGGCGACGGCGGCACGCTGCTCGCCGAGACCACCGACCTGCGGCTCGTCGGCGACGTGGCGCTGCGGGCGGGGCTGCCGGTATGGGAGCTGCGCCAGCACCGGGCCGACCTGGAGAGCCTGTTCTTCGAGCTCACCGAGGGCACCAACCGCAACGAGGGTGTCCACGGCGACGTGCCCGTCGAGAGCGGCAGCGCGTCGGCGAGCGAGAGCGTGAGCGAGCCGGTGGCGGTGGGTGAGGAGCCGACGTCGGAGTCGGCCGTGTCGCGGCACGCGTCGGCCGGCCCGGAGGTGGCGCAGAGCAGTGAGCTGGCCGCGCCGCCGGAGCGCGACGCGGTGCGCGGCCCGGAAGGGGGCGAGCGGTGATGGGAGCGGCGGTGCGCTCGGAGTTCCTCAAGTTCTTCACCACGCGGCTGTGGTGGGGCATGGCCATCGGCATCTTCCTCGCCGGCGCCGTCTTCGCTGCCCTCTTCGGGCTCCTGCTGACCGGGGACCAGGCCGGGGCCGGTGGCGTGGGCGGGATACCCACGGGTGACGCCGTCCAGATCGCCAGCAGCGTGTACGTCGGCGGGCTCTCCGTCGGCTACCTGCTGCTCCTCACGATCGGGGTGCTCCAGGTCGGTTCCGAGTACCGCCACAAGACGATCTCGGGCACCTTCCTCGCCACCCCGAACCGCCTCGAGGCGATGCTCGCCAAGGTGGTGGCGCTGCTCGGCCTCGGCGCCCTCTACGGCCTGATCAGCCTGCTCGGCTCGGTGGGCGTCGGGGCGGCGATCCTCACCGTGCGCGACCAGGACCCGTTCCCGTCGACGACCATCCTGCGGACCTTGGCGCTGAGCCTGCTCGTCCTCGGGCTGTGGGGTCTGATCGGCCTGGGCATCGGGATCCTCATCCCCCACCAGGTCGCCGCCCTGCTCATCGGCATCGGGGTCGCGTGGATCGTCGAGCCGCTGCTCGGGGTCGCGATGAACTTCTGGGAGTTCGGGCGCGAGAACGTCGCGAAGTTCCTCCCCTCCTCCGCGACCAACGCCGTCGTCGACGCCGTCCAGAACAACCCGGACGAGGTGCGCCTGTCGTGGTGGGCGGCCGCACTGGTCCTCGCCGCCTACGCCGCGCTGCTCTCGGGCTTCGGCATCTGGCGGACGGCCCGCCAGGACGTCACCTGAGGGGCCGGCACGGCATACCGCGCGCTTCTGGACCGGTCCGACAGGTAGGCCGGAACCCGCCACCGCGACCCGGCACCCGGCCGCGGCGGGCCGGCACACCGGCGGTCGCCGGTTCCGCCCGCTCCCCCGTGCACGCGGGTGAGCCAGGACACACGGGGATAGGCTGGGCTTATCTCCCTCGTCGTCGACGCATGAAAGGCGTAGTCGCCGTGTCTGACACCTCCTCGTCACCGGATCCCCTCACCGCCTTCGGACCCAACGAGTGGCTCGTCGACGAGATGTTCCAGCAGTACAAGCAGGACAAGAACTCGGTGGACCGGGCGTGGTGGGACTTCTTCCGGGACTACGAGCCGGGGGAGGCCGCCCTGGGCCGCAACGCCGCCGCGGCGGCCCGATCGGCCGCCACCCCAGCGCGCCGCGCGACCGGCACCAACGGCGCGGCCGCCGGACGCGGCGCCAGT
>DASQFD010000074.1:0-6289 GCA_035633255.1 Dermatophilaceae bacterium
AGTCCCCGGCGGCCGCGTCGGCCGTGACCAACCGCTTCATCTCGCTCATCGACAGGGTCCCGGTCGCGTAATCCTCCGCGAGGGGCAATGGCTCGGACCGCTCACCGGTGCAGCGCTGCCACAGCGACGCCAAGGCGGCGAACGCGGCGCGGGGCCCACCGGCATACCGCAGGTTGAGCTCGACCATGACCGGCAGCTGCACGTCCTCACCGCCGGGAAAACGCATCTCCGCTCGGGCCCGCGGGTCGCGCAGCGGCGTGGCGATCACACCCGGCGTCACCAGCGGTCCGCGCTCCCGCCCACCCGCTGGTGAGCCAGGCTCCTCAGACGCCTCATCGGCGCCCGCCTCGCCCCCGGTCAGCGGCTCAGGGGTGAGGTGCCCGGCGGCCTCCCGCCCCGCATCGGTCAGGACAACCCCCTCGTCCACCATCACCAGCCCGTCGCCGCTGAGCGTGGCGAGCGCTGCCCGGGCAGCCCCGTGCCACCGGGGGACCCCTTGCACGTACGTCCGGTCGTACGCCGTGAACCGGTGCGCCGTCCGAGCCGCGACCTCCTGCAGCAGCCACAGCTCGGAGAGGTGGTCATCAGTGGCGTCCGCAAGCGCCAGCAGGATGCGCGACCTCCACAGACCACGGTCCCCGTCGCTGGCTCCGTCAGGCTCCACGGTCATCCGGCTCCCTGTCGACGTGTTGACCTCCCGCCAACGATGGCACCGATCGACGGTCCTGACGAGCGGGCGCCCGCCACCGGGCCACCAAGGCGTTGCTCCGGCCTACCCGAGGCTCGGCCGTGACGCCAGGTTAGGTGCCGGGGTCGGGCCGGCGCGCACGTGGCAGCGGCGGGGGCGCGGGCTCAGCCGGCCCCGGTGAGGTGGTCGAGCACGGCCTGCGCGCGGTAGGGGCCGCCGCCGGGCACGGCGCGACCCAGCACCGTCACGGCCGCCAGGTCGTCCCCGGAGGTGAGGATGGCGGGCTCCAGCGCGCCGTGCGGCCGGCGCTGCGGCAGCCCGGCGCTGGCGAGCAGACCGTTGCACAGGCAGCGGCGGCCCTCGGTGTTCGCCTCGCGGCCCCCCTTGCGCCCCACGTAGGTACCCGCGGGCTCGGCCGGGCACCGGTAGTCGATGCGCCCGTCCTCCCGCTTGTATGCCGTGCGCAGCGCGCCGACGTCGCAGACGGCCTTGCGGTCGGCGGCCACCGCCGGGTCCGAGAGCGTGCCGGCCACGGCGACCACCTTAAACGGGAAGCCGGTCGGGGAGGCCCGCCAGTCGGTGAGGATGCGGGGCGGGGTGCCGCGGCGCAGGTCGGCGAGCACGCGGCGCTTGAGCGCGTCGTCGAGCCCGGACTCCTCGCTGAAGGCGAACGCCGTGCCGACCTGGACCCCGGCGGCGCCGACGGCCCGGGCGGCCCGCAGCGCCTGCGGGGTGCCCTGCCCGCCGGCCAGCCAGAACGGCAGGCCGGTGCGGCGCACCGCGTCGAGGTCCACCCGGTCCCGGTCGTCGTAGACGGGCTCGCCGTCCGGCGTCGTGCGCCGGGGCCCCCGCGGTGGTGCGTTGTGCCCGCCCGCCGTCGGCGCCTCCACGACGAACCCGTCGGGCCGGGTGGCCGGGTCGGCGGCCAGGCCGGTGGCGAGGTCGGTGGAGGCCACGATCGCGAGCAGCCGGGGCACCGGCAGGGGCGGGCCGTCACCGAGGAGGGCCCGTGGGCTGCACCGGATGGCGAAGGTGCCGTCGGCGGAGGTGGTGCCCTGGGCGCGCACGGGAAGGGCGACCCCGTCGCGCCGGGCGAGCCTGCGGAGCAGCGCCGGGATCTCCGCCGGGGAGCCGGCGCCCACCAGCACGACGTCGACGCCGGCCAGCAGGGCGCCGAGGCACGCGAAGGGCAGGGGCAGCTCGATCTTGCGGAGGTAGTTGATCCCGACGGGTCCGGCGTGGCCCTCCTTGGCCAGGAAGACCTCGACGAAGTTGGCGACGACGACGAGCTCCTGCAGCGCCCGGGGGGGTGCCAGCGTGAGCATCGGCACGGTCCGGTAGGCGCGGCCCTCGGGCCGCCCGCCGTCCAGGAAGTAGGTGTCGTGGACCCGCTGCGCCACGGCGGGCACGGGGAAGGCGGCGAGGGCCCGGCGGACGTGACCGCCGGGGTCACCGTCCTGGAGCCGCCGGGCGAGCACGAGATCGAGGGCCGTGCCGGAGACGACCCCCAGCTGACCGGCGGCCGACACCGCGTGGGCGAGCCGCCAGCCGGAGACGCCCACGCCCATCCCGCCCTGGATGACGGCCGGCAGGGTGCCGGGTCGCCCGGTCGGCTGCCCGGACGAGGAGGACCACGCCGACGCGGGCGGCACGGTTGACGGCACGGCATACGGGTCGGCGCTCACGGCGGCCCTCTCTCGCGGATCGTTCGGAGGAGGCGACAGCGTCGGCGCCAGCTGGTTACGGCTCAGTAACTTACCACAAAGTAACCTACGCACCCGTAGGTAGGGCACCCCCCATCGATCCGGCTGGGGCGGGTGTGCGTCCGGCGCCCGGGGGACGCCGGCGGGACGCCCGAGGGACGCCCGAGGGACGCCGTCGGGACGCTGGCGGGACGCCACGCCGTCGGCCCCGGACGTCGCGCGGCGTCAGCCGCCCATCGCCAGCCGGGCCAGCTCGACCCGGCTGCTCGTTCCCGTCTTGCGCAGCACGTTGGAGATGTGGACGCTGACCGTCTTCTCGCTGATGAACAGCTCGCGGGCCATCTGGGCGTACGTCCGACCAGCCACGACGTGGCTCAGGATCTCGCGCTCCCGACCGGTGAGGCCACCCAGCCCCGCCACCGCGACGACGGCCGTCGAACCGACCGGCCCGGCCGCCGCCAGCGGCACCCGGGCGGTCGTCGCGAGCCCCTCGATGTCGGCCAGCAGCGGCTGGGCGTGCAGGTCCACGGCCAGCGCGTATGCCGTGCGCAGCGCCTCGCTGCCGACCGCGCGTCCGCTGCGCTCACCGAGAGCCGCCTCCGCCAGACGGAACCTCGCGTACGCCTCGTCCCAGGGCAACGACGCCGCAGCACACGCGTCGGCCGCCGCGCGCCAGGCTCCGGTCGCCTCGGAGGAGCGATCCGCCCGGGCACACTCGGCGTCGTACCACGCCTGCATCGCCCGCACGATGCGGGCGTACCCCGCGCCCGTCATGTGGTCCTCCGGCACCACCGGGTGCCGGAGCCGCAGCTCGGCCAGCCGGTCGAGGAACGGTGCGGCGTCACGCCCCTCGCGTCGACACCGCTCCACGCGGTCGGCGAGGGCCCGGGCCGCCAACGGGACGAGCCACTCGACGTGGGTCGGGGGCGCCTCGGTGTTCGCCGGGTCGGGCGCAAGGGCAACTGCCGTCTCGGTGTCCGCCGCAGCCACCGCGAGGAGGGACCGCACGGCGTCGAAGTCGAAGGCGAGGAAGTCGGAGTGCTGGGCGAAGAGCTCGTCGGCGCGGGCGAGGTGGTCCCCGGCCTCGTCGAGCCGGCCCTGCAGGCAGGCGAGCTGCGCCGCCACCAGTCGGGCGCTCGTGTCCGCCATCGGCCCCGGTGTCGAGCCGAGGACCAGCTTCAGCAGCGACGTGCACTCCCGCCAGCGCCCGAGGTGGAGCAGTCCGTCCGCCTCGGACGACGCCAGCAAGGCGACGTAGCAGTGCGGCGCGTCCGCCTCGGCCGCCACCTCGCGGGCCCGGCCGACGAGCTCCAGCACCACGGAGGTGTCCCAGCAGTCGAGGCTGTTGGCGTGCCACATGGCGGCGTGCACGTAGGCCCACCAGTCACGGGCCTCGAAGGCGGCACGCTGGGCGGTCTCCGCCTCCGCCAGGCCGCCGGGGTCGTCGCGGAAGACCCGGGCCATCACCCGAGCGGTCAGCGCGTAGGCGAGCGCCTGCGGGTCGCCGCTCGCCCGGGCGACCTCAACCGAGCGGACCGCGTGCTCCTCCCCGGTGTCCACGCCGTGCCAGAGCTCGGCGTGCGCCAGCTCGGCGAGAGCGAGCGCGTGCTCGGCCGAGTCGGGGTGCGGCTCCGAGAGCCGCACCGCCTCCCGGACGTCGGCGAGCCCGGCGAACTCGACACCTGCCGAGAGCCGGAGGCCCATCCGCCGGACGAGGAGCCGAGCCGCCGACAGCGGGTCGCACTCCCGGTCCACCCGCCGGAGCAGGGTCTCGACGGCCCTCAGCTCCTCGGCCTGGTCGCCGGCCCGCTCGGCCAGGACGCGAACGCGGTCGACCGCTTCGTCAGGGGGACCCGCGTGCCCGCGCGCCTCCCACGCGGCCAGGATGCTCCGGAGCAACGGCAGGACGCCCCGGGCGGAGGCGGGGGTGGCAGCCGTCTCACTGGCCCGCAGCGCGAGGTCGGTGGCACGCTCCAGCTCGTCCGCGGCGAGGTGGTGCTCGGACAGGGCGCTCCAGTGCGCGGCCAGCGCCCCGGTGTCCGAGCCCGGGGCCGGTTCGTCCGCGAGGACCTTGAGGTAGGCGATGTGGCCGTGGCGGCGCTCCTCGGGCAGCATGCGGCCGACGAGCACCTGTGGCATGAGGGGGTGGGAGAACCAGTAGCGGTCGCGGTCGTCGAGCACGAGGACGCCCCCGTCGACCGCCTCTCGCAGCACCGCCACCGGCTCGGTGACCAACCCGGCGGCCGAGGCCACGGCATCGACCCGGTGCGAGGGCTGCGGTCCACCGCCCAGAGCCAGCAGGCGGGTCAGCTCCCTCGCCTGCTCGGACAGGCCCTTCCAGAGCCGGGTCACCGCGTCGGTGAGCTCGTCCGGCAACCCGAACGGGAGGGAGCGGGCGTCCGCGGGGAGGCCGCGGAGGAGGAGTGCGGTGAGGTAGGGGTTCCCGTGGGAGCGCGCCTGGACGTCGTCCACCAGCGACTCGAAGGGCTGGCCGCCCACCAGCCCACGCACCTGCTCACGGGTGCCGACGCGGTCGAGGCGACCGAGCACCATCTCCTCGACGGTCGGGAAGCGCCGGACGTCGGCCAACCACGTGCGGAAGGGATCGCTGTCCGCGGACTCCCCGGTGCGGGCGGTGAGCAGGACGGCGAGCCGCCGTCCCTCGGCCGCAGAGCACCCCACGAAGAGGTACTTCAGGAGGTCCCACGTCGCCGGGTCGGCCCACTGGACGTCGTCCACCACGAGGGCCACCGGCCGCTCCTCGGCGACGCGGTCCAGCCACTCCTCCACCAGCAGACCCGCTTCGCCGGGATCGAGGTCCGCGAGCCGATCGAGGCCGGGTTCCGCCGCCGCACCGTGCCGCCGTGCCCACTGGCGGACGGCACCGCGCAGCACGAGAAAGGGAGCCGACGCCACGGTGAGGGGCGGGCACGACGCCCAGAGGGGGGTGAGGTCCTCGCTGCGGCAGGCGGCACGCAGCAGGGACGTCTTCCCCACGCCCGCCTCGCCGGAGACCAGCAGTGCGGACGGACGGCCCGCGACCGCCGCCTCCACGACCTCACGGACCAGCGCGAGCTCGTGATCCCGCCCGACGACGCCGTCGGACCGCGCCCCCTGCTCCCACCCCATCCGTGCAGTGTGCACCGATCCGGCCACCCCTCGCCCGCGGTCTGCAGTCGCGTTCTGAGGGTGGACCCCCTCGGATCTGAGGGTTCCTCCCCGATGACGACTGCCGTGCCGGCACGCGAGCGTGGTCGCTCCAGCACCCGCCACCACCCCGGGAGACCACCGCCATGACCGCATCGACTTCCCGCCGAGGCGTCGCCCTCGCCGTCCCCGGGGCGCTGCTCGCCGCCCTCGCCGTCCCGGTCGCCAGCGCCGGCGCCCAGCCCGCGCACGGCAACGCCGTGCTCCGCTGGGACGCGTTGGCCGGCCAGGCCGCCCTCCGCATCGGCATCGCGCCCGCCGACAACCCGCTGCACGAGTCGCGCATGTACGCGATGACCTTCCTCGCGGTGCACGACGCGCTCAACGCGATCGACCGCCGGTACCGCTCGTACGCCCTGCGGTCCGGAGTGTCCGCCCCGGGCGCCTCCGTGGACGCTGCGGTGGCGGCCGCCGCGCGCGGTGTGCTCGGGCCGGTGCTCCGCGAGATCCCCGCCCCGTTCGACGCCAACGCCCCCGCGGCGGTCCAGGTCGTGGAGGACGCCTACGCCGCCGAGCTGGCCCGGGTGCCCGACGGGGCCGCCGAGGACGAGGGCGTGGCGGTCGGTGCCCGGGCCGCGCGGGCGATCCTCGCGGCTCGCGAGGACGACGGGTCGGACACCCCGCTGTTCGACTTCGACTACCCGCAGGGCACCGCGCCCGGGCAGTGGCGGTTCACCCCGGACCGTCCGCT
>DASQFD010000075.1:0-6361 GCA_035633255.1 Dermatophilaceae bacterium
GGCCCGCTCACTCCCGCCCAGGTCGCTGGGTACCTGGCCAAGTACGCCACCAAGGACGCCACCACCATCCTCGGCGACCGGCACACCCGGCCCCACCTGGCCGCGATCCGCGCCACCGCGCACCAGCTCCACGCCCGCGCGCTCGCCGCCCACGGGCTCGACTCCCCGTACGCCCTGCTCGGTAAGTGGGCGCCGATGCTCGGGTTCCGCGGGCACTTCTCCACCAAGTCCCGCCGCTACTCGATCACCCTCGGCGCGCTGCGCCGGGCCCGGCACCGCTGGCAGGCCCTGGCCGCCCAGTCGCGGCGCACGGGCACCCCCTTGGACACCGCCGACCTCGAGGAACGCCTCCTCGCAGACGACGACCAGGAAACCACGCTCGTCATCGGCTCCTGGGCCTACGCCGGCACCGGATGGCGCGACACCACCGAACACGCTCTCGCCCTCGCCACCGCCGCCCGAGCACGCGAACACCACCAATGGCAGGCAGCGCGAACGCACGGGACTCACGACAGGAGGAACGGGAGATGGCACGAGGACGCCGAGGCGTGACCCTGCCGGTGGTAGTGGCGGACGGAGAACCGTTGCCCGTGCTGTTGACCAGCATGCAGGTGGCGAAAGCGCTCCAGGTCAGCCCCTCGACGCTCTGCCGCTGGCGCACTACGGGCTACGGGCCGCGAGTGTTCTGGGTGACCCCGGACAGCCCGCGCTACCTCGCGGCCGACGTCATCGGCTGGTTGGAAGAAGTCGGGGCATGACGGTCATCAAACTGCCGAGCGGACGGTGGCAGGCGCGGCTGAAGGTAGGACGTGAGTACGCCGGCACCCGGACCTTCGACACCAAGGCGCAGGCTGCGGCGTGGCTCGCCCGGGAGCGCGCCGCCGCAGCTGGCGGGGTGGATCCGCGAGCCGGTCGGGCCCCGGTCGGCACGCTGCTGCCGCAATGGTTGGAGGAACGACAGCACACCGTCGCCGCGAAGACCTACGTGGCCGATGCAGCGATCGCGCGGTTGACCCCGAAGTGGTTCGCGGTGTTGCAGGTGCGCGCGGTAAGCGACCGGGAGGTGACGCGCGTATTGGTGGCGCTGGCCAAGAGCGGTCTGGCGGAGACCTCAGTGCGCCGGTACCGGGCGTCATTGTCGTCTTTCTTCGCATGGGCGGTCCGGGAGCGGCTGATCGCAAGCAACCCGGTGACGGTGACACGCACGCCGAAGGGCCATGACCCCCGCACCGAGATGCAGCCGTTCTCCGAGGACGAGTTGTTTGCGTTCGTCGAACGGGTGCGGAAGTTCGACGACCGCCTCGCCGACGTGCTGCTGGTTGCCGGTTGGACCGGACTGCGCTGGTCCGAACTGCGGGAGGTCCGGGTCCGCGACCTGACCGAGGTTCCCGTGCCGGGCTTGCTCGTGCGGCGGGCCGCCCCCGAAGGCGTGAGGGTGAAAACGACCAAGTCCGCGAAGTCCCGGCGCGTGCCGCTGACGGACGTGGTTCTGCCGGTGGTTCGTGCATGTGCGACGGGGAAGAGCGGGGGCGAGCTGCTCTTCACCACCGAGGGGGGCGCTCGGCTGCACGCCAGCTGGGTGAAGCGCAAGGTTCGGTGGGCGGCCATCGCCCAGGGACGGCGGATCCATGACCTTCGGCACACGGCCGCGTGCTTGTGGCTGTCGCGGGGAGTCGACCCGGTGACGGTGCAGGCCTGGATGGGACACTCGTCGATGGCGACGACGAACCTGTACCTGCACTACCTCGGAAGCGCCGCCGACGTTGTCGCGTTGGATCGTCTCAACACCCGGGGGTACTCGGGGGGTACTGGCGCGGGAGCTGGGTCGTGACGCCCGGGGGGGGAGTACCTCAGTATCAGTCCTGGTGAGCGGCGGTGGCCGCGTGGTGGAGCTGAGGGGATTCGAACCCCTGACCTTCTCATTGCGAACGAGACGCGCTACCAACTGCGCCACAGCCCCGAGTGCGACGGCAACGATAACACCACGCCGACGAGGGCCGGAAACCGATCGCCGGCGACGATGTCGCCGCTGGTCACGGCCGATTCCGGCCCGCCGCGTCCTACCCTGACGGACATGCGCCTCCGCCTTAACCGCCTCGCGCCGACCACCCGAACGCGCACGACCGCCGACCCCTCCGACATACCTCCGCTCATGGCTCCCGCGGCGAACGGGACGCCGCACTACGCGCCCGGGGACGTCCGTCGCCCGGCCGAGTGGTCGGTGCCCATGGGGGTGCGGACGGCGAGCGAGTGGGCGTGGCGCGCCATCGTCATCGGGGTCGTGCTCTACGCCGTCCTGTGGCTGCTCGGTTTCCTCTCCGAGATCGTCGTCCCGGTCGTCATCGCCGCACTCCTCTGTGCGCTGCTTCAGCCGATCACCGGCGCGCTCTCCCGGGTCATGCCGCGCGGCGCCGCCGCCGGCGTCACCCTCGTCGGCACCATCGCGCTGGTGTCCGGGATGCTGTCCTTCGTCGGCACCCAGTTCCTCGACCAGTTCAGCGGCATCCGGGACCAGGTCCTCCAGGGCTACGACGAGGTCCGCGCGTGGCTGCGGGGCGTCGGCGTCAGCGACAACCAGCTCGACCGGTGGGTCACGCAGGCCCGTGAGCAGCTCTCCGAGGGCGGCGGCCTGGGCCAGACTGCCGCCCAGGCCGGCCTCACGGCGACCCACCTGATCGCCGGCTTCTTCATCGTGCTGTTCTCGCTCTTCTTCTTCCTCTACGACGGCCGCTCCATCTGGGCCTGGCTGGTCCGGCTCTTCCCCCGCGGTGCGCGCGCGAGGGTGCACTCCTCCGGCCTGGTCGCGTGGAGCCAGCTGTCGGCCTTCACCCGGGCCACGGTCGTGGTCGCCGCCGTCGACGCGCTCGGCATCGGGATCGGCGCCGCCGTCCTGGGCGTGCCCTTCGCCTCGGGCATCGGCGTGCTCGTCTTCTTCGGGGCGTTCATCCCGCTCATCGGCGCGACGCTGTCCGGCGCCGTGGCGGTGCTCCTGGCGCTGGTCTCGCTCGGCCCGATCTCGGCGCTGATCATGCTGGGCATCATCATCGCGGTGCAGCAGCTCGAGGCGCACGTGCTCCAGCCGTTCCTGCTGGGGCGGGCGGTGCGGGTGCATCCGTTGTCGATCATCCTGGCCATCGCCGCCGGCGTCGCGGTCGCCGGGATCGTCGGCGCCCTCATCGCCGTCCCCCTGGTCGCGATGCTCAACGCCGTGGGCCACCACCTCCTCGACACCGAGGAGGAGGATCCGCAGCGGGCCGACGACCTGCTCACCCCGCCCGAGCTGGCGGAGGTGGAGGCGGGCGTCGCCGAGGAGCAGCGGATCGAGCAGCGGCAGGTGCAGGACGCGGCAGCGGTGCCCGAGCTCGCGCGACCGGCGGCGGGCGAACCGCCCGCGTGACCCTGCCCCTCAGGCGCCGGCGGCCCGGCGGGGGCGGGCGGCCGGCCCGGGGTATGCCGTGCCGTCGCCGCCGTCCTCGGCTGCCTCGTCGCTGAGGGCGGAGGGAGGGAGCCCGGCGCCGGAGGTGCCGAAGGCGCTGGAGGTGCCGAAGGCGCTGGAGGTGCCGAAGGCGCCGCCGGGCGCGGGCACGCCGGGCAGGTCCGCGTCGGTCGGCTGTGGACGGGTGCGCGCCTTCGCCTTCATCGTGTAGGTGGGTCGCGGCACGGGCACGGGGTCCCACGTCAGGGGGATGTCGTCCTCGTCCACCTCGGGCCGGACCGTGACCACCGGCTCGGCGCCCTCGTCGCCCCGGGACGCCTCGGTGCCCGGACCGCCCGACGCCACCACGGCCGACGCCACGGCGCCCCCGGCGGTCGGTGCTGCCGCTGACGTCCCTGACGTCGCCGTCGCTGACGTCCCTGACGTCGGTGCCGTCGCTGACGTCCCCGACCTCGGTGCCGTCGTTGCCGTCGGCCCGGTCTGCGCCGTTCGCGCCGCCTCGGTGCCGGTGACTCCGCCCTGCCGGTGGGCGCGACGCGACGCGATCACGGCACGCCGTGCCTCGGCCTCGGCGCGCACCCCCGCGCGCAGCCAGAGGAAGCCGCCGACCGCGAGCAGTGCCGGGACGACCGGCGCCCAGGCACGCAGCACCCCGAAACCGGCCAGCGCCAAGAAGACCAGCGTGCCGACCAGCCCGACGAGCAAGGTGAGACCGCGGACCGACCGGCGCGGCCGCATCCGTGCCACGGAAGGGCGGGGGCCGCCCGCTCCGGGTGCCCGCTCCGGCTCGGCGCTCGTCGGGTGGGTCCCGGCGGGGGCGGCGCGACGCCCGCTCAGCGACGCCGAGAGGCGGCGCGGGAAACCGGGGGGCACGGAGGAGGCCGCCATCGGCGAGGTCAGTGGGACGCCGGGGCGCTCCTCGCGGCGGCCGAGGATGCGCAGCGACGCGGAGAGGGTGTCGACCGACCGGGCGGTGGCGAGGTGCTCACGCCGGCGCACCCAGAAGTGCACGAAGTAGGCGGCCCAGACCCCGACGATGACCAGGAAGATCAGGCTGCTCGGCTGCACGCACCGACGGTATGCGGGCCGCCGACCCTCGTTACGGACCTGTGACGGTGTGTCGCGGATGTGGCTGCTGTGAGAGCCGCCCGAGCCGCTCGGTCAGGCTCTCGCCGCCGAGGTCCTCGGTGGTCAGCGCGAAGGAGAGGTGGTCCCGCCAGGCGCCGTCGATGTGCAGCAGGTGGGGCCGCAACCCCTCCGCGCGGAAGCCCAGCTTGCGCACCACGGCCAGGCTGGCGACGTTCTCCGGGCGGATGTTGACCTCGATGCGGTGCAGGCCGAGCACGGCGAGGGCGTGGTCCCCGGCCACGGCCAGCGCCGTGGGGACCACCCCGCGCCCGGCCACGGACCGGCTCACCCAGTAGCCGGCCGCGCACGAGCGGAACGACCCCCACGTCACCGAGGCGAGGTTGACCTGCCCGACGAGGAGGCCGCCCACCTCGAGGGCGAAGGGCAGCATCCGGCCGGCGCGCGCCTCGTGCTCATAGTGCTCGACGAGCTGGCCGAAGGTCCGCCCGGGCTCACGCCGGTCCGGCGCGGTGGCGTCCCAGGGGGCGAGCCACTCGGCGTTGGTGCGGCGCACCGCGGCGTACCGCTCCGCGTCGCCGTGGGCCAGCGGCCGGAGCACGACCAGCTCGCCTCCCGGCGTGCGGCCCTGAAGCCGGAGCGGCCACTGCGGCGGTGGGCCCTCGGGGGCCGGAGCCCCCACCCGCCGCACCCACGGCCACGGCATCAGTGGTCGCCTCCCCGCAGCTGCGACAGGGCGTGGGGCAGCACCGCCCCCAGCACCTCCAGCGCGTCGCGCACCCCGCCCGTGGACCCGGGCAGGTTGACCACGAGCGTGCTCCCCGCCACCCCGGCCAGCCCCCGGGAGAGCACCGCGGTGGGCACCCCCGCGGCCACCCCGGCGGCTCGCACCGCCTCGCCGATCCCGGGCACCGCCCGGTCGAGCAGGGGCGCGGTCGCCTCGGGGGTCCGGTCCAGGGGCCCCAGGCCGGTGCCCCCGGAGGTGAGCAGCAGGTCCGGTCGGGCGGCCAGGGCGGCGGCGAGCGCCTCGCCGACCTGCGGGCCGTCGGGCACCACCGTGGCGTCCGCGACGTCGGCGCCCCAGCCGCGCAGGGTGGAGACGGCCAGGGCACCGGCGCGGTCCGGATAGACCCCCGCCGCCGCCCGGGTCGAGCACGTCACGACCACGGCGCGAGCGCCGTCCAGCCGACCGCTCACGCCTCCCTCCAGTCCCCCGACCGGCCGCCCGACTTGGCGGTGACCCGCACGTCGGTGATCCGGGCGTGCCGGTCGAGGGCCTTGACCATGTCGACGAGGGCGAGGGCCGCGACGGCGACCGCGGTCAGCGCCTCCATCTCGATGCCGGTCCGGTCGGCCGTGCGGACGGTGGCGCTCAGGTCGACCCCGTCGTCGGCGATCACGACGTCCACCTCGGCGGCGTGCACGGCCACCGGGTGCGCCAGGGGCACCAGCTCCGGCGTCCGCTTCACCGCCTGTATGCCGGCCAGCCGGGCCACGGCGAGCGCGTCGCCCTTGGGCACGGTCCCGGACCGCAGCGCCGCCACCGCGTCCGGGCCGAGGAGGACCCGGCCGGCGGCCCGCGCCTCCCGCGCGGTCACCGGCTTGGCGGAGACGTCGACCATGTGGACGGTCCCGTCCGCCCGGACGTGGGTCAGGCGCGGCTCATCGGGCACGAGGAGGATCCTGCCCGACGAGGGGCAGGCAGCGCAGGCGGTCACCGGGCTGCACCCGCTCGACCCCGGCCGGCACCTCCGCCAGGGCGCCCGCGTCGGCGAGGGCCCCGAGCACGTGCGACCCCTGCCCCCCGGACGGCCGCACGCCGTCGGCGCCGACGGCCAC
>DASQFD010000076.1:0-21920 GCA_035633255.1 Dermatophilaceae bacterium
GATCTGGACCCCGAGGAGGATGGCGGAGGGCTGCTTGCGCACCAGCGCCTGGTAGCGCTGCATCCGGGTGGGCTGCAGCGCCCGGAGGTCCTCGTCGTAGGTGCCCATGACCATGCAGGACACCTTAGGCCGGTCGCCGTCGCCACGATCCCCTGAATCGGCAGTCGCTGCGCCACCGGTCGGGCCGGGTCAGCCCTGACCGGAGGTCCGGCGTCGCCGCGACGCCACCGTGGCGGCACCACCGAGCCCGACGAGGAGCACCCCGGCCGCGAGCAGCGAGCCGACCTCGAGCCCGGTGAGGGCCAGCGGCGGGCCTTCCGTCGGCGACGTGGGAGGCGGTGCGGCACCGGGCGGACGCACCGGCGCGCACGCGTCGGCGCCCGACCCCCCGTTCGGGCCCTCGACCGCCGCGAGGTTGAGCAGCCCGGTCCCCTCCTCGCTGCCGGCGACCGTGCAGTCTCCGGCGGCGACGGTCAACGTGCCCGGCACCGTGGCACGCACCGTCACCGCGAAGACGTGCTCTGCTCCGGCGGCCAGCGGGACGTCGGCCGCGACCACGGTGTCGTCGACGCCGTCCCAGCCGTCGTTGACCGTCACGCCCTGCGGGCCGGTCACCGAGGCGTCGCGAACGACGATGCCCGTTCCGAAGAACAACGCGTCGGCAAGCCCGTAGACCGTCGAGGCGCCGATGCCCACGGTGTCCTCGTTGCGGACGACGAGGTCGTACCGCACCGTCCACCGACCGCCCCCGTCGTCCGTGGCGCTGCGGACCCGCTTGCTGACCGTCGGGTCCTCCGGCTGGTCCCGGTTGACGATCGTGCAGGTCGCGGACCCGCCGTTCACCACCGTGACGACCGCGCCGTCGAGGCTGCCGCCCTCGCACGACCACTCGCCCGCGAGATACCCGTCGGGTCCCTTCTCCGTGAGCGTGTAGGCGCCCGCCGCGACCCGGGCGCCGGTCACCCCCTCCGAGCCCGTGGCGCCCGAGACGGACCTCCCGTCCGCGGTCGCCGTGAGGGTCCAGTCGGCCGGTCGACCGCTGGAGTCCCAGTCGTTCACGACCTCCTTCACCAGCGTCAACCGGGCCGGCTGGTCGCGGTTGATGACCGTGCAGGTCGCGGAGTCGCCCAGCCTCAGGGTGAGCGTCGAGGCGTCCAGGGCGCCGCCCTCACAGGTCCAGTCGTCGGCGGCATACCCCTGCGGGCCACCTGACTCGGACAGCTCGTAGGCGCCGGCGTCGACCGCGACGTCCGTGACCTCCTCGCTGCCGGTCGCGCCGGACAGAGGGGTGGGACCGTCGGCCGACAGCGCCCAGTCGCCGGGCTGGGCCGCGCCGCCCCACTCGTTGACGACCTCCTTGACGAGCGTGAGGGTCGCCGGGTTGTCGTCGTTGACGATGGTGCACCTCGCCGACTCCGTGATCTTCAGGGTGAGCTGGTCGTCCTCCAGCGACCCACCGTCGCACTGCCACTCTCCGGCGGTGTAGCCGTCCGGGCCACCGTTCTCGGCCAGCGTGTAGGCGCCGGCGGGGACCGGGACGTCGGTGACCGCGGCGGTGTCCGTCACGCCCTCGACGACGGTCTCGCCCGCGGTCGCCGACAGCGTCCAGTCTCTCGCTGCGGCGCTGCCGCCGCCGTCGTTGACGACCTTCTTCACCAAGGTCAGGACCGCGGGCTGGTCGCGGTTCACCACGCCGCAGGTCGCCGCCTGGCCGATGGACAGCGTCACGGTGGCGCCGTCCAGGGCGCCGCCCTGGCAGGTCCAGTCACCGGCGACATAGCCCTCCGGACCGCCGCTCTCGGACAGGTCGTAGTCGCCCGCACGGACGGCCACGGAGGTGACCGCGTCGGTGTCGGTGACCCCGGAGACCCCCTGCTCGTCGCCGGTCGCGCTGAGGGTCCAGTCAGTGCGCTCGCCCGGGCCGTTCCACGTGTTCACGACCTGCTTCTGCAGGGTGAGCCGGGGCGGGATGTCGGAGTTCGTGATCGTGCACTCCGCCTCCTCGCCGAGCCCGAGCACGAGCTGGTCTCCCTCCAGCGTCCCGTCACCCGTGCACGTCCAGTCCGAGGCGGTGTAGCCGGCCGGCCCCCCGGACTCCGTCAAGGTGTAGGTGCCCGCGTCGACCTCCACGTCGGTGACCCCCGGGGACCCGTGCGTCCCGCTGAGCGGCGTCGGTCCCCCGGCGCTCAGCGTCCACTGCGTGCGGTCGGCCGTGCCGCCCCAGTCGTTGCGGACCTGCTTGAGGAGCGTGAGCCGGGCGGGGACGTCGGTGTTCGTGATCGTGCACACCCCGGACTGGCCGGAGTCGAGGGCGACCGAGGCGCCGTTCTGGGTGCCGCCGACGCAGGACCAGCCCGAGGCGGTGTATCCCGGGGGGCCGCCGGACTCGGCGAGGTCGTACGTGCCCGCGTCGACCGCCGCACCGGTCACGGGCGGGGTGTCGACGACTCCCGAGATCGGCGTCGGCCCGTCGGCCGCGAGAGTCCACTCGGTCTTGGCCGCGGTGCCGCCGTTGTCGTTGACCACTGCCTTGATGAGGGTGAGCCGCGCCGGAAGGTCCCGGTTCGTCACGGTGCAGGTGACGTCCTCGCCCTCGGCAAGGGTGACGGTGGTCCCGGTGAGGGAGCCGCCCACGCAGCGCCAGCCCAGGAACTCGTAGCCGGGCGGGCCGGACTCGGTGAGGTCGTAGGCCCCGACCTGCACGGGCGCCGATGTCACGGCCGCCGAGTCGGTGACCCCGGCGATGGGAGTCGGCCCGTCCGCCGAGAGGGTCCAGTCCTGCGCGCCGGCGGCGCCTCCATGCTCGAGGACGAGGTTCTTGACCAGCGTGAGTCGCGGCACGACGGCTGTGTTGGTGATGGTGCAGACGGCGTTGCCGCCGGAGGCGATCGTCACCCGGTCCGCGTCGACGACGCCGCCCTGGCAGACCCACGCACCGGGGTCGAAGCCGGAGGGCCCGGACTCGCTCAGGACGTAGGACCCGGAGAAGATCTCCACCCTGTCCACGCCGCCCGCGGTCGTCGGGTCGCCGTTCCCGTTGACCGGGTCCTGACCCTCGATGTCGTCGGGTGTCGCGGTCAGCGTCCAGTCCGATGGCACTCGACCGGTTCCGGCCTCCTCGCCGTCGACGACCTTGACGAGCGTCAGCCGGGCCGGCTGGTCGGAGTTCACGACGGTGCAGGTGGCGGACTGGCCCACGGCGAGGGTGACCACGGCGCCGGACAGTGAGCCGGCCGTGCAGGCCCAGTCGGAGGCGAGGTAGCCGCCGGGCCCGCCGGACTCCGAGAGAGTGTACGCGCCGGCGTTCACCTCGACGCCGGTGACGGCCGCCGTGCCGGTCGTCCCGCTGATCGGCGTGGGCCCGGCTGCGGCCAGGGTCCACCCGGTCTCGGTCGCCGTGCCGCCGTACGCGTTGTCCACGCGCTTGACGAGCGTGAGGCGCGCCGGGGTGTCCCTGTTCGTGATCGTGCAGGTGGCCGACTGGCCCACCGTCAGCGTGAGCCGGGCGCCGGCGAGGGCGCCGCCCGTGCAGGACCAGGCGGAGGCTTCGTACCCCGCGGGGCCCGCGGACTCGGACAGCGTGTAGGCGCCGGCCCGGACCGCCACGTTGCTGACCGCGGGCGTCTCGCTGACACCCGACAGTGGGGTCGGCCCGGCGGCGGACAGGGTCCAGTCCGAGGCCGTCGCCGCCCCGCCGTGGGTGTTCTCGACGCGCTTGAGCAGCGTCAGTCTGGCGGGGGTGTCGGTGTTGGTGATCCGGCACGTCGCCACGCCGCCTGGCGCGATCGAGACCCGCGTGCCGTCCACGGTGCCGCCGGTGCAGGCCCACCCTGAGGCGACGTACCCCGCCGGCCCTCCGGACTCGGACAGCGTGTAGGAGCCCGAGGGCACCGACGCGTTCGTCACGGCCGGCGCCCCCGAGGTCCCGGTGATCGTGGTCGTGGCCCCCGCGGCGGTGAGCGTCCAGTCCTGGCGGGCCGCGGTGCCTCCGTTGTCGTTGACCACGTCCTTGATGAGGGTCAGCGTCGCCGGACGATCGCGGTTGGTGAAGGTGCAGACGGCCTCACCCAGCGGCGGCACCGTGACCGTGTCACCCACTCTGTTCTCGACCGACGTGCACGCCAGCGACACCCTCTCGTAGCCGGCTGGCCCCGACTCGCTGAGGGCGTAGGCCACCCCGGGCCGGACCAGCCCGGCGGTGCCCGTCGTCGAGCCGGTCACCGTCACCGGCGGCAGGCCGGCGGGGAAGGTGCCGGTCGGCGTCGCCGTCAGCGACCAGTCGGCCGGCACCGCCCGGCCGCCGTTGACGTTCTCCACGACCTTGCGCAGGGTCAGGCTCGCCGCCTGGTTGGTCGCCGTGCAGCGCACCCGGGCGCCGAGGGGCACGTTGACGCCACCGTTGAGGCCGTCGGAGAAGCCGGGGATCACGGCCCCGGCTGCCGTCACCTCCACGCAGGACATCGAGCCGGTCGACAGCGGGTTGGCCTGCAGGTCGGTGCGTCGGTCCACCTGGGCGTAGCGGGGGTCCCCGCCGGACTCGGCGAGCTGGTAGGTGACGTTGGGGGTCACCTCGACGTTGGTGGCGCCCACCGAGCCGGATGCGCCGACGGGGCCCGCCAGCGCGCCGGTGGGCGCGATCGCCCGCAACGTCCACGACTGGGGCACCGCCGGGCCGCCCTCGACGCTCTTGGCGAGGGAGAGGAGCGACCGGCACGTGACGGCGTTCGTCACCCGGTAGGTGTTGGCGCCGGCCACCAGTGTCGCGGTGTAGGGCAGCGCCGCGGAGACCGCGACGCCGTTGGCGGTGGTCACGCGGCTCGAGGTGACGGTGCACAGGTCGCTCGGGAGGCGCACGGTCTCGCTGACGGTGGTCCGGTCACCCGCCGAGAAACCTCCGCGCACGTCGCCCCACCCTTCCTCGGTGGCGCCCGCAGCGCCGGGACCGGTGAGGGACAGCTGGGCCTGGAACCCGCCGGGCTGGCGACCGTCGAGGTAGGTCGTGCCGTTGATGACCCACGTCTTGTCGACCTGCACCGAGGCAGGCGGTACCGGTGCCCGGTTGTAGATCGTGCAGCTCACCGCGGCGGTGCTCGGCGCGGTGATCCGGAAGCCGGGCTGGCCCACGGCGCTGTCGTTGGTCACCGCGACCGTGGACCCGTCCAGGAGGTTGCGGCACACCGCGTTGTTCCCGGCCTGGGTCACGAGGGTGAACCCCGACTGCTGCCTCTCCCGAATCGTCACTGAGGCGGACGTCGTGCCACCAGGGAAGGTCAGCGGGAAGTTGACGGACCCGGTGCCGTCGCCAGTGGTCGTGCGGGTGGCCGGCAGGCCGCCGATCCCGCTCGTCGCGGTGGTGCCGTCGAAGGCCCAGCCGCCACCGGCGGGGGTGGCGCCGGTGACGTTCTCGCCGGTGTTGCCCGAGGGGACGATCTGCTTGACCACCGAGACCGAGCCGGTGCAGTTGCCGAGGGCGAGGGCGCGCAGCGCCTGGGCGGCGGCCTCGTACGTCGGCGACTGGAAGTAGTCCGAGTTGAGCGTCGGACCGGAGATGGCGCGCAGGTTCACGCCGGTGGCAGGGTCGTCCACCCCCGCCCCGACACCCGCGGCGATGACGCGCGTGCCCTTCGCCTTGATGGCGTTCGCGCTGAACACCCCGTTCTCGACCTCGCGGAAGCGGGTGAAGCTGCCGGGCCCCTCGGCGGGCTCGCTGTAGAACGACGGGTTGCCGTCGGTGATGACGACCGCGACGTCGGGTGTCTCGCCGGCAGCGACCGCCGCGAGTCCGCGGTCCCAGTTGGTCCCACCCGAGGCGGTCCACGTGGCGTAGCGCGCCTTGAAGACGTCCGCCTGTGCCTGGGTGGAGACAGACGTCAGCGAGGGGTAGTTCTGCGTGGCGTTCACGGCCGGGGAGACCGTCGAGAAGGAGTAGAGCGACATCCGCGACGGGGTGCCGACCAGCGAGTTCACCAGGGTGTTGGCCGCCGCGCGCAGGTTCGGCACCGCGGCGCCGACGGATCCGGAGAGGTCGAGCAGGAGCGCGACGTCGAGGCCGCACTGCGCGGGGGGCGTCGGGTTCACCCGCGACTGTTGCCACACGCCGCCCGAGGCGACCCGGTTGGTCGACCCGGAACCGACCATGAACTGGTTCGTGGACGAGTAGGTCGTCCCACCTCGCAGCTGGGTGCCCGTCTGGAACACGTACGGGTCGGCCTGCGAGCCGCTGCCGTCGGCGTTCCCCGTGCGGAGCGAGGTGTTGACCGTCCAGCCGCTCGGGGCGCTCACCTGCCGCACGTAGAACCGGCGGTCCCGGTTCGCACCGCCGCCGCCCGTGTTGGGGACCGTGATGCTGCAGTCGCCGTCCGCGTCGGCGGTGCAGGTGTATGCCGCCGTGCCGCCCGTCGCCGCGTCGAAGAAGCCGAGAACGACACCGGGCAGCGGCGTCACCCCGTCCACGCCGGACCGGTCGGCCCCCACCTTGACCGTGACGACCGAGGAGGTCGGGGTCGGCACCGGGATGGCGAGCGGAGCGACCGGGGCCGCGAGGCGGCTGGTCGAGCGACGCGGAGCCGGCGTGGGCTCGGCCGAGGTGGTCGGCTCCCCGGTGGCGGGCGCTTCGGCGGAGGACTCGCCCCCGGCCGGGGCCTGGCTCGCCGATGCGGCGCCGGAGGGGCTCGAGGACGCCGTCGCCCCCGGCGCCTCCTGCTCGGCGCTGGGAGGCGAGCCGGTGGCCGTGGGGGCCTGCGCCGGGCCGCCGGACGAGGACGGCCCGACGGTGGGACTGCCGGTGGAGGAGGGGCTGGGCGTGGACGCCGGTGCCGCCAGCGCGGCGGTCCCGGGTGCGCTCAGGGCGAGCGCCCCGGCAGCAAGGACGGGCAGGAGGCGACGCGTCACACGCCGGGCGGAGCTCCGGCCAGGGCGGTCCCTCGGGCCTAAGGGGCGCATGGGTCCTCATCACGACGGGCGAGACCGGGGGTGCCTCGCTGGGCGTCACGCTAGTGCTCCTCCACCACTTTCGCATCACCTCCGCCGCGGTGCAGCGCGCCCCTCACCGGCGGCCGGTCAGGAACCACGCGTCGTCGGCGTCGTCGGGGCCGTCGCCCGCGCGGTGGCCGGGGTGGCCGGGGTGGCCGTCCTCCATCGCCTCGTCCGACGGATCCGCCGCCCGGGCCGGCCGGCCCAGCGGCTCCGGCGCCACGGCGACCGCGGCGAGCGCGTCGTAGGGGTCGCCGGCGGACGGCGGGGGCTCCTCGCCCCGCATCAGCGCGAGCGTCGTCGGCAGGTCGTCCGGCTGGACCAGGACGTCGCGGGCCTTCGACCCCTCCGACGCCCCGACGACCCCCCGCGACTCGAGGAGGTCCATGAGCCGCCCCGCCTTGGCGAAGCCGACCCGCAGCTTGCGCTGGAGCATCGACGTGGACCCGAACTGCGTGGTGACGACGAGCTCGGCCGCCTGCAGCAGCAGGTCGAGGTCGTCGCCGATGTCGTCCTGGACCTCCTTCCTCGGTGCCGTGACGACGACGTCCTCGCGGTAGTGCGGCCGGAGCTGCTCCTTGACGTGCGTGACGACGGCGTGGACCTCGGACTCGGTGACCCACGCGCCCTGGACGCGCATCGGCTTGCTCACGCCCATGGGGAGAAAGAGGGCGTCACCCTGGCCGATGAGCTTCTCCGCGCCGGGCTGGTCGAGGACGACGCGGCTGTCGGCCAGCGAGGAGGTCGCGAACGCCATCCGGGACGGCACGTTGGCCTTGATCAGGCCGGTGACGACGTCGACCGAGGGCCGCTGGGTCGCGAGCACGAGGTGGATGCCGGCGGCCCGGGCCAGCTGGGTGATCCGGACGATCGACTCCTCGACGTCTCGGGGCGCGACCATCATCAGGTCGGCCAGCTCGTCGACGACGACGAGCAGGTAGGGGTAGGGGTGGAGCACCCGCTCGGAGCCGGGCAGCGGCTTCAGCTTGCCCGACCGCACCGCTGCGTTGAAGTCGTCGACGTGCTTGAAGCCGAACGCCGCCAGGTCGTCGTAGCGGGCGTCCATCTCGCGGACGACCCACCCCAGCGCCTCGGCCGCCTTCTTGGGGTTGGTGATGATCGGCGTGATCAGGTGCGGGATGCCCTCGTATGCCGTGAGCTCCACCCGCTTCGGGTCCACCAGCACCAGCCGCACCTCGTCGGGGGTGGACCGCATGAGGATCGAGGTGATCATCGAGTTGACGAAGCTCGACTTGCCCGACCCGGTCGCCCCGGCCACGAGCAGGTGCGGCGTCTTCGCGAGGTTCGCGACGACGTAGCCGCCCTCGACGTCCTTGCCGACGCCCATCACCATCGGGTGCGGGGTGGCCCGCGCGACCGAGCTGCGCAGGACGTCGCCGAGGCTGACCTTCTCCCGGTCGGTGTTGGGGATCTCGATGCCGATCGCCGACTTGCCGGGGATCGGGCTGAGGATGCGCACGTCGGCCGAGGCCACGGCATACGCGATGTTCTTGGACAGCGCGGTGACGCGCTCGACCTTGATCCCGGGGCCGAGCTCGACCTCGTAGCGGGTCACCGTGGGACCACGGCTGAAACCGGTGACCCGGGCGTCGATCTCGAACTGGTCGAGCACCGTGGTCAGCGCGTCGACGACGCGGTCGTTGGCGGCGCTGCGCGCCTTGTGCGGGGAGCCCGGCGCGAGGAGCGCGGCGTCGGGAAGGGTGTAGGTGACGTCGCCGGCCAGCAGCAGCTGCTCCACCCGCTGCGGCAGCGGCGTGGTGGGCGGCGCGAGGAGCGCGACCGGCTCGGTGTCCGGCCGGCCGGCGGGCCCGGCCTCGGGCCCGGGGTGGGCGTCGGCCACCTCCGCCGCAGCCACCTCCGCCGCCGCCGCCGCCGCCGACGACGACGCCGGCTCCGGCCGGGCGCCGTCGGGCGCGTCGGTGGCGGGGACCGGGCGGCGCTGCCCGGGGCGGAGCCGCCTGCCGGTCCTCGGGTCGACCAGGGCGGCCTGCTCGAACGGCTCGTCGCCGACCCGGCCGCCGGGGGCGTCCTGGGCCGCTCGTCGGCGTGAGCGCCGCCCGGCCGGCACGGGCCCGGTCTGCGGCCCCTGCAAGGCGGGCTCCGGCCCGGTCCGTCCGAGCAGGGCGCGGCGGGCCCGCGACAGCAGGTCCGGCAGGGCATGGGCCGGCGTCCCGGTCAGGACGAGCAGGCCGTAGCCACCGAGGAGGAGCAGGAGCGGGATGGTGCCGTAGACCGACACCGCCGCCGCCAGCGGGCTCGAGGCGAGGAAGCCGACGATGCCGCCGGCCGCGCGCATGACGATGGCCCCCTCGGGCGGCTCCGGGATGCCGGCCGAGACGTGGACCAGCCCGCAGGCGGCGACGAGGAGCACGAAGGTCCCGACCAGCACGCGGGAGCGGACGGCGGGGTCCCGCGGCGCCCGCAGGACGTGCAGGCCCAGGCCGAGCAGGACCAGCGGGAGGACATAGGCGACGCGGCCGAAGGTGCCCGCGGCGACCGCGTGGACCGCGCGGCCGAGCAGGCCGTCGACGCCCCACCACTCCCGGGCGGCGACGACCACGGCGAGCACGATCAGCAGCAGGCCCAGCCCGTCGCGGCGGTGCTCCGGCTCGAGGTCGCGGCCGGCCGCGCCGATCCGGCGCACGGTGCCCCCGGTGGCCCCGGCGACGCCCATCCACGTGGTGCGCAGCGCCTTCAGGGGCAGCGGCAGCCCGCCACCGCGGGTGCCGCGGGCGGGTTTCCCCGTCGCCCGCCCGCGCGTCGGCGCACTGCGCCCGGACGGGCGGGCGGGCGCACGCCGGGTGGCCGGCCGGGAGCCGGAGCCGGTCCGGGCACGCGGGGAGGAGGTGGTGCGGGACGCCATGGGTGGCACCGTACGCGAAAGTCGCTCCGGACTCACGCGTCACACGCGTCACTCAGGACAGTGATCCCCGCAGGTCGAACCACGCGACCGCCGGCTCCTCCAGGCTGCCGAGCCACACCCGGCCGCCGTGCTCGCGGACGCCGGTGGCCATGTGCCAGGAGGAGGCGTCCAGGCTCACGTCGTGCGCGAGCGTGCCGTCGAGCCGGTATGCCGTGACCCGCACCGTCCGCTCCGGGCGGGGCTTGAGCCGCTCGGGGATCCGCAGCGCGAGCCGGCGCACCCGCTCGCTCGACCGCTGGAGCCGACCCAGCACCGGGTTCGGCGGCGAGGCGACGGTGACCCAGACCAGCCCGTCGGTGCCGAGCGAGAGGTTGTCGGGGTGACCGGGCACCCGGGCGAACGGGGTCGTGCGAAGGCCGGTCGTCGTAGGGCGCAGGTCGTGCCGCACCACCCGGCAGGTCGCCGTCTCCGCGACGAAGACCGCCGACTCGTCCGCGGCCAGGGCCACGCCGTTGGCGAAGGCCAGCCCGTCGAGCACCGTCGTGACGGTGCCGTCGGGGTCCCGCCGCAGGAGCCGGCCGCTGCGGGTGTGCGCGACCAGGTCGTCCTTCCACGCGTCGATGCCGAACTCCCGGCTCGAGTCCGTGAACCAGAGGGTGCCGTCCCGCGAGACCGCGGCGTTGTTGCAGAAGCGCATGGGGACGCCGTCGACGAGGTCCACGAGCACCTCGATCGCGCCGTTCGCCGGGTCCACGGCGAGCAGACCACGGCGGGCGTCACAGACCAGCAGCCGCCCGTCCGGCAGCCACTCCAGGCCCAGGGGCCGCCCACCCGTGCGGCACACCCGCGAGACCGTGTCCCCGTCCGGCGAGACCGCGAGGACCGAGCCGTCCGCGGTCCCCGTCCACACCCGCCCGTCGGGACCGACCAGGACGTCCTCCGCACCGGGACCCGGCACCGGGACGACGTGGAGGCGACCCGGGGCGGCCCGGGTCGCGGCGTCGGGGCGGACGGGGGAGGACGGCATGGCGATCCTTGTCTTCAGGCTTCGACAACGGTCGGGATGATCATCGGCCGGCGGCGGATCTTCTTGCCGACCCAGGAGCCGACCGAGCGCCGGATCACCTGCTGCAGCTCGTAGGTGTCGGTGACCCCGGAGGCGGTCGCCTCGTCCAGGGCCTGCTCGACGCGGGGGCGGACCTCCTCGAGCACCGTCTCGTGCTCGACGAAGCCGCGGGCGGTGATCTCCGGGCCGGCGACGACCTTGCCGGTCGTGGAGTCCACCACGACGACCACCGAGATGAAGCCCTCGTCGCGCAGGATCCGGCGGTCCTTGAGCAGGGCCTCGTCGGCCTCCCCCACGGAGGAGCCGTCGACGTAGACGTACCCGGCGGGCACCGCCCCCGCGACCCGCACCCGGCCCTCGACCAGGTCCACGACCACCCCGTCCTCGGCGACGACGACCCCCCGTCGCGGCACGCCCGTCGCGACGGCCAGCTCGGCGTTCGCGTGCAGGTGCCGCCACTCACCGTGCACCGGCATGACGTTGCGCGGCCGGACCACGTTGTAGACGTAGAGCAGCTCCCCGGCGCTGGCGTGGCCGGACACGTGGACCTTGGCGTTGCCCTTGTGGACCACGGTGGCGCCGAGGCGCATCAGGCCGTTGATGACGCGGTAGACCGCGTTCTCGTTCCCGGGAATCAGCGAGGAGGCGAGCAGGACGGTGTCACCGGTGCCCACCTCGATGGCGTGCTCGCGGTTGGCCATGCGGGAGAGCGCGGCCATCGGCTCGCCCTGGCTGCCGGTGCAGATCAGGACCACCCGGTCGTCCGGGAGGTCGCCCAGGGCCTTGAGCTCCACCAGCACGCCGGGCGGGACCTGGAGGTAGCCGAGGTCCGCCGCGATCCCCATGTTCCGCACCATCGACCGGCCCACCATGGCAACCTTGCGGTCGGCCTTCGCGGCGGCGTCCAGGACCTGCTGCACCCGGTGGACGTGGGAGGAGAAGCAGGCGACGATGATCCGCCGCTCGGCGTGCCGGAAGACCTTGTCGATCGCCGAGGAGATCTCGCGCTCCGGCGTGGTGAAGCCGGGCACCTCCGCGTTCGTCGAGTCGGTGAGGAGCAGGTCGACCCCCTCCTGGCCGAGCCGGGCGAAGGCCCGCAGGTCGGTCAGCCGGCCGTCGAGTGGCAGCTGGTCCATCTTGAAGTCACCGGTGTGCAGCAGGGTGCCGCCGGAGGTGCGCACGCAGACGGCGAGCGCGTCCGGGATGGAGTGGTTCACCGCCACGAACTCGCAGTCGAAGTGCCCCAGCCGCTCCCGGTCGCCCTCCCGCACGGCGAGGGTGTAGGGGGTGATCCGGTGCTCCCTCAGCTTGGCCTCGACGAGCGCGAGCGTGAGCTGGGAGCCGACGAGCGGCAGGTCCGGCTTGAGGCGCAGCAGGTAGGGCACCGCCCCGATGTGGTCCTCGTGGCCGTGGGTCAGCACCACCGCCTGGATCGCGTCGAGGCGGTCCTCGAGGTACTCGAAGTCGGGCAGGATCAGGTCGATGCCGGGGTGGGCGTCGTCGGGGAAGAGCACACCGCAGTCCACGACGAGCAGCTGGCCGCGGTGCTCGAGCACCGTCATGTTGCGGCCGATCTCGCCCAGGCCGCCGAGCGGGACGACGCGCACGCCGCCCTCGACCAGGGGCCCGGGTGCCGGCAGGTCGGGGTGCGGGTGGGTCACGAGAGCTGCGTCCGGGACAGGGCGTCCTCGAGCGCGGTGCGCTGCTCCGCGCTGGCCTCGATCAGCGGCAGGCGCACGGTGGCGCTGGCGAGGGCGCCGGTGGCGACCAGCCCGGCCTTGGCCATGATCGCGCCCTGGGTGAGGTTCATGACCGCGTCCACGAGGGGGACGAGCATGCGGTGCAGCTCGCGCACCCGCTCGAAGTCCCCCTTGCCCGCGGCGGCCACCATCGCGGCGTACGGCCGGGGGGCGACCTGCGAGGTGACCCCGACGATGCCCGTGGCGCCGCTCGCGAGGAGGGCGAGGTTCATGGCGTCGTCACCGGAGTACCACAGCAGGTCGGTGGCGGCCATCACCTTGGTCGCCGACCAGAGGTCACCCTTGGCGTCCTTGACGCCGCGGATGCGCGGGTGCTCGGCGAGGCGCAGGAGGGTGCCGGTCTCCAGGGGTATGCCGGTGCGCCCGGGGATGTCGTAGAGCAGGACCGGGAGGTCGGTCGCGTCCGCGACGGCGCGGAAGTGCGCCAGCACCCCCTCCTGTGGTGGCTTGTTGTAGTAGGGCGTGACGACGAGCAGCCCGCTCGCCCCGGCACCCTGCGCCTGCTGGGCCAGCTCGATGGTGTGGGCGGTGTCGTTGGTGCCGACCCCGGCCGTCACCCGGGCGCGGCTGCCCACCGCGTCGACCACCGACCGGAGCAGCTGCATCTTCTCGGTGTCGCTGGTGGTGGGCGACTCCCCCGTGGTGCCGCTGACGACCAGGCCGTCGTGGCCGGCGTCGACGAGGGCGGTCGCGAGGGCGGCGGCGGCATCCAGGTCGAGGGAGCCGCCGGGGCGCATGGGGGAGACCATCGCCGAGACCACGCGTCCGAACTCGGGGCTGTCGGGACTCTCAGGCATGGTGCGAGGCTACCGCCCGACCTCCCGGCACCGGTGTCGGCGAGGCCGGTGGCCGGCGACCCCACCGGCGGCCTCGACGACGGCCTAGCGGGCGGCCTCGACGGCGACCTCGACGACGGCCTCGACGGCGGCCTCGACGGCGGCCTCGAAGCGGGGTATCGGCGGTGCCGCCCGGTGCTACCTTGCGCGGGTGCGCGGATACCTCGACCTGCTCGACCTCATCCTCACCACGGGGGTGGAGAAGGCCGACCGCACCGGGACCGGCACGCTCAGCATCTTCGGTCACCAGATGCGCTTCGACCTGGCCGAGGGGTTCCCGGTGGTGACGACCAAGCGCGTCCACCTGCGCTCGGTCGTCGGTGAGCTCATCTGGTTCCTCCACGGCGACACCAACGTCCGGTGGCTGCAGGAGCGCGGCATCACCATCTGGGACGAGTGGGCCGACGAGCACGGCGAGCTCGGGCCGGTCTACGGGCACCAGTGGCGGTCCTGGCCGACCCCGGACGGGCGCCGGGTCGACCAGCTCGCGGCCGTCATCGAGGGGATCCGCACCAACCCGGACAGCCGCCGCCACGTCGTCAGCGCGTGGAACGTCGCCGAGGTCGGCGCGATGGCGCTGCCGCCCTGCCATGCGCTGTTCCAGTTCTACGTGCGCCCCGACCCCGGCGGCGGACGGGCCCGGCTGGACTGCCAGCTCTACCAGCGCAGCGCCGACGTCTTCCTCGGCGTGCCGTTCAACATCGCGTCCTACGCGCTGCTCACGACCATCGTGGCCACGCTGACCGACCTCGAGCCGGGGCACTTCGTGCACACCCTCGGGGACGCGCACCTCTACCTCAACCACCTCGACCAGGCCCGCCTTCAGCTGACCCGGGAGCCGCTGCCCCTGCCCAGCGTCCAGGTGGTGCGCCGCGACTCGGTGGACGACTACGACATCGAGGACGTCGAGGTCGTCGGCTACAACTCCCACCCCCCGATCCCCGCCCCGATCGCCATCTGACCCGTCCCACCCGTCCCAGCGTTATCGGGTGACGTGGGTTGTTCGTCTTCGCCGGGGTGTGCTTCTCGGGTGAAGTGGGGTCTTCCGGGGTGAGGTGGCCCGCATGGCTGCCGCGCTCCCCCGACGCGACGGGCCCGCTCGGCTGCGGCGCCGGCACACGGACCGGCGCTCTCCGGCATACCCTGCGGTCATGACCCGGGTCACGCTCTTGGCGGCGGTCGGCCGCAATGGTGTCATCGGCCGCGACGGCGACCTGCCGTGGCACCTGCCCGAGGACCTGCGGCACTTCAAGGCCACGACGTTGGGGCACCCGCTGGTCATGGGGCGGCGGACGTTCGCCTCGATCGGGCGGGTGCTGCCCGGGCGGCGCACCATCGTCCTGACCCGGTCGCCGGGGTGGCACCACGCCGACGTCGAGGCCGCGCACTCCTTCGAGGAGGCGCTGGCGCTGGCCGGGCCGGCCGACGAGGTGTTCGTCGTGGGCGGCGGGGAGGTGTATGCCGCGGCGCTTCCGTTCGCGCACCGGCTGCTGCTCACCGAGGTCGACGCGGAGCCGGAGGGCGACACCTGCTTCCCCACGTGGGACCGGACGCGCTGGCACGAGGTGGGGCGCGAGCCGCACGACGGCTTCGCGATCGTCGCCTACGAGCGCTGAGCCGGGCCGGCGCCGCTCGCCGCCGGTGGCCGCTGCGCGTCGACCGGCCCGGTCGCGGTGAACCGCTCGCGGTGCACCCGGCCCTCAGGCACCCCGCGGGCGGCCAGCTCCGCCTCGGTCAGCGCCAGGAGCCCCTCCGGACCGCACAGCCACCACGCGTCCACGGACCCGACGTCGCCGGCGACCGCGGCGATGCGCTCACCGGTGACGTGCCCGCTCAGCGCCCCCGGCGACTCCTCCCGGGTCAGGACGTGCGTGACGCCGAGCCGGCCCCCGGAGGCCCCGACCAGCGTCGCCACCTCCGCGGCGAGCACCGTGGACGCCCGGGTGCGGTTGGTGAGGAGGAGGTCGACGCGCGAGCCGGGGTGCTCCTCCAGGGCGGCCGCGATGATGGCCAGCACGGGCGTGATGCCCGAGCCGCCGGCGACGGCCACGTGGTGCCGGGGCCCGGCGGCGGGCGTGAGGACGAAGTCGCCGAGCGGGGGCAGGACGTCGACGTGGTCCCCCGGCGCCACCGCCTCGGTCAGCCACGGCGACATCCGCCCGCCCTGGACCCGCGCCGCGGCGACGCGGAGCAGCCGCTCGCGCCGGGCCCGGCTCGGCGGGGTCCACAGCGAGTACGACTGGCGCACCACGTCCCTGCCGATGTCGGCGCGGAGGGTGACGTACTGCCCGGGCAGGTAGTCCAGGAGCACCGCCGCCAGGGCGTCGGGCACGGCGAACGCGACGGCGACCGCGTGCTCGGCCACCGGGTCCACGGCGGCCACCTCGAGGGCGTGGAAGCGCGGGTGGGCCGCAGCGGGTCGGCTCAGGAGGGGCACGGCGCCATCCTCCCCCGGGCCCGGCGGCGCTCGCCGGTCAGGTGCCCACCAGCCACCGCAGGGTTCGGGCGTTGCGCACCGCGTTGCCGCCCCCGTCGTTGTTGAAGTAGGCGTAGACGTCGCGTCCGCCCGCCTCCCACTCCCGGAGGCGGTCCGCCCACCAGCCGAGGTCGGCGTCGCCGTACGACCCGGCATACAGGTGGTCGTGGTCGGGCCCGTGCAGCCGCACGTAGACGAACGGCGCGGTCGCCGCCAGCACGCAGGGGAGGTGGGCGCCGCTCATGACCACGTATGCCGCCCGGTGCCGTTCCAGCAGCGCGAGCACCCCGTCGTCGTGCCAGCTGGGGTGGCGCAGCTCGACGGCGACCGGGACCCACTCGGGGAGGGCGGCGAGGAAGTAGTCCAGGCGGGCGTCGTCGCGCGCGTGGTCCGGCCGGAGCTGGACGAGCAGCACCCCCCGGCGCGGGCCGAGCTCGTGCCAGCCGGCCGCGATCCGGTCCACCCACGTCTCGGGGGCGCAGAGCCGCTTGGCGTGGGTCAGGCCGCGGGGGGCCTTGACCGACATGAGGAAACCCTCCGGGAGCCGGCGGCGCCAGCCGGCGAAGGAGGCGCTCCGCGGCCAGCGGTAGAAGCTGGCGTTGAGCTCGACGGTGCCGAACTGCTCGACATAGCGCGCCAGCCGGGCGGCGGGCGGGGTGCCCGGCGGGTAGAGCACGCCGTCCCAGTGGTCGTAGGACCAGCCCGAGGTGCCGACGTGGACCGCCATGACGAGCATCGTGCCGTGCGCCCGGTCGCTAGGCTCGGGCGGTGCCCATCCGTAGCCGCTCCGAGGGCGGCGTCACCGTCCTCACCATCGACCGGCAGGACCGCCGCAACGCCTTGAACCTCGAGGCGCTCGAGGAGCTGGACGCCGGCGTGCGGTCCGCCCTCGACGGCGGCGCCCGCGCGCTGGTCCTCACCGGCGCCGGCGGCCACTTCTGCGCCGGCGCCGACCTCACCGAGCTCGAGGACGTCTCGTTCACCCGCCGGCTCGCGGAGGTGCTGACCGGCCTGGCGTCCGCGCCCGTCACCACGGTCGCCGCCGTCGAGGGGTCGTGCATGGGGCTCGGCATGCAGCTCGCGGTGGCGTGCGACCTGCGCGTGGTCTCCGACGACGCGCGCTTCGCCGTGCCGGTGGCCCGCCTCGGCCTCATGGTCGACCACTGGACCGTCGACCGCGTCTCCCGCTTCTTCGGCGAGGGCGCTGCCCGGCTGATGGTCCTGACCGGCGCCGTCCTGGACGCGGACGACGCCTGGCGGCTCGGCTTCGCCCAGCGGCGCGGGGGGATCGACACGGCCCTGGGGCTGGCGGCGGCCGCCGTGCCGCTCGCCCCGCTGGCCCAGGCCGGGTCCAAGATCGGGTTCGACGCCCACGTCGACAACGCTCCGGAGCGTGAGCGCTACGCCGCCGCCTTCGAGCGGGCGTGGGCGAGCGAGGACCTCGCCGAGGGACAGCGCGCCTTCACCGAGCGCCGGACCCCGCGCTTCACCGGCCGATGAGCGGCATCGCGCCGGTCCCCGGCACCCGCGCGGATGCCAGCGTCCGGACGGGGGTGGTGACCGACGCGCCCGCCGTGGGCCTGGTGCAGGCGACCGTCTGGCAGTCGGCGTATGCCGGGCGCGTGCCGGACGAGGTCGTCACCCTCTTCGAGGGACCGGCCTTCGCCCGGGCGTGGCGGGACTCGCTGGCCGCCCCGCCCGCCGGTGTGCACCGCCTCCTGGTGGCCTGCGTCGGGCCGCAGGTCGTCGGCTTCGCGGCGGTCGGGCCGAGCCAGGACCCCGATGCCGGTCCGGCGACCGGCGAGGTCACGGCACTGGGGGTGCACCCGGCGGCCCGGCGGCAGGGCCACGGCTCGCGGCTGCTCAACGCCTGCGTCGACGTGCTGCGGGAGGCCGGCGCGGAGGAGGTCGTGGCCTGGCTGCTCGCCGACGACGAGGCGAGCCGTGCCTTCCTCCTCGGCTGCGGGCTCGGCCCGGACGGCGCGTGGCGCGACCGCGTGGTCGCGCCGGACGGGGCGACGCTGCGCGAGGTCCGCCTCGTGGCCGCGCTCGGTGACGGGCCGGAGTGAGCGGACTGCCCGACGAGGCCGGCCCCGCCGGCGACAAGCCTGAGCCGGGGCGCACCCAGCCGGGGCGCACCGGGCCGGGGGGCACCGGGCCGGGGGGCACCGAGCCGGGGGGCATCGAGCCGGGGGGCACCGGGCCGGGGGTCGGGTTCCCCCTCTCGGCGGAGCGGCGCCGGGAGGTCGTGCGCCAGTCGGTGTCGGTGGGGGTCGCCACCGGGCTCTACGGCATCAGCTTCGGCGCGCTCTCCACGGCGTCCGGCCTGACGGTGCTGCAGACCCAGGCGCTCTCGACCCTGCTGTTCAGCGGCGGCTCGCAGTTCGCCGTCATCGGCGTCGTGGCCGCGGGCGGGTCGGGCGCGGCCGCGGTCGCGGCGTCCACGCTCCTCGCGGTCCGGAACGGGCTCTACGGGCTGGAGGTCTCCCGCATCCTCGGCGTCCGCGGCCTGCGCCGCGCCGCCGCCGCGCAGGTGACCATCGACGAGTCGACCGCGGTCGGGCTGGCCCAGGCCGAACCCGGGGCGCGGCGGCTGGGCTTCTGGGTCACGGGAGTCAGCGTGTTCGTCTTCTGGAACCTGCTGACGCTGGTCGGCGCCCTGATCGGCAACGCCCTCGGCGACCCGCGACGCTGGGGGCTGGACGCCGCGGCGGCGGCCGCGTTCTGCGCCCTGCTCTGGCCCCGGCTGGCCAGTCGTGACGCTCGCGCCACCGCCGTGTTCGGGTGCGCCGTGGCGCTGGCGACGGCGCCGCTGCTCCCCGCCGGTCTCCCCGTGGTGCTCTCCGTCGCCGCCGCCGTGGTCGTCGGGCTGCGGCCGGTCGGCCGCCACGAGCCACCGGTCGGCGGGCCGGGCCTGACCGGGGCGGACCCGGTCCCGTGAGCACCTGGGTCACCGTCCTGCTGGCGTCCGCGCTGGCGTATGCCGTCAAGCTCGCGGGCTACCTCGTGCCGGCCCGCTCGGTCTCGGGTGAGCGCACCTCCCGGGTGACGACGCTGCTCCCGGTGGCCCTGCTCGCCGCCCTCGTGGCGGTGCAGGCGTTCACCGGTCCGGGCGGCGCGCTGGTGCTCGACGCGCGGGCCGCCGCCGTGGCGGTCGCCGTCCTGCTGCTCCTCGCGCGTGCCAACTTCCTCGTCGTCGTCATCGCGGGCGCCGCCGTGGCCGCGGGGCTGCGGGCGCTCGGCTGGGGCTGACGCGCCGCCGCCATCCCGGCACGTGGAGACAGGGCGCACGAGCGGCCACTCGGTGAGTGCTGCGGCCGGACCCTCCACCCGCCCTCCCCCGGCCGGCGAGGTCCCGCCCGGTTCCGCTCAGTCGCTCAGACCGAGGTAGTGCTCCAGCCCGACGGTCAGCCCCGGGTGGCTGCCCACCGCGCGGACCGCTGCGAGCACGCCCGGCATGAAGGACACCCGGTCGAAGGAGTCGTGCCGGATGGTGAGCATCTCCCCGGGGTTGCCGAGGAGCACCTCCTGGTGGGCCACCAGCCCACGAAGCCGCACCGAGTGCACCGGTATGCCGTGCACCCGCCCACCGCGGGCGCCGTGGGGGTCCGACGTCGTCGCGTCCGGGAGGGGCGCGAGGCCCGCCGCGTCGCGCGCCGCGCCGATGAGGCCGGCGGTGCGAGCGGCGGTGCCGGACGGGGCGTCGACCTTGTCCGGGTGGTGCAGCTCGACGATCTCGACCGACTCGTAGAAGCGGGCGGCCCGCTCGGCGAACGCCATCATCAGCACGGCGCCGAGGGCGAAGTTCGGGGCCACGAGCACCCCGACCTCCGGGGCCGAGTCGAGCTGCCGACGCAGCGCCGACAGCCGCTCCTCGCTCCAGCCGGTGGTCCCGACGACGGCGTGGACACCGCGCTCGACGCAGTGCGCGACGTTGCCCGGCGAGGCGTCGGGCACCGAGAAGTCGACCGCCACCGCCGCGCCGCCCAGGTCACCGAGGTCGTCCCCGACGTCGTACCGGCCGACGAGGGCAAGGCCCGCCGCTCCGTCGACGGCGCGGCACACCTCACCGCCCATCCGGCCCCGTGCGCCGATCACCGCCACTGCCACTGCCGCCTCAGCCACGCCGTCACCCTACCGACGAGAATGACGACCAATACGGGAGCGTGCACGCATGTCGTTCACCTCGCGTTCATCTTGGGTTACCCTGAGATGAACGCAAGGTAAACGACACGAGGAGGTGATGGCCGTGAAGAAGGCCCTCACGACGACCGGCGCAGCCGCCCTGTCCGTGCGCTGGGTCCCGGTGCCATCCACCGACGGGCGGGTCCGGATGGAGATGCGCTGGTCCACCCCGCCGCGGGTGCCCCGCCAAGCCGCGACCGCCTGAGCGGTCGACCCGGGAGCCGTCGATCCGACGCAGTCCACCCGCACGCAGTCACGCCCCGGCACTCGACACCCTCGCTCATGACAGGGTCGCGTAGCGCTCATGACAAGGTCGCGTAGCGGAACATCGAGAGCATCTGGGGTCGGCCCGCATCCGGCACGGACATGAGACGACCACCTGAACCGGTCGACCGTTAGCGGCACCAGGAGGGTGCGCCCCACGCCCGGCGCCACGACGCTCCCAGAAGTCCGCCGCATGGGGCCAGGTGGCGCCGTGGCGCCCTCGGCGGCGGGGCGGCGATGGATGGTCAAGCCGGTCGGCGCGACGCCCTGCACCACCTGGCGACCGGCACCGCCGACGTAGTTTGGCCCGGACGCGCGAGGGCCCGGCGCACGCTCTGGTGCGCCGGGCCCTCGGGTGTCACCGCCGGGGGGCGGTCAGCCCGTCACGCGTCCGCCGGAGCCGAGTCCGACTCCGTGGAGCGCTCCCCGTCGCGGCCCTCACCGCGCCCTCGGCCGCCACGACGCCGGTTGCGCTGTCGCCGCTCACGACGCTCCTCCGGCTCGCCCGGCTCGCCGTCGTGCGCCGCCGCACCCTCCGCCGCGTCGCCGTCGTCCTCGTGCGCCCCGTCGTGCGCCCCGCCGTGGGTGTCGGCGGCGGGCGCCGCGGCCGGAGCCGCACCGTGGCCGTCGTCGGACTCACCCTCGGCGATGACCGCCGCGAGCGAGAGCTTGCCGCGCGGGTCGACCTCCTTGAGCTCGACCTGCACCTTCTGGCCGATGGCGAGGACGTCCTCGACCGCCTCGACACGCTTGCCGCCGACGAGCTTGCGCACCTCGGAGATGTGCAGCAGGCCGTCCTTGCCGGGGAGCAGGGAGATGAAGGCACCGAAGGTCGTCGTCTTCACGACCGTGCCGAGGAAGCGCTCGCCGACCTCGGGCATCTGCGGGTTGGCGATCGCGTTGATGGCCGCCCGGGCCGCCTCGGCGGACGGGCCATCGGTGGCACCGATGTAGATGGTGCCGTCGTCCTCGATGGAGATCTGGGCGCCGGTGTCGTCCTGGATCTGGTTGATCATCTTGCCCTTCGGGCCGATGACCTCGCCGATCTTGTCGACCGGCACGGTCACCGAGATCACCCGTGGGGCGAAGGGGCTCATCTCGTCCGGGGCGTCGATCGCCTCGGTCATGACGTCGAGGATGTGCAGCCGGGCGTCCTTCGCCTGGGTGAGGGCACCGGCCAGCACCGAGGCGGGGATGCCGTCGAGCTTGGTGTCCAGCTGCAGCGCGGTGACGAACCCGGCGGTCCCGGCGACCTTGAAGTCCATGTCGCCGTAGGCGTCCTCGGCGCCGAGGATGTCGGTGAGGGTGACGTATCGGGTCTCCCCGTCGACCTCGCCGGAGATGAGTCCCATCGCGATGCCCGCCACGGAGGCGCGCAGCGGCACGCCCGCGTTCAGCAGCGACATCGTCGAGGCGCAGACCGAGCCCATCGAGGTCGAGCCGTTGGAGCCGAGCGCCTCGGACACCTGCCGGATCG
>DASQFD010000077.1:0-9573 GCA_035633255.1 Dermatophilaceae bacterium
GCGGCGCAGGATCTTGCCGGTCGGGCCCTTGGGCAGCTCCTCGACGACCCACACGTGCCGGGGGTACTTGTAGGCCGCGATCCGCGCCTTGGTGAACTCGGTGATGTCCCCGGGCGTCGCCGTCGAGCCAGCCCGCAGCGCCACCGCGGCGCCGACCTCCTCGCCGAGCATCGGGTCGGGCACCGAGACGACGGCGACCTCGAGGACGTCGGGGTGGGTGTAGATGACCTCCTCGACCTCGCGCGGGTACACGTTCATGCCGCCGCGCAGGATCATGTCCTTCTTGCGGTCCACGATGGTGAAGTAGCCCTCCTCGTCCATCGTCGCGAGGTCGCCGGTGCGGAACCAGCCGTCGGGGATCGCCTCGGCCGTCGCCTCCGGCTTGCCCCAGTAGCCCTTCATGACGTTGTCGCCGCGGATGGCGATCTCGCCGACCTCGCCGACCGGCACCTCGTTGCCCTGCTCGTCGACGCACCGCATCTCGCACCCGGGGATCGCCACGCCGATGGTGCCCGGCTTGCGCTCGCGGTCGGGCATGTTGAAGGACGCGACCGGGGAGGTCTCGGAGAGGCCGTACCCCTCCAGGATCATCGTCCCGAACTTCTCCTCGAAGCCGCGCATGACCTCCAGCGGCATCGCCGATCCGCCGGACGCGCACAGCCGCAGCGACGAGGCGTCCATGGAGCCGGCGTCCGGGTGGTGCAGGATCGCGGCATACATGGTCGGCACGCCCTGCATGATCGTGACGTCGTGCTCGCCGATGACCCGGATCGCCTCGGCGGGGTCGAAGCGGGGGATGAGCGCCAGCGCCGCGCCGACGTGGACGGCGGCGTTGAGCCCGACGACGAGGCCGAAGACGTGGAACAGCGGCAGGCACCCCATGACGACGTCGTCCTCGGTCATGACCTGGATGACGGAGGCGCAGCGCAGCGCGTTGAGCTCGATGTTGCTGTGGGTGAGCTCGGCGCCCTTGGGCCGACCCGTGGTGCCGGAGGTGTAGAGGATGATCGCGGTGTCGTCGTCCTCACGGGGCGTGGGCTCCGGGATCGGCTCGCCGTCGGGGAGCACCCCCTCGACCGGGCCCATGACCCCGCACTCGACGACCGTGGTGCCGGAGCGCTCCGCGCCCGCCTCGGCCTCGGTGAGGAAGTCCGGCCAGACGAAGGCGACCTTGGCGCCGGAGTCGGTGAAGAAGTAGTCGATCTCGCCACGCTTGAGCAGCGGGTTCATCGGCACGACGACGCCGCCCGCGAGCAGCGTGCCGTAGTAGACGACGGGGAAGGCCGGCACGTTGGGCAGGATGATGGCGACCCGGTCGCCCGGCTCCACCCCGGCCGCCCGCAGCTGCCCGGCGACCTTGGCGGCCGCCGCGTGCAGGGCGGCGTAGGGGATCGCGTGCTCACCGATCAGCAGGGCCGTCTTGCCCGGTGCCCGTCCCGCGGTGGCGGTGAGGTTGGTGGCGAGGTTGGTCATGGTGCTCCTGTCGGGTCCGGCGGCAGTGACGGCCTCTCCATACTCGCGGGTATGCCGTCCGCGCGCCAGAGCTTCCGGCGCCCCGGTGCGGGTGGGTGGCGCCCGCGCGGCGCTCCGCCTCGCCCGTGCGACGTGCCGCGCGCCGCGTGCCAGGGCCGCCCCCCGTGCGCTGCCCGCCGGCGCCAGGGCCACCCGTGCGCCGCGCGACGCCCACCGACGCGGCGGCGCGTACCTACTCGCGGGTAAGTGGAAGATCACGGGGCACGGGGCACCGGCACGTTGACACCTACCGGTGAGTAGGCCGCTCGGCCGTGCAGCCTGCCGCGGGGAACACGTCGGTGTGCCCAAAGTCCTCGCCCTCGTAGAGCAGGGGCCCACCGGTCGCCTTGGACAGGGCGTAGCTGAAGCAGTCGCCGTAGCTCAGCCGGGCAGGGGACCGGATCCGCGACCGAACCGGCCGTGCGCCACCCGCGCCAGGTGCAGCTGGTCCACGCCGACGGGCGCGATCACCGCCTCGGCCGCCTCGAGGAGGTCGTCGAGGTCGCCGGAGCGGCTCGGTCCCAGCACGATGGCCGACGGTCAGGTGGTGTAGAGCAGGCGGGCTCCGGGCAGGCGGTCGGGCACCTCGGCGCGGAAGAACGCCGTCAGCTCGGCCATCACCGGCGCCGGGTAGACGTGGTCGACCGTCTCGAACCTCCCCTGCTTCTGCCGCCGCAGGTCCTCGTCCATCTCGAGCCGGGTCCGCGGGTACCACCCGAGCAGCACCGCCTTGCTCCGCGGGGTGAAGCGGTGGGTGATCACCTCGACCGTGAGGTCCAGCCCGAGCACGTCCGCGGTGGCCGCGGACGCGTCGTCGAGCAGCGCGGCGTACTCCTCCCGCCAGCCGGGCACCGGCATGACCGGCGCGATCGTGAGCCCGACACGGTAGCCGGCGAGCGCGAGGCGGCGCAGCGCTCCGAGCCGGGCCGGCATCCGCGCGGTGCCGCCCTCGAAGCGTCCGGCGACTGAGGCGGCGTTGACCGAGAACCGGATGCGCGTGCAGCCGGCGTGCGGGAGGTCGAGCAGCGGGCCGACGTCGTCGAACTTCGTCGTGGCGCGCAGCTGCACCGGGCCGGGCCAGTCGTGGGTGCCGACGTGGGCGACCGCCGCGGCGAGCGAGCCGGTGACGTGCTCGATGCCGAGCGGGTCGGTGTAGCAGGACGCCTCGAACGTCGTGCCCTCCTCCGAGCGGTGGTCGGTGCCGGTCGTGACGGAGCCGTGCCCCACCCCGGCGTCCAGGCCCGCGAGGATCTCGTCGAGGTTGGCGTAGACGCGGGTGATTGGCGGGCCGCCGAGCGACCCGGCGAGGTAGCAGTACTGGCAGTGGGCGGGGCACCCCTCGGCGAGGTCGACCCGACAGTCGGCGCTCGGCGGGATGGGCTGGAGCCGCCGCTTCGACGGCGGCGCGACGACGACGGCCAGGGTGGACTTGGCCAGCGCGTAGGTCGCCCGCCCGTCGGCGCCGCGCAGCGAGGGAAGGCGGTCGCCGGGCAGCACGTCGATCTCCGGCACGCCGGCGGCCTCGCAGCGCGCGAGCACCGCCCGCCCGTGCGCGTGCTCGAGCGCGGAGCGGGTGACAAGGACTCGCCGCGGCGTCCAGCGGCGGACGGGGGCGCCGTGGCCCAGAAGGTCCGGGAGGTCCGGGACGTCCGTGGCCGACGTGGCGAGCGGGGAGGAGGGCATCGGGAGGTGCAACGTCCCGGCGTCGGCTCCCATTGCGGCACGGGAGGTGAGGTATGCCGCAGGGCCGGCTCCCCGGCATACCATGAGCGAGTGCTCACCGCCGGGGACTTCCTGGCCTTCGCGGACGTCGCGCTGGGCGCGATGACGGACACGCTGGCCGAACTCGGCGAGGAACTGGTCAACGCGAGGCTGGACGTCCCGGGGTCCAACACCCCCTTCGCCGTCGCGGCGCACTGCGCGGGCGTCATGACGTACTGGGGGACGGAGGTCAACCTCGGCGTCCCCGTGGGGCGGGACCGGGCCGCGGAGTTCCGGGCGTCCGGCACGGTGGCCGAGGCGGTGGCCCTGTTCCACGCGGCGTCGGCCGCGCTGCACGAGGCCGTGGAGGCGGCGCGGCCGCTCGAGGCGGCGCCCCCGGGGGCCGTCGCGAGTTTCCCGGGAGACGAGGAGATCGTGGGGAGCAGGGCGACCGTGCTCCTGCACGTCTACGACGAGCTGTGCCAGCACCTCGGCCAGCTGCAGGTGACCCGGGACGTGCTGCGGGCGGGCGGCGCGGGCGTCGTGGCGGGGCCGGCCTGACCGGTCGGACGGCTCGCCGACGGTCGACTTCCCGCAGCCCCCCACGGGCGGGACCGCGGTGTGGGTGCGCTCGGGCAGGATGTCCGCCGTGAGCCAGCTTCCCGCCGACCCCGCTGCCTCGACCTCGGTCGACGAGGTGCCCGAGGACGACCGGCGCGAGTGGGCCCGGCTCGCCGACGCGGTGCGCGGGCACCAGTTCGCCTACCACGTCCTGGACCGCCCGACGGTCAGCGACGGGGAGTACGACGCGCTCGTGCGGCGGCTGACGGCCCTGGAGGAGGCCCACCCCTCGCTTCGCACGCCGGACAGCCCGACCCAGCAGGTGGGCGGGGCGACGTTCGCGACGGGGTTCGAGGCGGTGGACCACCGCGAGCGGATGCTCAGCCTGGACAACATCTTCACCCCCGAGGAGCTCACGGCGTGGGCGGCCCGGGTGGAGCGCGGCGCCGAGGCCGGCGTGCGCTACCTGTGCGAGCTCAAGATCGACGGGCTGGCCGTCAACCTGCTCTATCAGGACGGCCGGCTGGTCCGGGCGCTGACCCGCGGTGACGGCCGGACCGGTGAGGACGTCACCCTCAACGTCCGCACCATCGGCTCGGTCCCGCAGGTGCTTCGCGGCGGGCACGTGCCCGACCTGGTCGAGGTTCGCGGCGAGGTGTTCTTCCCCCTAGCGGCGTTCGCCGACCTCAACGCCGGGCTCGTGGAGGCCGGGCGGCCGCCCTTCGCCAACCCCCGCAACGCCGCCGCGGGGTCGCTGCGCCAGAAGGACCCGCGGGTCACGGCGACCCGGCCGCTGCACCTGCTCGTGCACGGGATCGGCGCCCGGCGGGGCCTCGACGTCGCCACCCAGTCCGAGGCGTACGAGCGGTTCCGGGGGTGGGGGCTGCCGGTGTCGGACCACTTCCGCGTGGTGGACACCGTGGCCGCGGTCCAGGCCTTCATCGACGGCTTCGGCGAGCGGCGGCACTCGGTCGAGCACGAGATCGACGGGGTGGTCGTCAAGGTCGACGACATGGCCGTGCAGCGCCGGCTCGGGTCCACGTCGCGGGCGCCGCGCTGGGCGATCGCCTACAAGTACCCGCCGGAGGAGGTCAACACCCGGCTGCTCGACATCGACGTCAACGTCGGCCGCACCGGCCGGGTGACGCCCTTCGGGGTCATGGAGCCGGTGACCGTCGCCGGGTCCACTGTATCGCTCGCCACCCTCCACAACGCCGACGAGATCCGCCGCAAGGGCGTGCTCGTCGGCGACACCGTCGTGCTGCGCAAGGCCGGTGACGTCATCCCGGAGATCCTCGGCCCGGTGGTCGCCCTGCGGGACGGATCCGAGCGCGAGTACGTCATGCCGACCCACTGCCCGTCGTGCGGCACCGAGCTGAGGCCGGACAGGGAGGGCGAGAAGGACATCCGCTGCCCCAACGGGCGGTCCTGCCCGTCCCAGCTGCGGGAGCGGGTCTTCGCCCTCGCGTCACGGGGGGCGCTCGACATCGAGGCGCTCGGCTGGGAGGCGGCGATCGCGCTGACCGACCCCGAGACCAACCGCCCGGAGGGTGCCGCCGAGCCACCGCAGCGCCCGGTCCTCGCCACGGAGGCGGACCTGTTCCGCCTGCGGGCCCCGGACCTCGCGGGGGTGCGGGTCTGGCGGCAGCGCAAGGTCAGGGGCGTCGCCGGGCCGTGGGCGCTGGAGCCGTACTTCTACACCCGGGGCTCGGCCAAGGAGGCGCCCAAGCCGCGCGCGACCACCGAGGTGCTCTTCGCCGAGCTCGAGAAGGCCAAGGGCCGCCCGCTCTGGCGGGTGCTCGTCGCGCTGTCGATCCGGCACGTGGGGCCGACCGCGGCGCGCGCGCTGGCCGGGCACCTCCGCTCGATGGAGGTGATCCGGGCAGCCAGCGCCGACGAGCTCGCGGCCGTCGAAGGGGTCGGGCCGGTGATCGCCGAGGCGGTGCGGGACTGGTTCGACCTGCCCGAGAACGACTGGCACCGGAGCATCGTCGACCGTTGGGCCGAGGACGGGGTGCGGATGGCCGAGGAGGAGGACGAGGGGGTCCCCCGCACGCTCGAGGGCCGGACCGTCGTCGTGACCGGCTCCCTGGAGGGCTTCAGCCGCGACGAGGCGAGGGAGGCCGTCCAGGCTCGCGGCGGCAAGGCGTCCGGGTCGGTCTCCAAGAAAACCGACTTCGTCGTCGTCGGTCCCGGCGCCGGCTCCAAGGAGGCCAAGGCCCGGGAGCTGGGCCTGCCCATCCTCGACGAGGAGGCGTTCGTCCGGCTCTTGCAGACCGGTAACCCAAAGACCGGCGACCCTGTGACCTGAGCCGAGAATGGGGCACTCGGGTGGCCGGAGCCGGGGGCTCGAAACACGATCAGTGCTCCACGACATCAGTGCGACACTGATGCCATGGCCAACCTCACCATCACCGTCGACGACGAAACCCTGCGTCGTGCGCGGATCCGGGCGCTCGAACGTGGTGAGAGCGTGAACGCGTACCTCGCGCACGCGCTGCAGAGGTTCGCGCAGCGCGACGAGGCGGCCGGGGCGCTCGAGCGGATCTTCGAGCTGGCGGATGGCAACGCGACCGGGAGCGGCGTCGGCGGGCGGTCGTGGACCCGGGACGAGTTGCACCGTGGCTAGGGTCTTCGTGGACACCAACGTCCTTGCGTACGTGTTCGACGAGGACTCCCCGGACAAGCAGTCGCGAGCCCGGGCCGCGTTGGCGTCCGCGGAGGATCCGGTGGTCAGCACCCAGGTGATGCTCGAGCTGTTCACCGTCCTGACCCGGAAGTTCGCTCGGCCCCTGTCGGCGACGGCAGCGTGTGACGTGCTCGACCGCCTCTCGGACCTTCCGGTGGTCAGCGCTGACGCCGCGCTGGTCCGCAAGGCGGCGCGCACCGCGACGCGGCATCAGCTGTCGGTGTGGGACGCAATGATCCTGGAGGCTGCGGTGGAAGCCGGGTGCAGCGAGGTGTGGACCGAGGATCTCGCCACCGGATCGGTGCTCGGCGGTGTCCGCGTCGTCGACCCGCTCCGCTGAGGGCGCACCTGGCGCAGCCCCGGCGGCTCAGGCGGTGGGTCAGCGGGTGAAGTCGGTGAAGCCGGTCTGGAAGCCGCTGAGAGCGGGCCGGTCCCGTTGACCGCGATCCAGTCCCCGTCGGGGCGCATCCGCGCCAGGCCCGGGCCGACGTTCTCCAGCGTGATGCCACCGGCGAGCAGGGTCTGAGTCGTGTCGCTCGTCGCGTCCGGGCCCAGCTGTCCGGGCCGTGGCGAGGATCCGGCGCGAGCCGAACAGCCAGTCGACGGCCTTCCCGGAGAAGCCCGGCGCCGGGTCGTGACGTAGGGCGAGGTGTCCCCCTGCCCGACGTCGACGAGGCGCGCGGGACAGGCATCGTATGGGCGCGCATCGACCTCTCCGACGCCGCGGTCGCCATCCGGTCACGCTCACGCCGTGGTGGCCACCCGGCATACCCATTGCTTCTCGTCCGAGGAGGTATGCCGGGTGGCCCGGTCCGCGGCTACGGCGCCCGGTGCGGGCGGACGGCGCGGCTGGTGATGCTGGGCGCCTGGCCCTCACCGCGGCCCGAGACGGTGTGCGTCACAGTCACGTCGACCCGGCCCGTGGTCACGACGTCGAGCACTCCGACCAGGCCGTCGACCTTGCCGACCGCCTCCTCGAGGGCGCAGCAGTCGTCCAGGGTGGCCTCACCCGGGCCCAGCACGATCCGGGCGAAGGGCTTGGCCGGCACGGTCTCCGGCTCCCGGCCAATGACCTTCCCATCGACGACGAGCGGCGCGAGGCGCTTCTCGACGACGACCGGGCAGGTCGTGGGGTTGTAGATGGTCACCAGGGTCGAGTAGTGCCCCGGCTCGACGGTGGTGCAGCCACGGTCATGGTCCTCGCGCCGCTGGTCGCCGCACAGCACCTGCACCACGTGGTGCAGGCGGCACGCCGGCACGGTGACCCGCACGGGTTTGGCGGCCACGACGACCCCGTCGGCCACGACGTCGATGCTGCCGGTGAACACCTGCTCCTTGTCCGCGCAGGCGCGGGTGCCCCGCCAGCCCAGCTCGAACGTGAGGACGTGCTCGGTGTCGCCGGGCAGCGGCCCGTAGCCCCCCGCGGGCGTGAGCGAGGTGACGAACTCCGCCGTCCCGCCGGTGGCCTCGAGGTGGACATTGCCGGTCGAGGTGACCGCGGCGGCGATGAGCGCGGAGAGCTCGGCGACGATGTCACCCACGACCACGCCGCTGGTGTAGCTGCCGCCGGTCGCGGCGGTGATGCGGCTCGCCTGGCCGGGGGTCCCTGCAGGAGTGCAGGCACCGTAGTCGCCGGCGTCGAGGTTCGGGTCCCCATCCAGGTCCCCGCCCGCTCCGGTGTCGGTGCCGGCAGCGACCACGGTGACGCGGGCCGCCACTAGGGAGGCCGTGACGGTGGCCTCGGTGAGGTCGGAGCCGAGACCGCTCAGCGACGCGCAGACCGGGTCGTGCCCCGGGGCGTCACCGAACCAGACGATGATCCGCTTGGAGTCCGCGCGCCAGCCGATGCCCGGGTCGTTGGCCAGCCGGTCGAGCGCGTAGAGCTGGCCCTCGGAGGTGTCGGCACCCTCGTCGGCGACCCAGGCGCCGATCGCGGTGTCCGCGTCGGCGGTGGTCGTCGTGGGGGTCAGCTGGTGGGTGAAGGCGTAGGAGTTGTGCGCGCCGCCGTCGACCGGGAAGTCGCGGTAGTTCCCAACGCCCCAGGCGACGTCGAACCCGGTGAGGGCCGGGTCGTTGAGGATGCCGCTGGCACCCGCCGCGACGGCCGCGAGCACGCCGGTCATGCTCCCCGTGGTGTCGGCGAGGAGGTAGACGTCGGCCTTCGGCGCCGTCCCGTTCGGCGGGACGGTGACCGTGATCCTCTCCTGCGCCTCCTCGCAGCGGGAGAGCGTCCAGTCGTTGCGCTTCGGCTCCACGGTCACCGCCGGCAGGTCACGGGGCGGCCGGTCGAACGGCGGGCGGTCGAACGGCGGGCGGTCGAACGGCGGGCCACCGAGGGGGTCGCGGCCGAAGGGGTCGCGACCGGCCGCGGCGACGACGGCGGCGAGGTCGATGAGCGTGCCGTCCTCCGACACGACGGCCGCCCGGGTCAGGTTGGGCCGGTCGGTCGGGCTGGCCGTCACGGCGCGCAGCTCACCCAGCCCGGGCACCACGGTGGTGGTGACGTCGCGGACGACGACACGGTCGGCGCCCAGGAGCTCGGCGAGGTGTGCGGTGACCTCCTCGGGCACGTCGAAGATCGGCTTGTCGCTCATGGTTTCCCCCCATCACTGCCGGGTGGCCGTCTGCCGACCCGGTCGGGAGTGAGGAGCGCGGGCGGTGCGGTGGTGATACCCGCATTGCCTTCGGGTCGAGCGTCCCCCACCTAGACTGACCGGCATGCCCGAGCTCACCCGCGCCGACGTCGCGCACCTTTCCGGTCTGGCGCGCATCGACCTCTCCGAGGGCGAGCTGGACCGGATGGTCGGGGAGCTGGGGGTCATCCTGGAGTCCGTGGCGACCGTGCAGCAGGCGCCGATCGGCGACGTCGAGCCGATGTCGCACCCCATGCCCCTGGTCAACGTCACCCGCCCCGACGAGGTCCGGCCGTCACTGACCGCCGAGGAGGCGCTCGCGGGAGCCCCGGAGAGAGAGCTGCAGCGCTTCTCCGTGCCGCGGATCCTCGACGAGGACTGAGCGCGTGACCACAGCCCCGCCAGCCGCCGGCCGAGCCGCCGCCGGAGCCGCCGCCGGAGCCGCCGGCCGAGCCGCCGCCGGAGCCGCCGGCCGAG
>DASQFD010000078.1:0-13875 GCA_035633255.1 Dermatophilaceae bacterium
TCGAGCGGGCCACCCGCGAGCGCCACGGTCCCGGGCCGCTGGTCCGCCACACCGCCCACCTCGTCGTGCCCGACGGGACCCGGGCCGAGTGCGCGGTGCTCAAGGGTGTGGCCGCCCACTTTGTCATGAACGCGGGGGAGCGGGCGCCGCTCATGGCACGACAGCGCGAGGTGGTGCACGGGCTCGTGGACGCCTACCTGCAGGACCCGGACCGCCTCGACCGCGACCTGCGGGCCGACCTCGACGCCGCCCCGGACGACTCCGCGGCGCTGCGCGTCGTCGTCGACCAGGTCGCCTCCCTCACCGACGTGCGCGCGCTCGTCCTGCACGGCCGGTGGTGCTGAGCGCCGGGGAGCGCACCGGGGTGGGCGCGCCGCAGCACCTACACTTCCGGCATACCAGGAGGAGGTGGGCGTGGCGGGTCGGATCCGGGCCGAGGACGTCACGGCGGTCAAGGAGCGCTCCTCCATCGAGGAGGTCGTGCGTGACCACGTGACGCTGCGGCCGGCCGGCGTCGGCTCGCTGAAGGGGCTGTGCCCGTTCCACGACGAGAAGACCCCCTCCTTCACGGTGCGGCCCACGGTGGGCGCCTACCACTGCTTCGGGTGCGGCGAGGGCGGCGACGTCATCTCCTTCGTGCAGAAGGTCGACCACCTCACCTTCGCCGAGGCGGTCGAGCACCTCGCCGGGCGGCTCGGGATGGAGCTGCGCTACGAGGAGGGCACCGGCGGACGGGGCCGCGAGGAGGGCGGGCTGGGGCGCCGGCAGCGGCTGCTGGAGGCGCACCGCGTGGCCGAGCAGTTCTACGCCTCGGCGCTGCTGGACCGCCCCGACGCGCGGGTCGGGCGGGACTTCCTGAGCTCGCGCGGCTTCCACGGTGCCGCGGCGCAGCGCTTCGGGGTCGGCTTCGCGCCCCGCGGCGGTGAGGAGCTGGCCGCCCACCTGCGCGGTCGCGGCTTCACCGAGGAGGAGCTGCTGGTGGCCGGGCTCGTCGGGCGGGGGAGCCGCGGGCTCTACGACCGGTTCCGCGGCCGGCTGGTGTGGCCCATCCGCGACATCACCGGCAGCACCATCGGCTTCGGCGCCCGCCGACTGCTCGACGAGGACCGGATCGCCGCGAAGTACCTCAACACCGCCGAGACCCCGGTCTACAAGAAGTCCACCGTCCTCTACGGCCTCGACCTGGCCAAGAAGGCTGTCGCCACCGAGCGCACCGCCGTGGTGGTCGAGGGCTACACCGACGTCATGGCGGCGCACCTGGCCGGCGTCACGACCGCGGTGGCCACGTGCGGGACGGCGTTCGGCGCCGAGCACATCGCCCTGCTGCGCCGGATCGTCCGCGACGAGCCCGGGACCGCGCCGGCCCGGGTCGTCTTCACCTTCGACGGCGACGCCGCGGGGCAGAAGGCCGCGATGAAGGCCTTCGAGGACGACCAGCGCTGGGCCTCACAGTCCTTCGCCGCGGTGGCCGCCGACGGGATGGACCCCTGCGACCTGCGGCTCGCGCGCGGTGACGCGGCGGTCCGCGCGCTGGTCGACGGGGCGGTGCCCATGTTCGAGTTCGCGGTGCGCACGACGATCGCCCGCTTCGACCTCGGCACCGCGGAGGGGCGCATCTCGGCGATGCGGGCCGTCGCCCCGATCGTGGCGTCCATCCGCGACACCTCGCTGCGGCCGGAGTACGTCCGCAGCGTGGCCGGCTGGCTGGGGCTGGAGGTCGAGCAGCTCCGCGACGCCGTCGCACGCGCCCCCCGCACCGGTGGGCAGCGCAGCCCCCGGGCCGGGAGCCCCCCGTCCGCGCCGGGGCCCCAGCAGGCGGGCGACCCGGGGCGGCCCGGCGAGCCGGACGACCCGTCGGCCGCCCCCACCCTGCCCCGTCCGGACCTGCGCGACCCGGTCGTCGCCCAGGAGCGGCAGCTGCTCCAGGCGCTCCTGCAGCACCCCGGCCGCTTCCCCCCCGGCACCGTGGCGTCCCTGCCGGCCGACGCGTGCCTGGCGCCCGCGCACCGGGCGGTGCTGGACGGCATACGGGCCGTCGCGGGGACGGACCGCGGACGCAGCGCCGCGTCGTGGACCGCGGCCGTGGCGGACGCGGCGCCGGAGGCGGTGCGCGGGCTGGTGGCCGAGCTGGCCGTCGCGCCGCTGCCGACCCGCGCCGACCGGGAGACCGGGCTGCCGCCGCAGCGCTACCTCGACGCGCTCGTCGTCGGCGTCCAGGAGGCGGCCCTCTCCCGGCAGATCAGGGACGCCACCGCGAGCGTCCGGCGGCTCCAGAACGACCCGGAGTCCGACCGGGCCGCGCTGCGCGAGCACAGCCTGCGCCTGCAGGACCTCGAGCGAACGCGGGTGCGCCTGCGGGAACGGTTGACGACGTGAGGCTGCGCTGGACCGGGGTCCGCCGCCCCGCCGTGGCCGCCGAGGTCCGCGCCGCCGTCCCGCGGCGGCCCGGGGAGCAGCTGCTCGCGTGGTCCGTGGACGAGGACACCGGCGCCACCGTCGTGGTCGGCAGCCACCGCCTGTATGCCGTGAGCCCGGCCGGGGAGGACGGTGCTGCTCCCGGGCTGGTCCTGGACCGGCCGTGGCACCTGGTCGACGGCGGCTCCTGGGACGCCGAGCGGTCCAGCCTTGCGGTGACGTGGGTGGACGGCACGCCGCCGGTGCGCTGGGCGATGGAGGACCCACGCCCGCTGCTGCAGGCCTTCCGCGAGCGCGTGCAGGCCTCCGTCGTCTTGAGCCAGGCGATCGACCTGGACCAGCGGCGCAGCGCCCGCGTGGTCATCCGGGCGGACCTCGCCACGGGAGCGCTCACCGCGCAGACGCTGCTCGGGCGCGGCGTCCGGGCCGGCGACCCCGGCGTCATGGAACAGACGGAGGCGGCGCTGGCGCGGTTGCGCGAGCAGGTCGGGCTGGAGTGATGGGCACCTCGGTCGGGTAGTCGTCGTAGGACCGCGGGTCCTCGACCGGCTCGACGTGGGCGAGGAGCGCGACGTCGCGGACCTCCCGCGCGAGGGCCTCCTCAACGTCCTCGACGAGGTCGTGGCTGCGCTGCACGCTCCACGCTCCGGGGACCAGCACGTGCACCTCGGCGAAGCCGCGGTGCCCGGAGGTGCGGGTGCGCAGGCCGTGGAAGGAGACCTCGGGGGAGGCGAAGCGGCCGAGCACCGTGGCGATGGCCGCGGACTCCTGCTCCGGCAGCGCGGAGTCCATCAGGCCGCTGGCCGAGGCCATCAGCAGCCGCCACCCCGTGAACACGATGTTGAGCCCGACGAGCAGCGCGACCACCGGGTCGAGCCGGTCGATGCCGGTGGCCGCGACGAGCAGCACCCCGACGACCACACCGGCGGACGTCCACACGTCGGTCAGCAGGTGGCGCCCGTCGGCCTCCAGGGTCATCGAGCGGTGCTGGCGGCCGGCTCGCAGGAGGACGAACGCAACGGCGCCGTTGATGACCGAGGCGAGCACCGAGACGGCCAGCCCGATGCCGACGTTCTGCAGCGGCTGGGGGTGGAGGAAGCGGTTGACGGCGCTCCAGATGATGAGCACCGCGGCGACGAAGATCATCTGGCCCTCGGCCGCCGCGGAGAAGTACTCGGCCTTGCTGTGGCCGAAGGGGTGGCCGCTGTCCGCCGGCCGGGCCGCCACCCGCAGGACGAAGAGCGCCACCACGGCGGCGGCCAGGTTGACCAGGGACTCCGCGGCGTCGGAGAGCAGCCCCACCGACCCGGTCATCCACCAGGCGCCGGTCTTCAGGGCGATGGTCGCGAGGGCGGCCGCGATGGACAGCCACGCGAAGCGCGTCAGGCTCTCACGGGTCGTCGTCGGGCTTGCCACGGGACCCATTGTCCCCCCGGAGAGCGCACCGCGGTCCCCCGGTCGTGCGTTTCGGGACGGTCCCGCGCCCCTGCTATCGTTGCCGCCGCGCCTGCGCAGCGATCCTGCGGAGGCCCTTCCCCTGTAGCTCAACTGGCAGAGCAGCCGGCTGTTAACCGGCAGGTTGTTGGTTCGAGTCCAACCGGGGGAGCAGGGGACAGGGCCCGGACCTCACGGTCCGGGCCCTGTCGCGGTCGAGCGGCCCTCAGGGCGCGCGGGTGCCCACGAACGAGCCCGGCTCGGCGGCTCCCTGGACGATGTTGGGGGCCGCCGTGGTGATCGGAGCGGCGGAGTGACCGCGCGTCGCGAGCCACCGCTGGACCAGGGCGGCCACCCGCGTCAGGGCGTAGTTGACGACGATGAAGATCACGGCGACGACGAGGTACGCCGGGACGGTGTTCGCGTAGGCCGACCCGAGCGTCCGGGCAGAGGTCAGCAGCTCGGGGTACAGCACGATGGTGCCGAGGGCGGTGTCCTTGAGGACCACGACGAGCTGGCCCACCAGCGCCGGGAGCATCGCCGTCAGCGCCTGCGGCAGCTGGATCGAGCGGAGCGTCTGGCCGGGGGTCAGGCCGATCGAGAGCCCGGCCTCGGACTGGCCCTTGGGCAGCGAGTACACCCCCGAGCGGACCAGCTCGGCGATGACCGAGCCGTTGTAGAGGGTGAGGGCCAGGACCACGCTGGCGAGGGGGGCGTACTGCGTCGGCATCCACGCCGCCCGCGAGAACCAGCCGAAGAAGAAGAAGATCATCATGAGCAGCACGGGGACGGACCGGAAGAACTCCACCACCACCCCGGCCACCCACCGGAGCGAACGCAGGTGGGACAGCCGTCCGATGCCGAAGAGGATGCCGAAGACCCCGGCGAGGAGAACCGAGAGCGCCGCCGCACGCACCGTCTCCCACAGACCGCGCAGGAGGTACTCCGTCCACACCTGCGGGTCCGTGACGAAGGGCGACCACATGTAGCCCTCGAGCTGGTTCGACGACGCCAGCTTGCGCACCACGAGCGCGACCACGCCGACGGCGAGCAGCACACCCAGGACGGTCAGGAGCGCGTGCCGTCGACGGGCCCGGGGGCCGGGCGCGTCGAAGAGGACCGTCTCGGCGCTCACCGCTGCACCGCCAGGCGCTGGGACAGGTGGGTCATGAGGACGCCGACCGGGAGGGTGAGGACGACGAACCCCAGCGCGAAGAGGAAGAACGTCGGCAGGCTGGCCCCCTCGTTCTCGGTGATCTGCGCCAGCAGCCCGGCCGCCTCCGACGTCCCGAGGATGACCGCCGCCACCGTGGTGTTCTTGATCAGCGCGATCAGCGTGGAGCCCAGCGGCGCGATCGACCCGCGGAAGGCCTGGGGCAGCAGCACCTCGCGCAGCGACTCCCCGAAGGTGAGCCCGATGGCGCGGGCCGCCTCCGCCTGCCCCGCCGGGATCGTGTTGACGCCGCTGCGCAGCGCCTCGCAGACGAAGGCCGCGTGGTAGACGGAGAGCATGACCACCGCCCACAGGTAGGCGTTGCGCGCGAGGTCCTCGGAGAGCGTGATGCCCAGGATGAACGACAGGCCGAGGACGCTGAACACCATGAGCAGGGTCAGCGGGGTGTTGCGCACCAGGTTGACGTATGCCGTCCCGATCAGCCGCAGCACCCGCACGGGGGAGACCCGCAGGACCGCGACGACCGTCCCGAGCACGAGCGCTCCCAGCGCGGACAGCACGGCGAGCTGGATCGTCACCCAGAACGCGCCGAGCACGTCGTAGTCGCGCAGGATCTCACCCATGGCCGCCTCCTCTCACGTGGTGCAGCGGGAGGTATGCCGTCCGCCCGGCTCGGGCGGACGGCATACCGGTGCCCCTGGTCGGGCGCGGACGTCGGTCAGCTGCAGGCGTCGGGCTTGGGCGGGTTGCCGGTGCCCGGCTTGTACCCGGCCGGGCCGAGGTTGGCGTCCACGGCCTTCTGCCACGACCCGTCGCTGACCATCGTGGTGAGGGCGTCGGTGACCTTCTGGCACATGGCGGTGTCGCCCTTCTTCAGGCCGATGCCGTAGCGCTCCTCCGAGAACGGTGCGCCGACCACCTTGAGCTTGCCCTTGTACTGCTCCTGGGCGGCGTAGCCGGCGAGGATCGTGTCGTCCGTCGTGAGGGCGTCGATGGCCCCCGAGGCGAGGGCGGCGACGCACTCGGAGTAGGTGGCGAACTCCTGGAGGTTGACCCCGGGCACCTTCTCCTTGACCTTCTGGGCCGAGGTGGAGCCGGTGACCGAGCACAGCTTCTTGCCCTGCAGCGTGTCCGGGCCGGTGATCGAGGTGTCGTCGGCGCGAACCAGCAGGTCCTGCCCGGCGATGAAGTAGGGACCGGCGAAGGACACCTTCTCCTTGCGGGCGTCGGTGATGGAGTAGGTGGCGACGATCATGTCCACCTGACCGGTCGAGATCAGCGTCTCCCGCTGGGCGCTCGGCGCCTGGATGAACTCGATCTCGTCCTTGGGGGTGCCCATGGCCTTGGCGACGTAGGTGGCGACGTCGACGTCCATCCCGGTGAACTCGTTGCCCTGCTTGAGGCCCAGCCCCGGCTGGTCGAACTTGATGCCGACCTTCAGCTTGTCACCGCCCCCAGCGCCCCCGCCGGACCCGGCGTCCCCGCCGTCGTCGGAGCCGCAGGCCGTGAGGCCGAGGGCCAGGGCGCTCGCCGCGAGGAGCGCGGCCGTGCGTCGTGCGGTCATGATGTCCTCCCTGCTCGCGGCGCACTCGGTGCGCGCCGCTGGTCGTGGTGCCGGCTGCGGTCCTTCCTCCGGTCAGTGGGTGAGGATCTTGCCCAGGAAGTCCTGGGCACGGTGGCTCTGGGCGTTGGTGAAGAACTCCTCCGGCGTGGCCTGCTCGACGACCTCGCCGTCGTCCATGAAGACCACCCGGTTGGCGGCCCGGCGGGCGAACCCCATCTCGTGGGTGACGACGACCATGGTCATGCCGCTCTGCGCCAGCCCGGTCATCACGTCGAGGACCTCGTTGATCATCTCGGGGTCGAGGGCGGAGGTCCGCTCGTCGAACAGCATGATCTTGGGGTCCATGGCGAGCGAACGGGCGATCGCCACCCGCTGCTGCTGGCCGCCCGAGAGCTGGGCGGGGTACTTCGAGGCCTGGGCCGCCACGCCGACCCGCTCGAGCAGCTCCATCGCCCGCTTCTCGGCGGCGGCCTTCGGCGTCTTGCGCACCTTGACCGGTCCGAGCGTGACGTTCTCCAGGATCGTCTTGTGGGCGAAGAGGTTGAAGGACTGGAAGACCATCCCGACGTCCGCGCGCAGCTGGGCGAGGGCGCGACCCTCCTCCGGCAGCGGCTGGCCGTCGATGGTGATGGTGCCGGACTCGATGGTCTCCAGCCGGTTGATCGCGCGGCACAGCGTCGACTTTCCCGAGCCGGAGGGGCCGATGACGACCACCACCTCCCCCCGCCCGATCTCGAGGTCCACGTCCCGCAGGACGTGGAGGTCACCGAAGTGCTTGTTGACACCCTTCAGCACCACGAGAGGGTCGCTCATGCGGCCGGACTGTACCGGCGCATACCACCCCGGGACAGGGTGCGGGCCGGCTCAGTTCGAAGTGAGACCCGACCGAGACGTCGCCGCGCGCGACTCCCGAGCCCGCCGGGGCCCCTGCCAGCGGTCACCTCCGCGTCCGGGATCATCGGGGGTATGCCGCTGCGTCCCTCCCGCGGCGACGCCGCGGCCCTGCCCGCCGCCGTCGCCGCCTCCCTGGCCGACGCCCGCCCGGAGGTCTACTGGACCGACCGGCCCGAGCTGCGCCCGACGCCGAGGCCGCCCCTCACCGGGGCGGGCCACCGCGCCGACCTCGTCGTCGTGGGCGGCGGCTTCACCGGACTCTGGGCGGCGATCCAGGCCAAGGAGGACGAGCCTGCCCGGGACGTCGTGGTGCTCGAGGCCGGGCGGCTCGGCATCGGGGCCTCCGGGCGCAACGGCGGCTTCGTCTCGCCGTCCCTGACGCACGGGCTCGCCCAGGGCCTCGCCTGCTGGCCGGACGAGATCCAGCGGCTGGAACAGCTCGGGCAGGAGAACCTCGCCGGGCTGCGGCGGTCCCTCACGGCATACGGCATCGACGCCGACCTGCACGTCCCCGGTGAGCTGACCCTCGCGCTGACCCCGCACCAGGTGCCGGCCGTGCGGGCGGCCTACGAGCTGCACCGGGCGCACGGCCTGGACGCCGAGCTCCTCGACGCGGCGCAGGCGCGCGCCCGGGTGGGCTCACCGGCATACCTGGGTGGGTGGTTCGACCCGGAGGTGGGCCTGGTGGACCCGGCGCGGCTGCTGTGGGGGCTGGCGGCGGCGGCCGAGTCGCTGGGCGTCCGCCTGCACGAGGATACGGCGGTGCGGGGCTTCGAGCGGGACGGGACCGGCCTGCGGGTGCGCACGGAGTGGGGCAGCGTCCACGCGGGCCGGGTGGTCGTGGGCACCAACGCCTACCGCGGGGTGCTGCGGCGTGTGGCGCTCTACGTGCTACCCGTCTACGACCACGTCCTCATGACCGAGCCGCTCACCGCTGAACAGCTGGCGGCCGTCGGCTGGGAGGGGCGCGAGGGGCTCACCGACGCCGGCAACCAGTTCCACTACTACCGGCGGACCCTCGACGACCGGGTGCTCTTCGGCGGGTACGACGCGAACTACCACTTCCCGGGCCGCATCGACCCCGACCTCGAGCAGTCCGACGCCTCGCACGGCCTGCTGGCCGGCCACTTCCTCCAGATCTTCCCCCAGCTCGAGGGCGTGCGGTTCACCCACCGGTGGGGTGGCGTCATCGACACCACGTCGCGCTTCACCCCGGTCTTCGGGACGGCCTACGACGGGCGGCTCGCCTACGCCGTCGGGTACACCGGGCTGGGCGTGGCGTCCACCCGCTTCGGCGCCCGCGTCGCGCTGGACCTGGTGTCGGGCCGGGAGACCGAGGTGACCCGGCTGGGCATGGTGCGGCGCAAGCCGGTGCCCTTCCCGCCGGAGCCGATCCGGTATGCCGCCGTGCGGGCCACGCGTGGGGCGCTGGCCGCCGAGGACCGGACCGGGCGGCGCGGACCGTGGCTGAAGGTGCTCGACCGGATGGGCGTCGGCTTCGACAGCTGAGCCGCGGGGGAGCGGTGTGGGCGCTGGGTGCTGCCGCTGGGTGGGTTCGCTGGGGTGATGACCCCACCGGAGCCACCCACGACGCTCGCGCGGCGGTGGTCGGGGCGGGCGGCGGACCCGCCTCCGCCCGCTCGGCCGGCCAACGCGCGGCCGGTCAGCCGCCGCCCCGCCCCATCGCGACCTCGAGCTCAGCAACGGTCGCCCGGCTCGAGGGGCAGCCGCTCAGGGCTCGAACCGGTACCCGAGTCCGGGCTCGGTGATCAGGTGCCGGGGATGCGCCGGGTCGAGCTCGAGCTTGCGCCGAAGCTGCGCGATGTACACCCGCAGGTAGCCGGTCTCCGACGCCCTCGACGGTCCCCACACGTCGGTGAGCAGCTGGTTGCCGGGGACCAGCCGCCCGGGGTTGCGCACGAGGATCTCCAACAGGTGCCACTCCGTCGGTGTGAGCCGCACGTCCTGCCCGTCGCGGGTGACCCGCTTCGCCGCGAGGTCGATGCGCGACGTCTCCATCTCCACGACCGCCGTCTCGGGCCCAGGCTGCGCCCGGCGCTGCGCCGCGCGGATCCGCGCCAGCAGCTCGTCCATCCCGAACGGCTTGGTGAGGTAGTCGTCCGCGCCGGCGTCCAGCGCCTCGACCTTGTCCGCCTGCCCCTCCCGCGCCGACAGGACGAGGATCGGCACGTTGGTCCAGCCGCGCAGCCCGTGCACCACCTCCACCCCGTCCAGGTCCGGGAGACCGAGGTCGAGGACGACCACGTCCGGCGGCGCGCTCGCGGCGGCCCGGAGCGCCGCGCCGCCGGTGCCGACGGCCGTGACGTCGTAGCGGCGAGCCCGCAGGTTGACGGTCAGCGCCCGGCGCAGCGCCGGGTCGTCGTCGACGATGAGGATGCGGCTCACCGCCACACTCCGCCGGCCCGGGCCGGAGCCAGGGGCAGCTCCACGCGCATCGTCAGACCGCCGCCGGCCGTCTCGTGGGCGCTCAGCTCGCTACCCATCGCCTCGGTGAACCCGCGAGCGATCGCGAGGCCGAGCCCCAGACCGCACCCTCGTTGGTCCCCGAGCCGCTGGAACGGCCCGAAGACCTCCGCGCGGCGGGCCGGGTCGATCCCCGGCCCCCGGTCCTCCACGGTCAGCACCGCCCGTTCACGTCCCACGCCCGGACCCTGGTCGCCCGTCTGCCCGACGACGAAGGCCCGCACGGTCACCGGCTGGCCCGCTGGGCTGAACCGCACCGCGTTGTCCACCAGGTTGGCGACGACCCGCTCGAGGAGGCCCGCGTCGCCCCGCACCAGCGCCAGGTCCTCCGGGACGTCGACGAGCACCGCACCGCCCACGCCGATCAGCGCCCGTGCGACGACCTCGTCGAGCGACACGTCGGCGAGGTGCACCGAGAGCGCGCCCGCCTGCACCCGGCTCATGTCGAGAAGGTTGGAGATCAGGCTGCTCAGCCGCGCGGCCGACTCGTCGATGGTGCCCAGCAGCTCAGCACGGTCCTCGGGGGTCCACGCAACGTCCTCCTGCTGCAGGCTCGACACCGACGCGGTGATGGCGGCGAGCGGGGTGCGGAGGTCGTGCCCCACGGCGGCGAGCAGCGCGGCCCGCACGCGGTCGGTCTCGGCCAGCTGGTGTGCGCGCGCGGCCTCCGCGGCGAGCCGCTGCTCGTCCCACGCCCGCGCCGCGAGGTCCGCCAACACGCCCAGGAGGTGCCGGTCCGTGCCCAGCAGCGGAGGCCCGTATGCCGTCAGCTCCAGCCCTTGGCCCGCCTGGACCGCCAGCGTGGGCGGCCCACCGGGAACCTCACCGACGACGGCCAGCGGAGCCGCTGTGGGGCGGTCCGGCTCGCGCAGCGCCACGGCATCCATCCCGAACAGGTCGCGCACCCGCTCGAGCACCGCCGTCAACGACACCGCGCCGAGCTCGGCGGCGCCGAGCTCGGAGACGAGGCGGCTCTCGAACCGCTGCCTCCCCGCCGTGGCCCGGCTGCGCGCGTCGAGGGTGACGGTGACCGACACGACGACAGCTACGGGGACGAAGACGAGGAGGTCGATGGCGGCGTCGCGGCTGGCGACGGCAAGGGTGCCGTAGGGCGGGACGAGGAACCAGTTGACCAGCAGGACCGAGGCGAGGGCGGCGAGCAGCCCCGGCACGAGGCCGCCGATGACCGCGACCACCACGACGGCGAGCAGATACAGCAGCAGGCAGGTGCCGACCGAGAGGCTCCCGCGCCCGAGCACCAGAGCGGCGGTCAAGGCCGGGATGCCGACCACCGCGGTGGCCAGGCCGAAGGCGCGACGGGCCCAGGACAGACCGGCGGGCCAGCGGAGCGAGCGGGGGCCCGGGGCGGGTTCCGCGGACCCGGGCGGTGTGGGCGATGTGGCCGCCGGCGTCAGGCCGGGACGCGGCTCCAAAGCCGGGGTGCGACGCACCGGCTCAGCGTCCCACATCCATGGCGACGGGCTGCCGGCCGCTGGTTCCGGCCGCAAGGAGGTCGTCGGCGGAGTCGAGGGCGGAGTCGAGGGCGGAGCCGAGGAGGTACGGGACGCTGGTGACCATCACGCCCGGGACGAAGAGCAGCCGCGTCTTCAGGCGCAGAGCGCTCTGGTTGTGGAGCAGGTGCTCCCACCAGTGCCCCACGACGTACTCGGGGACATAGACGGCCACGGCGTCCCGGGCGTGCGTCTCGCGGAGCCGCTGGACGTAGTCGACGACGGGCCGGGTCACGTCGCGGTAGGGCGAGTCGAGGACGGTCAGGGGCACCGGCATGTCGCGACGCTGCCACTCCTCCCGCAGGCGGTCGGTGCCCTCCGCGTCGGTCTGCACGGTGAGGACGGTGAGGGTGCTCGGCCGGGTGGCCCGGGCGAAGGCGACGGCGCGCATGGCGGGAGCGTTGAGGCGCGAGACGAGGACGACGACGTGGATCCGGCTCGGCAGGACGACACCGCGGCCCGGCCGCAGCTCCTCGTCGACCGCGTCGTAGTGGCGGTGGATGCCGGTCATGAGCAGGAGCACGAGCGGCATGGCGAGGACGACGAGCCAGGCTCCGTGGGTGAACTTCGTGACCAGCACGATGACCAGCACGAGCGCCGTGGTGGCGGCGCCGAGCCCGTTGATCGCCAGGGCGCGGTGGACCGTGCGCGCGGACCCCGGGTGCGGGTGGACCCGGAGCACCTCGAGCCAGTGCTTGACCATGCCGCTCTGGCTCAGGGTGAAGGAGAGGAAGACCCCGATGATGTAGAGCTGGATCAGCCGGGTGGTGCTCGCGTCGAAGGCCCAGATCAGCAGGATGGCGAGCACGCTGAGGATGACGATGCCGTTGGAGAAGACGAGGCGGTCACCGCGACGGCCGAACTGGCGTGGCAGGAACCCGTCCCGGCTGAGGATCGAGGCGAGGATCGGGAAGCCGTTGAAGGCGGTGTTCGCGGCCAGGACGAGGATCGCCGTGGTGAACGCCTGCACCGCGTAGAAGCCCCATGACCCGCCGCCGAAGACGGCACCGGCGAGCTGCGCGATGACGGTCTTCTGCTCGTACCCGGCCGGCGCCCCCACCAGGGCGGTGGTGTCAGGAGCGACGTGCACGCGGGTGAGCAGCGAGAGGCTCGCGATGCCGACGAGCATGACGACCGTCAGACCACCCATGATGGCCAGCGTCGCGGCCGCGTTGCGGCTCTTCGGCCGCCGGAAGCTCGGCACGCCGTTGCTCACCGCCTCCACCCCGGTGAGCGCGGTGCACCCCGAGGCGAAGGCGCGCAGCAGCAGCGCCAGGGTGGCCAGGCCGCCGACGTGCTGCGAGGCACGGAGAGAGAAGTCCGCCGACTCGGCCACCGGCGCGTCGCCGAGGACCGCCCGCCCGAGCCCGACCGCGATCATCACGAAGATGCACACGACGAAGCCGTAGGTCGGCACGGCGAAGGCGCGGCCCGACTCGCGGACGCCACGGAGGTTCATCATGGCCAGCCCGGCGACGAGGAGCACCGACACGACGACGGCGTGCGGGCCGAGCGCCGGCACCGCGGAGACGAGGTTCGCCACCCCGGCGACAACGGAGACCGCGACCGTGAGGACGTAGTCGACGAGCAGGGCGCTCGCCGCCACGAGCGAGGCGGTCGTCCCCAGGTTGGCCCGGCTCACGGCATACGCGCCACCGCCGTCGGGGTAGGCGCGGCACGTCTGCCGGTACGACAGGACGACGATGACGAGCAGCGCCACCACCGCCGCGGCTACCCAGGGGGTGAGGCGCAGCAGGGCCACGCCGCCGAGCGAGAGGACGAGGAGGATCTCCTCCGTGGCGTAGGCGTTGGAGGAGAGCGGGTCACTGCAGAAGACGGGCAGCGCCAGCCGCTTCGGGAGCAGTGTCTCGCCCATCGCCGACGAGTGGAGCGGACGACCGACGAGGACGCGCTTGGGAACCGTGCGGACCGATGTCACGATGCGAGGCAACCACTGGCGGGCAGCTCCCCCCGACCGTCTTCACGCGTTCTTCACGCGGATGGGTCAAACCCGAATGCCGTCTTGACGGGGCGGCCGCCCGGCGGAGGGTTCAACCCCCGGGCGGCGCCCGCGCGTCCGACCATCCCCGCGACCTGGTCGCCCGGGTGATCCAGCGGCTCCCTCCCGGCAAGGGGTTTCGAAGCCGACTGGGGGTGCCTTGCGTCGCGCTCGGCGAGCTCGCGGCGCTCGCACTGGTACTGCGCGGGCAGGATCAGCCCCTCATCGCGGAGCAACCGCAGCACGGCGGCCTCGCAGACTCAGACCTCCGGAAGTAGCTGACTGATTGGCCCTGTGAGCAGGGCTTTCTCTTGGTGTCGGTGCGTCGGAAATCAGATAAGATCTGCTAGTCTTGCGGTTATGGTTCAGGACGGGTTGGAGGGGATGCCGGAGCCAGCCG
>DASQFD010000079.1:0-9296 GCA_035633255.1 Dermatophilaceae bacterium
CTCAGGCGGAAAGCGGGTCCGGGCTGTCAGGCCAGCAGGCAGGGTGCTCCCAGGCATCGGCGCTCGCGTCCTCCCATGACTCGGCGTTCGCACCCGGGTCCTCCGGCTCCCAGTCGGGGTCGTCCCAGGGCACCGCGTCGATCGGCATCTCGAGCACTCCGTCGCGGAGCACCGGTCGCGGCCCCGTCCAGGAGCGCGCCTCGCCACCGCCCGGCGGCGCACCACGACGAGCTCGTTCGTCTGCCTCCTCGGCGCGCCATCGCTCGAGGGCGCGGTCGTACGACCCGGGCGCGAGGTCCCACGTCACGGCGGGTGTGACCAGGCCGTGCTCCCCACCGCCTCGGGCGGTGACGATGGCGAGCAGCCGGTCCCGGTGCACCACGTCGTGGTGGCGGGGGCACAGCAGCGCGCCGTTCCCGGGATCCGAGGGGCCATCGTCGGCCCAGTGACGCACATGGTGCCCGTCGCACCACGAACCAGGCATGGTGCACCCCGGGAAGGTGCAGTGTCGGTCACGCAGCCGGAGCAGCCGGAGCTGGCCCGGCGTGAAGCAGCGGACCAGGCGCCCGAGGTCGAGCACCTCGCCCTTCGACCCCAGCAGCACCGGGACGACCTGCCCGTCGCACGCCATCCGGCGCACCGTCTCCGGCGACAGGACGTGCTCCGGGCCCGGGCTCCCCACCGTGGTCCCGCAGCCGCTCCGCTCCTGCAGGTCGCCCAGGGTCATGGTCACCACGACCGTGGCCTTGGCCTGCACGGGCAGCGACTCCGCGGCCGCCACCGACCGCCGGCACACCACCGCGAGCGCCTCGGCGCGACGCCGGTCCGGCAGCCGGGGGTCCCGGGAGCCGTCGGGCATGAGGACCGGGGCGGCGTGCGGGGCGATCGCCGCCTCGAGGACGGCGCTGAGCTCCGCGTCCGCCACCAGCCGGTACGTCACCAGGCCGTCGTCGTCGACGACGCCGTGCGAGAGCGAGGCGAACCGCCGCGCCCGCTGCGTCTCCTCCTCCAGCTCGCCGTCCTCGCCGTACTCCGCCAGCAGCCGGGAACGCAGCCGGCCCACCATCGAGGCACCCCAGTCCTCGCCCACGGCGAGCATGGCCTCGGTCACCGTCGGCACGGCCTCCTCGACCAGCCGGTCGCGCAGCCGGTCCATGTTGCGGACCACGGTCCAGCCGACGGCCGGTGAAACCCGCCCGTCGAGCACGGCCTCCCGCACCGCCGCGTTGTCCGGTCTGGCGAACGCCTCGACGCACCGCACGACCGCCGCCGAGCCACCCTGGCGCAGCGAGGGCGCGTGGTCCCGCACCCAGCCGTGGACGCCCGCCGACTGCGAGGCGGACACCTCACCCCGGCCGGCCGCCTCGGCCGTGACGGCCACCCGGCCCGCGCCGGCCAGCACCGCCAGCCGGTCCAGCTGCCCCATCAGCTCGGGCAGCTCGCTGCCGCCGGCCAGCGGCAGCACCGCGGCCAGCCCCTCGAGCGCCTCGACCGCAGCCGTCAGCCGGGCGCGGCGCTCCGCGACCCCGAGCCGTGCCGGCTGCTCCATCTCCATGACCACAACGTAGACGCGCCCACCGACAGCGGTCCTGACCTGCGCAGACGGCATACCGGGCCCGCCCGCTCACCCCCCACGGCTCCCCCGGGTCCGGCCCCGTCAGACCCCCGGCAGACGGCCCGCCACGGCGTCGAACCACCGCTCCTTCGCCGCCGTGTACTCCTCGGTCGACAGGCCGCGCGCCGCCAGCCCCCGCTTGAGACCGGCATACTCCTCCCGCGCCGGCGCATCCGTCCGCAGCCAGTCGCGGAACGCGAGCGCCCACCGGTACCCCGGGCTCCCCACCTCCCGCACGTGCACGTGCACCACCCGACCCGGGTCGCACCCACCGTGGAAGAGCTTCGGCCAGACCCGACCGTCCTTGCCGCGGTCCTCCCGGATGCCGTCCACCCGCGGGTAGCCGGCCCGCGCCATCCGCTCCACCCACTCCGGCTCCCCCGCCTCCGCGAGCGACCGCACGCCCACCTGCAGGTCGACGACGTCCTTGGCGACCAGCCCGGCCACCGCGGTCGACCCGATGTGCTCGACGTCCGTCACCGCGGAGCCGAGCGCCCGCCGGATCCGCGCCGCCAGCCGCGCCGCCTGCGCCGGCCACGTGGGGTCCGGCTCGCAGAGCGTGACCTCGTCCGGTCGACGGGCCCGTATGCCGTGCCGCTCGTTCGCCTCGAAGGGCACCAGCCGCTCCCCCCACAGCCGGTCGACGGCCGCCACGAGCGCCTCGCGGGTGCCCTCGTTGTCCAGCCACACGTCCGCCGCCGCTCGGCGGGCGGTGTCGTCGGCCTGGGCGGCGATGCGCGCCCGGGCGTCGCCGGCCGGCATACCGCGCAGCTCCACCAGCCGCCGGAGCCGCGCCTCCTGCGAGGAGCCGACGACCACGACCAGGTGGTAGTCGGCGCCCATGTCCTTCTCGACCAGCAGGGGCATGTCGTGCACCACCACCGCGTGCCCGGGCGCCGCGGCGACCAGCTCCGCCGTCCGCGCCCAGATCGCCGGGTGGGTGATCGACTCGAGGTCGCGCAGCGCGTCCGGGTCACCGAAGACCAGGCGGCCGAGCGCCGGCCGGTCCAGCGACCCGTCCCCGCGCAGCAGCGCCGGCCCGAACCGCTCGGCGACCGCGGCCAGCGCCGGGGTGCCCGGCTCCACGACCTCGCGGGCCACCAGGTCGGCGTCGACGACGACGGCCCCCAGCCGGGCCAGCCGCCTCGACACCGTCGACTTGCCCGACCCGATCCCGCCGGTCAACCCGACCCGCAGCACGGCCTGACCGCCCGCTCAGTCCGCGAGCCGCGCGGGGAAGCCCCCGGTCGCCACCGGCCCCCACCGCGTGGGCGTGATGCGCAGCAGCGACTTGGCCTGCTCGATCATGGCCCGGCGGTACTCGTCCCAGTCGGGGTGCTCGCCGGCGATGCACCGGTAGTACTCCACGAGCGGCTCGACCGACTCCGGCGGGTCGATGACCTCGCACTCGCCGTCCACCTGCACCCAGGCGCCCCCGAAGTCGTCCGAGAGCACGCAGACGCTGACCTCCGGCCGGTGCCGGGCGTTGGCGGTCTTGGCCCGCTCGGGGTAGCTCGAGATGACGATGCGGCCTTCGGCGTCCACGCCACCGGTCACCGGCGACACCTGCGGCCGCCCGTCCACGCGGGTCGTCACCAGCACCAGGTGGTGCCGGGGCCGGACGAAGTCCAGCAGCTCGTCCCGGTCGACCCGGGTGGTCGTCGCCAGTGTCCGTGCCACGGCGCCATCCTCGCACCCCCGCCGCCGTCCTCGTGGCGGGAGCGGACCGGCGTGAGGCTGCCCTCGACGGCGGGCTCAGGGCCGCTGGGGGGGCTCGACGGCCTCCTGCTCGGGTGCAACGTGGAGGAAGCGGGCCCGGCACAGCCGAGGAGCGATGAAGGGGTCGAGCGAGACCCGGGTGCCCGGCTCCCCCAGGACCGCCAGCGCCCCGGAGAGCAGGCCGAGGTGTACGCCGCAGACCACGTCGGGATTCTCGGCGGCCAGGGTGTCGAAGGGGCAACCATGCAGGCGCACCTCCGCGCTCTTCCCGTCCTCCGTTCCCCGCAGCTCCGGGCTGTAGCCCCAGTCGCGCAGGACATCGAGCAGCGTGTCGAGCTTGGCCAGCCACTGACCGGGCGTCCCCGCGGGGGTGTCGTCGACCCGGACGGAGATGTGCTGCTGCGCCCAGGCCGCGCCGGCCTGCTCGGGCGTGGCCCCGAGCGTGGCGCCCTGGTCGGCCACCGCCTTGGTCAGCAGGGTCCCCAGGATCTGGAGCGCGGCGCTCATACCGTTCTGCGGGGAAGCGTGGCCGGCCTCCTGGTGGCCCGGCGCCTCGCCGTCACCCTGAGCCGTCTCGGGGTCACTGCTCTCGTCGCCGCTCGCGCCCAGCATGACCCCTCCTCTCGGCGCCGCCCCCGTCGCCGGCGCCCCAGCACCGCCTCGCTCACGCCCCCCGGAGCGGAAGGTGCCCTGCCGATCGCCGCACCCGGCACAGCGTACGTCGATGTCCGCCACACGGCATCCACGACGTCGTGGACCCTGCCCGTCCACCGCCCGCACGAGCGCGGCGTGCGCCCCTCACACCCGGTATGCCGGAAGGCCCGGCCCCAGCGGGACCGGACCTTCCGGCGTGCGGTGCGCACCCGGCATACCGGGTGCTTCGGGTGACGTCAGCCGCCGGTGAGCTTCTCGCGCAGCGCGGCCAGGGCCTCGTCGGACGCGAGGGTGCCCTCGGACGCCGGCGCGGCCGGGCGGACGGCATCCTCGGCGGCGGACTCCGCCGCCGGCGGGGACGAGGAGTCGCTCGAGTAGGTGGCGGGCACCTCGGCCGCCGCCTCGGCGCCGGCGTTCGCCGCCTCCTCCATCTGCGTGCGGTGCGCCTCCCAGCGGGCGTGGGCCTCGGCGTACTGCTTCTCCCAGACCTCCCGCTGCTTCTCGAAGCCCTCGAGCCAGTCGTTGGTCTCGGGGTCGAAGCCGTCCGGGTACTTGTAGTTGCCCGCCTCGTCGTACTCCGCGGCCATGCCGTAGAGCGTCGGGTCGAACTCGGTGAGGTTCGCCGCGTCCTCGTTCGCCTGCTTGAGGGACAGGCTGATCCGGCGCCGCTCGAGGTCGATGTCGATGACCTTGACGAAGATGTCCTGGTTGACCTGGACGACCTGCTCGGGCAGCTCGACGTGCCGCTCGGCCAGCTCGGAGATGTGCACCAGGCCCTCGATGCCGTCGTCGACGCGGACGAAGGCACCGAACGGCACCAGCTTGGTGACCTTGCCGGGCACGACCTGGCCGATCGCGTGGGTCCGGGCGAAGTGCTGCCAGGGGTCCTCCTGCGTCGCCTTCAGCGACAGCGAGACCCGCTCGCGGTCCATGTCGACGTCCAGCACCTCGACGGTGACCTCGTCGCCGACCTCGACGACCTCGCTCGGGTGGTCGATGTGCTTCCACGACAGCTCGGAGACGTGCACGAGGCCGTCGACCCCGCCGAGGTCGACGAAGGCACCGAAGTTGACGATGCTCGACACCGCGCCGGAGCGGACCTGGCCCTTCTGGAGCTCCTTGAGGAAGCTGGTGCGGACCTCGGACTGGGTCTGCTCGAGCCATGCGCGCCGCGAGAGCACGACGTTGTTGCGGTTCTTGTCCAGCTCGATGATCTTGGCCTCGATCTCGCGACCGACGTAGGGCTGCAGGTCGCGGACCCGCCGCATCTCCACCAGCGACGCGGGCAGGAAGCCGCGCAGGCCGATGTCGAGGATGAGGCCGCCCTTGACGACCTCGATGACGGTGCCCGTGACGACGCCGTCCTCCTCCTTGATCCGCTCGATCGTCCCCCAGGCGCGCTCGTACTGCGCGCGCTTCTTGCTCAGGATCAGCCGGCCCTCCTTGTCCTCCTTCTGGAGGACCAGGGCCTCGACCTCGTCGCCGACGGACACCACCTGGGAGGGGTCGACGTCGTGCTTGATCGACAGCTCGCGCGAGGGGATGACGCCCTCGGTCTTGTAGCCGATGTCGAGCAGGACCTCGTCCCGGTCGACCTTGACGATGCGACCCTCGACGATGTCGCCGTCGTTGAAGTGCTTGATCGTCGCGTCGATCGCGGCGAGGAGGTCTTCCTCAGAGCCGATGTCGTTGATGGCGATCTGAGGAGCGGTCGTGTCGACCGTGCTGGCAGTCATGTAGTAGGAACTCCGGTTGTGGACAGGGATAGGTGATGGGCACAGCGCATCCGCGGATCGACTGGAGAAGAAGCCAGTGGGCACACGGGTACCGGCGTAGCCTACCGGCGCGCTTTCCGGGGGGTCAAAGCGGAGTGGGTATGCCGGATGGGTGAGGTGGTGCGGCGCGAGGCCGGGCTCGCGGAGACCGCGTCGGCCAACCGGGCCTGGTGGGACGGCGAGGCCGAGGACTACCACACCGAGCACGGCGACTTCCTCGGCGACGGCGGCTTCGTCTGGGGGCCGGAGGGCTGGACCGAGGAGCAGCTCGGGCTGCTCGACGTCCGGCCCGGAGACGTGGTGCTGGAGGTCGGCGCCGGGGCGGCGCAGTGCTCGCGGTGGCTGGCCGGGGCGCTCGCCGGCACCGAGCGTGGCGCCGGGGTGCGGGTGGCGGCCAGCGACCTCTCGGCGGGCATGCTGCGGGTGGGGGCGCGGCTCAATGCCGAGACCGGTGGCGCGGTGCCGCTGCTCCAGTGCGACGCCCTGGCGCTGCCCCTCGGCGACGCGAGCGTGGACGTCGGGTTCACGGCATACGGGGCGGTGCCCTTCGTCGCGGACAGCGGGGCCCTCATGGCGGAGGTGGCGCGGGTGCTCCGGCCGGGTGGGCGGTTCGTCTTCGCGACGACGCACCCGGTGCGCTGGGCGTTCCCGGACGACCCGGGGCCGGGCGGGCTGACCGCGGCGACGTCGTACTTCGACCGCACGCCCTACGTCGAGACCGACGAGGCGGGGCGGGCGACGTATGTCGAGCACCACCGGACGCTGGGCGACCGGGTGCGGGAGGTCCGGGGGGCCGGGCTGGTCCTGGACGACCTGGTCGAGCCGGAGTGGCCGGCGGACAACGAGTCGACCTGGGGCGGCTGGTCGCCGCTGCGCGGCGCTTTCATCCCCGGCACGGCCATCTTCGTCACGCACAAGCCGGCCCGAGGTCGCCCGCTTGTAGGGTGACCGCCGTGACCGCCACCTCGGACCCGCCGACGCACCAGGTCTCGGTGGTCGTCCCCGTCTACCAGGGGGAGCGCACGCTGCGGGCCGTCGTCGAGGAGGTCGCGGCATCCGTGGTGGACCGCACGACCCCGGCCGGTCGGCCGTACCGCGTCACCGAGGTCGTCCTCGTGCACGACAGCGGGCCCGACCGCAGCGACGTGGTGATGCGCGAGCTCGCCGCCGAGCTCGACTGGGTGCGCCCGGTGTGGCTGAGCCGCAACTTCGGCCAGCACGCCGCCACCCTGGCCGGGATCGCCGCGTCGGGCGGCGAATGGGTCGTCACGATGGACGAGGACGGCCAGCACGACCCTGAGGCGATCGGCGCGCTCCTCGACACCGCCATGTCCGAGCAGGCCGACGTCGTCTACGCCCGCCCGACGAACTCACCTCCGCACGGCGCCGCCCGCAACGCCGCCTCCCGGGGCGCGAAGCGGCTCGTCGAGGGGCTCGCCAAGGGTGCGCCCGCGGCGGACTTCAACAGCTACCGCCTGCTGCTGGGCGAGGTGGCGCGCTCGGTCGCGGCGTACGCCGGCCCCGGCATCTACCTCGACGTCGCCATCGCGTGGGTCGCCCGCCGCATCACGACGTGCCCGGTGACGATGCGCGTCGAGGGGGACCGGCCCTCGGGCTACGACGCCCGTCGGCTGCTCTCCCACTTCTGGCGGCTCGTCCTCTCCAGCGGTACCCGGCCGCTGCGCTGGGTCAGCGCCCTGGGGGCGGCGGCCGTGGTGCTGGCCCCCGTCGTCGCCCTCGCGCTGGTCGTGGGCCGGGCGGTCGGCAGCTGGAGCGTGCCCGGCTGGACCTCAACGATGATCCTGCTGATGGTGACGACCGGGGTGATCCTGTTCAGCCTCGGCGTGATCGCGGAGTACGTCGGCATGGCCGTCAACATGGCGATGGGCAAGCCGCTCTACCTCCCGGTGCGCGACCCCGGCGAGGGGCCCCTGGGCCGGGACGAGGCATGAGCCGCGACCCGGAACCGGCACGGCCCCTGACCTGGGTCATCGGTGCGGGCGGGCTCGTCGGCCGGCACGTCGTTGCGGCCCTCCGTGCCTCCCGGCACGAGGTCGTGACGACGGCGGTGCCGTGGGGGGACGAGGAGGCCAGTGCCGCGGCCCTCGCGGAGGGTGTCGAGCGGCTCACCGCGGCCCGGCCCGGCCGGCCGTGGACCGTCGCGTGGTGCGCCGGCGCCGGCGTCGTCGCGACGGGCGAGGAGGCGCTGGCCGCCGAGGTGCGCGTGTTCGCGCGAACGGCGGAGACCCTTCGGGCATCCCTGCTCGGCCCCGGGGGGGCGGGTGGCGGCGTGGTGTTCCTGGCCTCCTCGGCGGGCGGGCTGTACGCCGGGTCGACCGCCCCACCGTTCGACGAGTCCAGCGACCCGGCACCCCTGGTGGCCTACGGCCGGGCCAAGCTCGCGATGGAGCATGAGGTGCGCGCGCTCGCCGCGGCGACCGGTGTCCGGGCGGTGCTCGGCCGGCTCTCCAACGTCTACGGCCCGGGGCAGACCCTGGGCAAGCCGCAGGGCCTGCTCTCCCAGCTCTGCCTCGCCGACGCCACGGGCCGGCCCCTGCCCGTCTTCGTCTCGATGGACACCCTCCGCGACTACCTCTATGGGCCCGATGCCGGTCGCATGGTCGAGCGATCCGTCGCGCTGGCGCGGCGGGAGCCGGTCGGCACCGTGGTCACCAAGGTGCTCGCCTCGGGACGGCCGGTGACGGTGGGCTACCTGGTCTCCGAGGCCCGCCGGGTGTTCCACCGGCCGCTGCGCACGATCCCGGTGGGTGGCGGCGCCTCCCGGGGGCAGGTGCTGGACCTGCGGTTGCGGTCGCGCGTGTGGCCCGAGGTCGACGCGCTGGCGGCGACACCGCTCGCGGCCGGTCTCGCGCAGACCTCGGCCGACGTCCGTGCCCGCGTGGTGTCCGGCGGCCCGCTCGACCCGTGAGGCGGGCGGCGCCGTCTCCGTCGCGGCCGGCTCTCAGCTGCGTCCGCCCTCAGCCACGCCGGGTGGCGGCGAGGAAGACCGAGGAGCCGAAGGGCAGGTCGCCGCGCGAGAGCACGACGCGGTCGAGCCGTGACAACCGCAGCAGGGCGTCGTTGGCCGGCTTGGGCATCCGCGGCACCTCGACGATGTCCACCGGCCCGTGCGAACGCCGGCGGGTGAGCCTGCGGGCCACTCGCTCGGCGGCGAACATCGGGAAGACCGAGGCGAAGCCGTAGGTCGCGCGATCGACTTTGAAGCCGGCTCGCTCCACGGCGGCGACGGCCCGGGCACGGGTGTAACGCCGGTGGTGGCCGTTGGCGACGTCGAAGTCGCTCCAGGCCCACGCGTACGCGGGCACCGACATGACGAAGCGCCCGCCGGGGCGCAGCACGCGGTGCACCTCGACGAGCGCGGTCTCCTCCGGCTCGCAGTGCTCGATGACGTCGAAGGCGCTGACCACGTCGAAGGCGCCGTCCTCGAAGGGCAGCGCCAGCGCCGAGCCGCACACCCCGCCGGCTCCGAGTCCGCGCGGGTCGACGTCGAGCGAGACGGTGCGCTGCACGGC
>DASQFD010000080.1:0-77291 GCA_035633255.1 Dermatophilaceae bacterium
CAGGCGGCGACGCCCGCGGCGCCCGGCGCGGGCTCGGGCCCGGGGCCGGCCACGAGCGGTCAGGCAGCGGCGGGGAACGGCGCGCAGCGTCGGCCCGCCCAGGCCGCTCCCGCCCAGGCCGCTCCCGCCTCGGCCAAGGCAGCACCGGTCACGACCCCTCCCGCCAAGGGGGCGCCGGCCCAGGGGGCGCCGGCCAAGGGGGCACCGGCCAAGGCCGCGGCCCCCAAGACGCGAGAGCCGGAGCGCGTCCCGGTGCCCGGGGAGCTGTCGGAGGCCGAGATCGTGCCCCTGCGGGGCACGTCCGCCCGCGTGGTGACGAACATGGAGAGCTCGCTGGAGGTCCCCACCGCCACGAGCGTGCGGGCCGTGCCGGCGAAGCTGCTCATCGACAACCGCATCGTCGTCAACAACCACCTCGCGCGCAGCCGCGGCGGCAAGGTGTCCTTCACCCACGTCATCGGCTATGCCCTGGTCAAGGCGCTCGGCGCGATGCCGGAGATGAACCAGGGCTTCGACCACGACGAGAAGGGCAAGCCGGTCCTCGTCCGCCCGGCGCACGTCAACCTCGGGCTCGCGATCGACCTCGCCAAGCCCGACGGCACCCGACAGCTCGTCGTGCCGTCGATCAAGGCGGCGGAGACCATGGACTTCGCCCACTTCTGGACCGCCTACGAGGACATGGTCAAGAAGGCGCGGGCCGGGCGGCTGACGGTCGAGGACTTCCAGGGCACGACCCTCTCGCTGACCAACCCCGGCACCATCGGGACGGTGCACTCGGTGCCGCGGCTGATGAAGGGGCAGGGCGCCATCATCGGCGTCGGCGCGATGGACTACCCCGCCGAGTGGCAGGGGGCGAGCAACGAGACCATCCACCGCAACGCCGTCAGCAAGATCCTCACGCTCACCAGCACCTACGACCACCGCATCATCCAGGGCGCGCAGTCCGGCGACTTCCTGCGCCGGGTGCACGGCCTGCTGCTCGGCGAGGACGGCTTCTACGACGAGATCTTCGAGAGCCTGCGCATCCCCTACGAGCCGGTGCGCTGGGTCCAGGACATCACGGCCACGCACGACGACGACATCAACAAGGTCGCGCGCGTCCAGGAGCTCATCCACGCCTACCGGGTGCGGGGGCACCTGATGGCGGACACCGACCCGCTGGAGTACCAGCAGCGCCGGCACCCGGACCTGGACATCACCCGCCACGGACTCACCCTGTGGGACCTCGACCGGCACTTCGCGACCGGCGGCTTCGGCGGGGAGCCCTTCCTGAAGCTGCGCCAGATCCTCGGCATCCTGCGCGACTCCTACTGCCGCACCGTCGGCGTGGAGTACATGCACATCCAGGACCCCGACCAGCGGGATTGGATCCAGAGCAACATCGAGGTCTCCTACGGCAAGACCACCCGGGAGGAGCAGCTGCGGATCCTCCGGCGGCTCAACGCCGCCGAGGCCTTCGAGACCTTCCTGCAGACCAAGTTCGTCGGGCAGAAGCGGTTCTCCCTCGAGGGCGGTGAGTCGGTCATCGCCCTGCTCGACCGGATCCTCGCCCGTGCCGCCAAGGACTCGCTGCACGAGGTGTGCGTGGGCATGCCGCACCGCGGCCGCCTCAACGTGCTCGCCAACATCGCCGGCAAGTCCTACGCCCAGATCTTCCGCGAGTTCGAGGGCAAGCAGGACCCCCGCTCGGTGCAGGGCTCCGGCGACGTGAAGTACCACCTCGGGACCGAGGGCTCGTTCACGGCGGAGGACGGCTCGACGACGAAGGTCTACCTCGCCGCGAACCCCTCGCACCTGGAGGCGGTCAACCCGGTGCTCGAGGGCATCGTGCGCGCCAAGCAGGACCGCCTCAACCTCGCCGGCGAGGCGTTCACGGTGCTGCCGGTGCTCCTGCACGGCGACGCCGCGTTCGCCGGCCAGGGCGTGGTCGCCGAGACCCTCAACCTCTCCCAGCTGCGCGGCTACCGCACCGGCGGCACGATCCACGTGGTCATCAACAACCAGGTCGGCTTCACGACCTCGCCCAGCTCCTCGCGCTCGTCGACGTACTCCACCGACGTGGCACGGATGATCCAGGCGCCGATCTTCCACGTCAACGGCGACGACCCGGAGGCGTGCGTACGGGTGGCGGAGCTCGCCTACGAGTTCCGGCAGCTGTTCCACAAGGACGTCGTGGTCGACATGGTCTGCTACCGCCGCCGCGGGCACAACGAGGGCGACGACCCGTCGATGACCCAGCCGCTGATGTACAACCTCATCGAGGCCAAGCGGAGCATCCGCAAGCTCTACACCGAGAACCTCGTCGGCCGCGGCGACATCACGGTCGAGGACGCCGAGGCGGCCCTCCGGGACTACCAGTCCCAGCTCGAGCGGGTCTTCGTGGAGACCAAGGAGGCGCTGCGCGAGAGCGAGCGCGAGGCCACCGCGGCGCCGCCGGAGGGCTTCACCGGCACCGACATCGAGGGGCACACCGGCCTGACCCCCCCGGCGGCCCAGGCTCGGAACGCCGACGCGACCACCCGGTCCGCCACCGAGACCGCGATCACCCCCGAGGCGCTGCACCGGCTCGGCGACGCCTTCATCCGGCCCCCGGAGGGCTTCACGATCCACCCCAAGCTGCAGCAGGTGATGGAGAAGCGGGCCAGCAGCGTCCGCCTCGGGGGGATCGACTGGGCGACCGGGGAGCTGCTCGCCTTCGGCTCGCTCCTGCTCGACGGCACCCCCGTCCGGCTCGCCGGGCAGGACAGCCGGCGGGGCACCTTCGTCCAGCGCCACGCCGTGCTCATCGACAAGCACACCGCGGCGGAGTGGACCCCGCTGCTCTACCTCGGCAAGGGTCAGGGGCGCTTCTGGGTCTACGACTCGCTCCTCTCGGAGTTCGCCGCGACCGGCTTCGAGTACGGCTACTCCGTCGAGCGGCCCGACGCCCTGGTCCTGTGGGAGGCGCAGTTCGGCGACTTCGCCGACGGGGCGCAGACCATCGTCGACGAGTTCATCTCGAGCTCGGAGCAGAAGTGGGGCCAGCGCTCCTCGGTCGTGCTCCTGCTCCCGCACGGCTTCGAGGGGCAGGGCCCGGACCACTCCTCGGCGCGCATCGAGCGCTACCTCGCCCTGTGTGCCGAGGACAACATGACCGTCTCCTACCCCTCGACACCCGCGTCCTACTTCCACCTGCTGCGCCGGCAGGCCTACCGTCGGCCACGCCGCCCGCTCATCGTCTTCACGCCGAAGTCGATGCTGCGGCTGAAGGCAGCGGCGAGCCGGCCGGAGGAGTTCACCACCGGGGGCTTCCGCCCGGTGCTCCCCGACCGGTCCGGCGCCACCGGGGGCCACGTCGACCGGGTGCTCATCGCGGCGGGCAAGGCGGTCTACGGGCTCGAGGCCGAGCGGGACCGGCGCAAGGACGACCGCACCGCGGTCCTGCGGCTCGAGCAGTACTACCCCCTTCCGGCCCACGAGCTCGCCGAGGCCCTGGCCGGCTATCCCGGGGCCGAGGTCGTGGTGGTCCAGGACGAGCCCCAGAACCAGGGCGCGTGGCCGTTCCTCGCGCTCAACCTGCCCGACGCGCTGGCGCTGTTCGACGAGCTCCGCCCGGTCCAGGTCGTCGCGCGCAAGGCGTCGGCCTCACCGTCGACCGGCTCCTCGAAGAAGCACCAGGCCGAGCAGGCCGATCTGCTCGCCCGCGCCTTCGACCGCTGACCTCGCCCGGGTTCCCACACACCGCGCCCCGGCGACCCTCGCGACCGCTCCGACGGCGCGTGGCCCGCGTGGGTAGGGTCGGGACCATGCTCGCCGTCTCCGCCGTGCGCCAGTCCGTCGACGACCCGCTCTCCGGCCTCGAGGTGGGCGAGCACCCGGACCCGGTGGTGCCCGAGGGCTGGACGACCGTCGACCTGCGCACCTGCGCGCTCAACCACCACGACCTCTGGTCGCTCAAGGGGGTCGGACTGCCCGCGGACCGGCTGCCGATGGTGCTGGGGTGCGACGGGGCCGGGACGCTCGATGACGGCACCGAGGTGCTCGTCCACGCCGTGGTCTCCTCCGCGGACTGGGTGGGCGACGAGACGCTCGACCCGCGGCGCTCCCTCCTCTCCGAGGTGCACGACGGCACCCTCGCGCAGCGGGTGGCGGTCCCGCGCCGCAACGTCGTGCCCAAGCCCGAGGGCCTGTCCTGGGAGCACGCCGCCTGCCTGCCCACCGCCTGGCTCACGGCGTACCGGATGCTGTTCACCAACGCGGCGGTGCACCCGGGGGACACGATTCTCGTCCAGGGGGCCGCCGGCGGCGTGGCGACGGCCCTGGTGCAGCTGGGCGCCGCGGCCGGGCTGCGGGTCTGGGTGACCAGCCGTGACGTCGAGCGCGGCCAGCAGGCGGTGGCGCTGGGAGCGGAGCGGGCGTTCGCCTCCGGCGAGCGGCTCCCGGAGCGGGTGGACGCGGTGCTGGAGACCGTCGGCAGGGCGACGTGGTCCCACTCGGTCAACTCGCTGAGACCCGGCGGGAGCATCGTCATCTCCGGCGCCACCTCGGGTGACGCACCGGAGCGCGCCGAGCTGACCAAGATCTTCTTCCGGCAGCTGCGCGTCGTCGGCTCGACCATGGGCACGCGCGACGAGCTGGCCCGGCTCGCCCGCTTCGTCGTCGGGTCGGGCATCGAGCCCCTCGTCGACTCGGTGCTCCCCCTCGCCGAGGCCCGGAGCGGCTTCGCGCGGATGGCCGAGGGCGCCGTCACCGGAAAGGTCGTCTTCGCCGTGTGACACCCGTGACCCCTCCCGACCCGCCCCTGACCGACCCGCCCGACCCGCCCGCGACCGACCGGACCGAGCCCTCAGCCGATGCCGAGCCACAGCGGCCAGCCGCCGTGGAGCACCAGCCAGGCGATGAGCCCGTAGCCGGCCTGCCCCGGATGGCCGGGCACCCGGCTCGCCGCGAGGTCGGAACGCCACTGGTCGTGGGCGGCCAGCGGCGCGAAGCAGTCCACGAACGGCACCGACCGCCGTGCACAAAGGTCCGCCTGTGCCTCGACGAGCACCTCGAGCTTGTCGTCGACCTCGCGGTCGCAGGTCGGCGGCGGGCCGACGACGAACGGCGCCACCCCGCGTCCCGTCGCGTCGTCCAGGAGGTTGGCGAGGTTGAGGCGGTGCCGGGCCAGCGTGATCCCGGCGCGCACGTCGTCGGTGCCGACGGAGAGGACGAGTCGCCGCTCCGTGCGCCCCTTCCAGCGCGCGGGCACCTCCGCGTGCCACCGCGCCAGCACGTCGGCCGAGGTGTCGTCACGGACGCCGAGCGGGTATGCCGTGAGCACGAGGTCCGGGTGCTGCGTGCGCCCGACGACCCGGGTCACCCAGCCCTGCCCCTTGGGGTCGCCGACCCCGGCGACCAGCGAGGAGCCGAGGAACACCATGGCGACGTCGCGGGGCCCCTCACCGGGCGGCGGGACCGAGGCGCTCGGCCGGAAGTCGATGCCGGTGGCGTCCTCGGGCATCACTCGTCCTCGTCGTCGAGCCGGGCCAGCCACGTCGCCAGGCGCTCGACGGGGACCTCGAGCTCCGGGTGCAGGTCGACGAAGGTCCGCAGGTGCTCCGCGAGCCAGGTCAGCGTGACCTCCTCCTCGCCCCGGCGAGCCGCGAGCTCCTCGATGCCGCGGTCGGTGAAGTACACGCCCGGAAGGCTACACGCGGCCCGGGGGCGGCTGGGGAGGCCCGGCGCGCGCGGGCGCCAGCACGCTGGGTGCGGCGCGCCGCAGCGCCTCCCGCCAGTGCGGCAGCGGCGCCGGGCCGGCCCCGCCCCACATGTCGTGCGACAGCACGCTGTATGCCGGCCGCGGCGCCGGCCGCACGTAGGCGTCGCTGCTCGTGGGCTCCACCCGCTGCGGGTCGAGACCGAGCTCCTCGAACACCGCCCGGGCCAGCTCGAACCACGAGCACTGCCCGCCGCCGGTGGCGTGGAAGACGCCGTGGGGGGCGCCCGCCTCGACGACCCGGACGACCGCGTCCGCGAGGTCGTGGGTCCACGTCGGCTGTCCGACCTGGTCGTCGACGACGCTGAGCCGCTCCCGCTCCCCCGCCAGGCGCGCCATCGTCACGGGGAAGCTGGCGCCCGACGCGCCGTAGAGCCAGGCCGTGCGCACCAGCCAGACCCGGGAGCACTCCGCGCGGACGGCCCACTCCCCCGCCGCCTTGGTGCGCCCGTAGGCGGAGCGGGGCGCCAGAGGCGCGTCCGCGGCATACGGGCTGGTGGCGTCGCCCGCGAAGACGTAGTCGGTCGACACCTGGACCAGGCCGGCGCCGGCGGCCTCGGCCGCGCGCGCGAGGTTGGCCGCCCCGACGGCGTTGATGGCGAAGGCCTCGGCCTCGTGCGTCTCGGCGTCGTCGACCGCGGTCCAGGCCGCGACGTTGGCGACGACGTCGTGCCCGGCGACGGCCTCCACGCAGGCGCCGGCGTCGCGGATGTCCAGCTCGTCGCGGTCGGTGCGGGTCACCTCGTGCCCTCGCTCCTCGAGCAGGTCGCACAGGTCGCGGCCGAGCATCCCCAGCGCGCCGGAGACGAACCAGCGGGCCATCAGCGGCCGACCACGCTCTGGGTCTGCGCGTACTTCTCCTCGGTGGCCGCCTTCATCGGCCGCCACCACGGCTCGTGGTCGCGGTACCACTCGATGGTGGCGGCGAGCCCCTCGCGGAAGGTGGTGTAGCGCGGTGCCCAGCCGAGCTCGGTGCGCAGCCGGCTGGAGTCGATGGCGTAGCGGCGGTCGTGGCCCGGGCGGTCCGTCACGTGGTCGAGGTCGTCGGGCGAGCGGCCCATCAGCTCGAGGATGTCGCGGACGACGGTCCTGTTGTCCACCTCGCCGTCGGCGCCGATGAGGTAGGTCTCGCCGAGGGTGCCGCGGTCCACGATGGTCCACACCGCCGCGTTGTGGTCGTCGACGTGGATCCAGTCCCGCACGTTCAGGCCGTCCCCGTAGAGCTTGGGCCGGACGCCGTCGATGAGGTTGGTGACCTGGCGCGGGATGAACTTCTCCACGTGCTGTCGCGGGCCGTAGTTGTTCGAGCAGTTGGAGATGGTGGCCCGGACCCCGAACGAGCGCACCCAGGCGCGCACCAGCAGGTCGCTCGCGCCCTTGGTGGAGGAGTACGGGCTCGACGGGTTGTAGGGCGTGTCCTCGGTGAAGCGGGCCGGGTCGTCCAGCTCGAGGTCGCCGTAGACCTCGTCGGTGGAGATGTGGTGGTAGCGCACGTCGTGGCGCCGCACCGCCTCGAGCAGCGTGTAGGTGCCCACGACGTTGGTCTGCACGAACGGCCACGGGTCGGTGAGGGAGTTGTCGTTGTGCGACTCGGCCGCGAAGTGGACGACGACGTCGGCGCCCGCCACCAGCCGGTCGATTAGCGGGGCGTCGGCGACGTCACCCCGGACGAACTCGATGCGCTCGAGGGCCCCCTCCAGCGATGCCCTGGTCCCCGCGTAGGTGAGCGAGTCGAGCACCGTCACCTGCACGTCGGGGCGGGTCGCGAGGGTGAGGTGGACGAAGTTGGAGCCGATGAAGCCGGCCCCGCCGGTCACGAGCACGCGCATGCCCGTCACCCTATCGACGGTCAGCCGCGCGTCGGGCCCTCGCTACAGTGGGCGCCGTGAAGGGGATCATCCTGGCCGGCGGCTCCGGCACCCGGCTCCACCCGATCACCCGTGGCATCAGCAAGCAGCTCATGCCCATCTACGACAAGCCGATGATCTACTACCCGCTGTCGACCCTGATGATGGCCGGCATCCGGGAGATCCTCGTCATCACGACGCCCCAGGACGCCGAGCAGTTCTCGCGCCTGCTCGGTGACGGCTCGGACTGGGGCATCGAGATCTCCTACGCCGTGCAGCCCAGCCCCGACGGGCTCGCCCAGGCGTTCCTCATCGGCGCGGACTTCCTCGGCACCGACCCGGTCGCCCTCGTGCTCGGGGACAACATCTTCTACGGCACCGGCCTCGGCACCGCGCTGCGCTCGCTCACGGACGTCTCCGGTGGGCACGTCTTCGCCTACCACGTCGCCAACCCCACGGCATACGGCGTGGTGGAGTTCGACGCCGAGGGGCACGTGCTGTCCATCGAGGAGAAGCCGGAGCACCCCAAGTCCTCGTACGCCGTGCCCGGCCTCTACTTCTACGACAACGACGTCGTCCAGATCGCCCGGGACCTGCGGCCGAGCCCGCGCGGGGAGCTCGAGATCACCGGAGTGAACGACGCCTACCTTCGCCGTGGTGACCTCACGGTCACGGTCCTCCCCCGCGGCACGGCGTGGTTCGACACCGGCACCTTCGAGGGGCTGATGGACGCCAGCCAGTTCGTCCACGTCGTCGAGGCGCGCCAGGGCACGAAGATCGGCTGCCTCGAGGAGGTGGCCTGGCGCGCCGGGTGGATCGACGACGACCAGATGGCCGCGCTCGGCGAGAGCCTGCGCAAGAGCGGCTACGGGGACTACCTCTTCTCCTGCCTCGAGCGCGGGCGGGTGGAGGCGATGGTGCGCGCGACGGCGACGGGCCGCTGATGCAGGTCGAGCCGCTCGGCATCGAGGGCGCCTTCGTCGTCACCCCGCGCCAGTTCCCCGACGACCGCGGGGTCTTCCTGGAGTCCTTCCGCGGGGACCGGCTCGCCGAGCACCTCGGCCACCGCCCCGACGTCGTGCAGACCAACGTCTCGGTGTCCTCCCGCGGCACCGTGCGGGGCATCCACTTCGCGGACCTGCCGCCCTCGCAGGCCAAGTACGTCACCGCGGTCTCCGGCTCCCTCCTCGACGTGGTCGTCGACCTCCGCGTCGGCTCCCCGACCTTCGGCCGGTGGGAGTCGGTCGTGCTCGACGACGTCGCCCGCCGTGCCGTCTACCTCTCCGAGGGTCTCGGCCACGCCTTCTGCGCCCTGCAGGACGGCACGACCGCCGTCTACCTCTGCACGGCGCCGTACAGCCCCACCGGCGAGCACGGCATATCCCCGCTCGACCCGGAGGTGGGCATCCGCTGGCCGGAGGGCGTCGTGCCCCTGCTCTCACCCAAGGACGCCACCGCCCCCGGCCTGACCCAGGCGGTCGAGCAGGGGCTCCTGCCGACGTATGCCGCCTGCCTGGCCTGGGCGGAGGAGCTCGCCGCGCGCGCCTGACCGGAAGAGCGGCGGGTCAGGCGTGGGCGGTCGGTGCCAGGCGGGCGACGGCGGCCGCGACGGCGTCGGCCACCCCCTCGTGGAACACGCTGGGCACGACCTCGTCGGCGCTGGGCTGCTCCACCAGCGCGGCGATCGCCTCGGCGGCGGCCAGCTTCATCGCCTCGGTGATCCGCGTGGCACCGGAGTCGAGCGCCCCGCGGAAGATGCCGGGGAACGCGAGCACGTTGTTGATCTGGTTGGGGAAGTCCGACCGTCCGGTCGCGACGACCGTGGCGTGCCGCCGGGCCACGTCGGGGTGCACCTCGGGGTCGGGGTTGGCGAGCGCGAAGACGATCGCGTGGCGCGCCATCCGCGCCACCTGCTCCTCGGGCACGGTGCCCCCCGACACGCCGACGAAGACGTCGGCCCCGCGCAGCGCGTCGGAGAGCCCGCCGGTCAGCCCCCTGGGGTTGGTGCCGGCCGCCAGCCGGTGCTTGTGCCCGGTCAGGTCGGCACGCGCGGGCGAGATGATGCCCCGGCTGTCGCACACCACGACGTCACGGACACCGGCACGCTGCAGCAGCTTGGTGACGGCCACCCCGGCCGCACCGGCGCCGGCGACGACCACCCGCAGCCCTGCGAGGTCCTTGCCGACGACGGTGCAGGCGTTGAGCAGCCCGGCCAGCACGACGATGGCCGTCCCGTGCTGGTCGTCGTGGAACACCGGGATGTCCAGCCGCTCGACGAGCCGCGCCTCGATCTCGAAGCACCGCGGGGCGGAGATGTCCTCCAGGTTGATGCCGCCGTAGGACGGGGCGACGCGCGCGATCGCCTCGACCAGCTCGTCCACGGTGCCGCTGTCCATGACCAGCGGCACCGCGTCGACGCCGGCGAAGTGCTTGAAGAGCACCGCCTTGCCCTCCATCACCGGCAGCGCCGCGAGCGGGCCGATGTCACCCAGGCCGAGCACCGCCGTGCCGTCGGAGACGACCGCGACGGTGTTGCGGCGGGCCGTGTACCGGGCGGCGAGCGACGGGTCGGCCGCGATGGCGAGGGACACCTCGGCCACCCCCGGCGTGTAGAGGAGCGCCAGGTCCTCGCGGTCCCGGAGCGGCTGCGTCGCGTGTACGCCCAGCTTGCCGCCCTCGTGGGCACGGAAGACCGCGCTCTCGGGGTCGATCAGCGGCACGACGGGGGACGCGGACATGAAGGAACGCTCCAAGGGAGGGGGAACCCGGACGGGGTCGTGGTGCCAGCCATGCGTAATGCCAGCCATGCGGAGAGGCGCGTGGGGGTCCGTCGGCGCGGGCGGGGTGGCCGCCGGGCGCTCATTCTGGCACAGCCACCGACGTGACCCCGATGTAACACCCGTCATGGCGCATCGGTGGCAGGATCGCGGGCACATCCCGCCGCGGGGCACCGCTCGCGGCAGGCACCTTCGAAAGGACGCCAGCACCCATGCTCCGCACCCGCGCCATGGCGGTCGCCGCTCTCGCGACGACGGCCCTCACCCTCTCCGCCTGCGGCTCCGACACGCTCGACACCGGCTCCGGCTCGACGTCCAGCGGCGCCGCGTCGGCCTCGCCGAGCGCCATCCCCACCCCGACCGTCGACCCGGCGCTCGCCGCGAAGGTGCCGGCCTCGGTCAAGTCCGCGGGGAAGATGGTCGTGGGCACCGACGCGACGTACGCCCCCAACGAGTTCCTCGGGGCCGACGGCAAGACCGTGGAGGGCATGGACGTCGACCTCTTCAACGCGGTGGCGGCCAAGCTGGGCGTCACCAACCAATGGCAGCCGGCCGACTTCGGGTCGATCATCCTCGGCGTGACGGGCGGCAAGTTCGACGCCGGCGTCTCCAGCTTCACGGTCAACGCCGAGCGGATGAAGCAGGTCAACATGGTGCAGTACTTCAACGCCGGCACCCAGTGGGTCGTCGCCAAGGGCAACCCCAAGACGGTCGACCCCGACAACGCGTGCGGCCTCAACATCGGCGTGCAGAAGAACACCGTGCAGGTCGACGACCTCACCGCCCGCAGCAAGGCCTGCACCGACGCCGGCAAGCCGGCGATCAACGCCATCGTCGAGCAGGACCAGTCCAAGGTGACGACCAACGTCGTCTCCGGCAAGGCCGACGCGATGCTCGCCGACTCCCCGGTCGGCCTCTACGCCGTCACCCAGACGGACGGGAAGCTCGAGGCGCTCGGCGACATCTACGACGCCGCCCCCTACGGCATCGTCGTGCCGAAGGACGAGGCGGAGTTCGCCTCGGCCGTCTCCGAGGCCTTCACGGCGCTGGAGAAGGACGGCATCTACACGGCCATCCTCGAGAAGTGGGGCAACGCCGCGGGGGCCGTCACCGAGTTCACCGTGAACCCCTCGGTCGGCTGATGACGACACCGGTCACCACGGCCGAGGACCGGCCGGGCCCCATCCGGGCCCGGCCGGTCCGCCACCCCTGGCGCTGGGTCGCGACGGCGGCGATCGCCGTGCTCGTCGGGATGCTGCTGAGCTCGTTCCTGACCAACCCGCGGTGGGACTTCCCGTTCGCCTGGCAGGTGTTCAAGTACGACCCCGTCATCCAGGGGCTCATCCGCGGGACGCTGCTCGGCACGGCGGGCGCCATGGTCCTCGGCGTCAGCCTGGGCATCGCGGTGGCGGTCATGCGGCTGTCGACCAACCCCGTGCTGTCCGGGGTGTCCTTCGTCTTCACGTGGTTCTTCCGTGCCATCCCGCGCTACGTGCTCCTGGTCCTCCTGGGCACGGGCGTCGGCTATCTCTACCCGACGCTCGACCTCGGCATCCCGTTCGGCCAGCAGATCGCCGGGCTGTTCGGCTGGTCCGCGGAGATGACCTTCGGCAGCGTCAACATCAACCGGGTCAGCAGCACGATCATCATGGGCATCATCGGCCTCGGCCTCTCCGAGGCCGCCTACATGGCCGAGATCGCTCGGGCCGGCATCCTGTCGGTCGACGACGGGCAGCGGGAGGCGGCGGAGGCGCTCGGGATGCCTCCGGGGCGCACCATGCGCCGCGTCGTGCTCCCGCAGGCGATGCGCGTCATCGTGCCCCCCACCGGCAACGAGACGATCGCCATGGTCAAGGACACCTCGCTCCTCGTCGCCCTGCCGGTCATCAACGAGCTGTTCTTCCAGGCGCTCGCCGTGGGCAACCGAACGCTGCAGATCATGCCGGCGCTGGTCGCCGCGACCGCCTGGTACCTCATCGTGTGCAGCGTCCTCATGGTCGGCCAGTACTACCTCGAGCGGTACTTCGGGCGGGGTTTCGGCACCACCACCACCAAGAAGCGGGCGGCCAAGACGCCACCGCTCGACGCTCGCGGGGACGCGCGGGACCCCGCGTCGGGCGCCGCCAGCGGAACGGGAGGCATGTGATGACCACGTCGACCGGGACGGCCCTGGTCCACGCCGTGAACGTCTCCAAGGCCTTCCACGGCACGGAGGTGCTCAAGGGCATCGACATGGACGTCTCCCCCGGCCAGGTCGTCGTGCTCCTCGGCCCGTCTGGGTCGGGGAAGACGACCTTCCTCCGCTGCATCAACCAGCTCGAGGACATCGACGGAGGGCGGATCTGGGTGGACGGCGCGCTCATGGGCTATGCCGACAAGGGCGGGGTCCTGCACCGGCTCACCGAGAAGCAGATCGCCGCCCAGCGCCGGGACATCGGCATGTGCTTCCAGCGCTTCAACCTCTTCCCGCACAAGACGGCGCTGGACAACATCACCGAGGCACCTCGGCAGGTCAAGGGCATGAGGAAGAAGGAGGCCCGGGCCCGCGCGCTGGAGCTCCTCGACCAGGTGGGGCTCGGCGACAAGCCGGAGGCCTACCCCGGTCAGCTTTCCGGTGGGCAGCAGCAGCGCGTGGCGATCGCCCGGGCGCTGGCCATGGACCCCAAGCTGATGCTCTTCGACGAGCCCACCTCAGCGCTCGACCCCGAGCTGGTCGGCGAGGTCCTGAAGGTGATGCGCGACCTCGCCGCGAAGGGCATGACGATGATCGTGGTGACCCACGAGATGGGCTTCGCCCGCGAGGTGGCGGACCGGGTGGTGTTCATGGACGGTGGCGTCGTCGTCGAGCAGGGGCCGCCCGAGGAGGTCATCCGCAACCCGCAGCACAGCCGCACCCGCGCCTTCCTCAGCCGGGTCAGCCAGGAGGAGGCGGCGGGCCACCACGGAGCCGCCATCGGGCCGATCGACCTGGACGCGCCGGAGGAGCCGGCCGCGTCGTGAGCGCGAGCCGGGCACGTCGCGCGTCCCGGCCGGAGACGGGGCGCCAGGCCCTTCCGGGCGCGGCGCGGCGCGCCCTGCGCCGGGTGCCGGTGCCGCGGCTGATGCGGGTCCGGGGGCGCTCCATGGAGCCGACGCTCCGGGACGGCGACGCGGTCCTGGCGCTGACCGGCATACCGGTGCGACCCGGAGGCGTCGCGGTGGTGCGGTTGCCGCCCGACCGGGCGGGCGCCGTCCGGCCACTGGCGGTCAAGCGGGTGACCGGCCGCGACCCCGACGACCCCGCGCGGTGGTGGATCGACAGCGACGACCCGGCCCACGGCCTGACGTCCTTCGACGTCGGAGGGCTGCCGGAGCAGGCCATGCGGGCCGTCGTGGTGGCACGGCTGCCGAGACGCCGCCGCCGCAGCCCGGCCGCCGTCCGGGACGGGGGGTAGGGTCGGAAGCGGCCCACTTCCCACGCGAGAGGACACTCCCATGCGCCTGCGCCACCTGTTCACCCTTCCCGAGGTCAGCGCCCACTGCGACCTGCCGTGTGGGGTCTACGACCCGGCGCAGGCCCGCATCGAGGCCGAGTCGATCAAGATGATCTGCTCCAAGGTGGCCGCCAACGCCGACCCGGACTTCCGCGTGCGCGCCGCCATCATCAAGGAGCAGCGCTCCGAGCTCGTCAAGCACCACCTGTGGGTGCTGTGGACGGACTACTTCAAGGCGCCGCACTTCGAGAAGTACCCGCACCTGCACGTGCTGGTCAACGACGCCACCAAGCTCGCGGGGGCGAGTGGGACCAAGGGCTCGTTCGACGAGTCCGTGGCCGACTCGCTGCTCGCGAAGATCGACGAGATCGCCACGATCTTCGCCGAGACCAAGCAGTCCTGAGCGCCGCCTGCTCGCCGGTCGGCGCCCCGTGGCCAGGCGGGAGCACCGGTCAGGGGGCAGCGGGGAGCGGACAGCTTACGACGTAGACCTCGCCCGGCCCGGAGACCGTCACGCCCTCCTCGCGTGCTGGGACGAACGCCGACTCCGCGCGCCCGAGCCCGAGCCGGTCGGCCGGTCCGTGCAGCACCGCACTCCCCCGCAGGCAGAAGACGATCCGGGGGCCGCCGTCACCCGGCAGCGCGACCGGGGACGAGGCGGAGAGCCGGTGCAGCTGGAAGCGGTCCGAGGAGGACCGGAAGAGCTCGACGCCGTCCTCGATGGCGTCGGAGCGGCCCGCCCCCCCGGGCGCGCGGCTGTCCACGACGCGCAGCAGCTCCTCGACGTTCACGGCCTTCTCCGTCAGCCCGGCCCGCACGACGTTGTCGCTGTTGGCGAGCACCTCGATGCCCAGTCCCCTGACGTAGGCGTGAAGGACCCCGGGCGGGACGTCGAGGAACTCCCCCGGCTCGAGCACCCGGTGCTGCATGAGCAGGAGCACCGCGAGACCGATGTCGTCGGGGTGGTCCTCGGCCACCCGGACGACGGCCGCGCAGGCGTGACCGACCGGGTCGGAGCTCGCCTCGAGGCGCACGCAGGCCCGCACCACCTCGCGCACGAAGGCGGTGCGCTCACCCGCCGGCACGGCGAGGACCTCTGCGAGCAGCGCGTGCGCAGGGTCGGCGGCGGTGCCCGCGGCGTCAACGATGAGCTGGAAGCGTGGCACGCGCAGCCGGTCCGCGATGGCGGCCACCACGGCCGGCTCGCGCAGCCCCACGAAGACCTCGAACGGAGCGAGCGCCACGAGCATCTCCGGCTTGGCCTCGTCGTCGACGTAGACGTCGTCCGAGCCGCCGCTGTCCGCTCGCAGCGCCCGGGCCCGCTCGGCGGTGGGGTGGGCCTGGATCGACAGGGCCCGGCCGGCGGCGAGCACCTTGAGCAGGAAGGGCAGGCGGGGCCCGCTGCGCGCGACGCACGCCCCCCCGAGCTCACCTTCGGGGTCGGCCGCGATCACGTCCGCGAGGGTCAGCGCGCCCGGCCCCTCGACACCGCTCGGGCCGCTCTCATGGGCCCCCATCCACAGCTCGGACTCGGGCTCGGGGCTGGGGATGGAGCGCCCCTGCAGGCTGGCGATGGAGACGAAGGAGCCCCAGGCGTCGTGGAACACGACAGGCTTCAGCCGTTCCATCGCCGTTCCTCCTCCCTGCCCCCGGTGCGACCCGCCCGTGGCGCCAGCATGCTAGCCGTTGGCCGGGGACCTCGGAGGGACGGTCCTGCGGCTGCGGCGCCGATCACCGGGGGCTCCGGGGCCGGGGGCTCCTCCCGCTCCTCCGTGCCGGCGCGAGGGGTCGAGGACCGGGTCGGGTGCCGTGCCGGCTTCTCCGACCATGAAGGACGCCCACCCGGCTCCGCCGGTGACCTCGACGAGCGCGTCGACGACGGCAGGGTCGTACTCATAGCCGAGGCCCAGGTGGATCCGCTCCAGCGCCGCCGCCCGCACGGCCGGGTCGGCGCTGCCACCGGTGAGGTCGTCATGGGCGTTGGCGACCTTGATGATGCGGCTGGCAAGGGGAACCGTCTCTCCCAGCTCGCGGACCCGCCGGTATGCCGTCGCCTGCTTCTCGACGTACCCCGCCACGGTGTCGAGCACGGCCGTGTGCCGGACGATGCGGGCCCCCTCCGCGGCGATGTGCCGCTGGTCGACCGGGGCGGCGAGGACCGTGGCGCCGCCGGGGATCGGGTGGCGCAGGCCCAGCTGGCCGAGGTCGTGCAGGAGCGCTGCGTACTCGACGTCGCGGACCTCCCGCTCGGACAGGCCGAGGGAGCGGGCCAGCCGCACCGCGAGCTCGGCCACGCGCTGGGCGTGGTGTGTCGGGGTGTATCCCGACTCCTCGGTGAGCCGGGAGAGCGTGATGATCGTCTCGCGGTAGGTCATCCGGTTCGCCGCGTAGCGGCGCACGGCGAGGTAGGTCAGGACCATGGGGACCAGGGCGAGGGGCAGGGCGGAGAGCCCCATCACCGGCGCGAGCAGCGCGACGAGCGGCCCGGCGGTGACCAGCCCCAGCGTCAGCGGCACGGCCTCGCCCAGCTCGTCCTGCAGGGCCGTCCGCCAGTACGTCCCGTCACGCTCGGCGCGCATCAGCCCGGTGAGCACCAGCTCGAGCAGGATGCCGAGAGCGGCCGTGGCGACCATGACGCCGGCCACCAGCCATCGTGGCAAGGAGTACAGGGCGAGCTCCCACGGAGTGAACGCCCCTCCGACGCTCCGTGCGAGAACGGCCACGAGGCTCACCCCGATCAGGCGGGCGGCCATCAGGTGCAGGGCCACCTCGCGACCCGTGGCGGCGCGAATGGCGGCAGCGCCTGCCATCCCGGCTGCGACCGTGAGGACGATCAGGTCCGCACTGCCCCCGAAGGTGGGTTCACCGTCGATCCGGCCGATCATGGCGAGCGTCACCGCCGAGGCGGTCGCCACGGGCGCGGTGACGCGCCCCGTCGGCATGTGCACGCGCGCCAGCTCGCCGACTCCGATGGCGAGGACGAAGCACCCGAGCAGCCTCCCCGAGTTTCCCACCGACTGACCGAGGGTCGGGCCGGCCGAGATGGTTGCCCAGACCAGCACCGCGGCACCCACCGCGACGACCGTGCTCGTCCACACGCGGATCCGAAGGCCGGTCACGCGCGCTTCGCCTCGTTGCTTCGCTCCAGGGCCCGGTCCAGCGCCTCCAGAACGCGGGGGGGGTGTGGCGGCCAGGCCGTCCGTAGTTCGGCCATCGCCTCGGCGCTGGTCCGGCGCTCATCCTCTGGTGCAACATGGGCGAGCAGGTCATAGCGGTCCGCGACCCGCACCACGTCGGCCTCCACCGTGGACGGCACGTCAGCCTGCTTCGGTCCATGGTGCGCGACGGCCTCCAGAGCGCCGGAGAGGAACGACACCCCCTTCAGCAGGTCGGCGCCTCGCTGGGGGGCGACGCCGATGTCATGAGCCGGACCGAAGGAGCTGTCGGCCGACGAGCTCGCGGGCAGCGTCAGCAGACCCACGTCGTGCAGCATGCCGGCGCGACGCACGTCACTCAGCTGATGAGGGCGCAGGCTTAGCTCCTCCGCCATGTGACCGGCGAGCGCGGAGACCCGGGCGCTGTGGCCGGCCAGCCCGGGTGCCCTGGTCTCGATGGCGGCGACGAGCACGTCGAGCGCCCGCTCATGGGCACGACGCTCCTCGCCGTACTGGGTGATCGCCCACCGCGCCCCGAGGAGGAGCGCCAAGGTGAACAGGACGCTCGTCCAGCCAAGCCTCGCGGGGACCCAGAGCACGACGAGAAGGAATGCCAACAACCCATAAGCAAGATAGGCCACGCCGGTACCACTGAGGAGCCGTGCGACCTGGATCCGGAACGGCACGCCACGGGTGATCGTCAGTACTCCGGACAGCAACGCGGCATTCACGACGATCTGGGCGAAGCTGGCAGCGGCCAAGGGAAGGCCAACGTGCCGAAGCAGGGGGCCGACGCCGGTGAGGTCGGCGATGTCGTGCAGCCCCCCAGCCACGTCGTAGACGAGCCCGCCCAGCAGCCCCAACAGCATGAACATCGCCATGTTGAAGGCACGCCCACGGACAGACAGCGGCCCCAGGCGAAAGGCTGCGATGGCCAGTCCCACCACGCCCGCCCCAACCGGAGCCAGCATCGCAACGGCAGTCAGCAGGATGATATTCGACGCCGCGAACTGGACCGAGTCGTCCACCTTGTTGGATCCGAAGCGGACAGCGGCGACTCCGACACCGGTCAGGACGAGAAGGGCCGCGTACCGTATCGGCGGGCCGTACGCGAGCCAGCAGAAGTAGGTCAGCCCGGCAGCGCACAGCCATAGTGCGACGATGTAGAGCGTCGCGGCAGGATAACTTCCCCGGACCTCCCGCGTGGCGTCCGAGCGACGCGGGGTCATCCGCTACGACAGGGCTTAGTCGTCCCAGCTCCAGTTCGTCTTGCCGTCCGTCGTCTTGGCGACCGGCGTCTTGCCGACCAACGTCTTGCCGGCCACGACCTGGCCGCCGTCATCCGGAGCGGTCCCCCCCACACCAACCGCCGCCACGGTGAAGGCCGACACGGCCGCGAGCACGCCCCAAACGACGAGGACTCGCACTGTGCGCACGAGGCGCTCCCTTCGGTATGTCCAGCCCACGTCTTGGACCGAATGCTCCTCCATGCTCTCACGGCGGACGACCGTGCGACAATGAAATGAGACATCTCGACGACGGTAGGAGACCCATGAGCAAGCGCGCCCGCAAGCGCCGCTCGCGCAAGGGCAACAAGGCCAACCACGGCCGCAAGCCCAACGCCTGAGCACCCCACCCGCCGCGGCGGGTGCGAGAACGAAGGGGCGGGACGCCGGTACCGGCGTCCCGCCCCTTCGTCCGTCGCGTCAGCCCCCGAGCTCGTGCCGCACCACGGTGATGCGCTGCACCACCTGCATGCGCAGGGTCGTGGGCGCCTGCTCGTGGCCGCACGACCGCCGGACCAGCTCCTTGAGCACCCGGTCGACGTCGTGCTCGGCCAGGCAGTTGCCGCACTCGCTCAGGTGCGTGGCGAAGCGGTGCACGTCCTGCGGCGCCATCTCCCCGTCGAGGTACTCGAAGATGCGCAGGAGCACCTCCGAGCACGGGCTGTCGACACCCTGCTCGGCGTGGTGCTCGGCGTGGTGCTCGGCGTGGTGCTCTGCGTGGTGCGCGGCGAGGGGCTGCTCGCCGTGGTGACCCGGGTGCTGGGGCTGGCTGTCGCCGTGCTGCCCGCCGGGGACGTCCGGGTGGCCACCGGAGGCGTTGGCTGGCGTCGTCACGACGACACCTCCCTGCCGAAGCCGCGCTCCTGCGCGTAGTCCTGCAACAGGCCCCTCAGCTGCCGCCGGCCGCGGTGCAGGCGCGACATCACCGTGCCGATGGGCGTCCCCATGATCTCGGCGATCTCCTTGTAGGCGAACCCCTCGACGTCCGCGAGGTAGACCGCCAGCCGGAAGTCCTCAGGGAGCTGCTGGAGCGCCTGCTTGACCTGGGAGTCGGGCAGCCGCTCGAGCGCTGAGACCTCCGCGGACTTCAGCCCCGAGGAGGTGTGCGACTCCGCCCTGACCAGCTGGTAGTCCTCGACGTCGGCGGCGTCGGACTGCTGCGGCTGCCGCTGCTTCTTGCGGTAGGTGTTGATGTACGTGTTCGTGAGGATGCGGTACATCCACGCCTTGAGGTTCGTCCCCGGGCGGTACTGGTGGAACGCCGCGAAGGCCTTGGCGTAGGTCTCCTGGACCAGGTCCTCCGCGTCCGCGGGGTTGCGGGTCGTGCGCAGGGCCGCGGCGTAGAGCTGGTCGAGCAGCGGCATGGCCTCCCGCTCGAACCGCGCCTGACGGTCGGCCGGCCTCTCGGTGGCGACGTCGACCTCCGCGTCCGCGACGGCCTGGGCTTCCGCCACGGCGGCCTCCGAGTCGGCGGCGGCCTCGGCGTCCGGCGGGACGGGCGTGCCGAGCGCGGACTCGACCGGTGCCGGGGCGGCGGGTGCTGGCCGCTGCGGCGCTTCCGCCTCGGGGGGTGGGGTCGGAGGGGGGGTGCTCATCGCGACCCACCCTAGCCCCGGAGCGGACACGCGGTCGGTGTCGAGGACGAGCACGTTCGGCCTTCCGGGGAAGCAACGGGGGACGAGGCTGTCAACGCGGGTTCCGGGCCGACCATTCCTTAGCCCACCCGGCTGAGCAGCCGGCCCACCGCCTCGAGCGCCGGTGCCGGGAGGGTGGCGAGCTCGTGGGTCCCCGGCACGGCCGTGACCACGGGGCCCGAGGCGGCGGCAACCACCTCCTGCGGGGTGCCGAAGGGGTCCCGGGCGCCCTGGAGCACCAGCACCGGGAGGCCCGCGGCGACGGGCAGCCGCAGCTCCTCGGCCCGCGAGCGCTCCGGGCGCCCCGGCGGGTGCAGCGGGAAGGAGAGGCACAAGACCGCCGCCGCCCCGACGGCCGTGGCGGTGCGGCAGGCGACGCGGGCCCCGGCGCTGCGGCCGCCCACGACGAGCGGGCCGGAGGCGGCACGGCATACCTCCGCCAGCACCGGGAGCCAGGCGGCGTCCAGGGTCGCGGGGGCCGGGGCGACCCGGCGACCCGCGACCCGCCAGGGCTGGTCGACGAGCACCGTCCGCCACCCGGCGGCGGCGGCGGCCGCGGCGACGTCGCGGACGTCCGCCGTCCACTCCCGCCCGCCGGCACCGTGCCCGAGCACGAGCGTCCCCCCGGCCGCCCGCGGCCGGCTCTCGGTCACCCGCGCCGTTCCGACCGGGGTCCGGACGAGGCGGGACAGGCTCACCGCGCGGCGCCGAGCAGCTCACCGGTGGCCGGGTCCACCACCCCGACCAGGTCCTCCTGAGGGGCTGGGTCCAGCAGGTGCGGGCCGTTGGCCCGGTTGCTGCTCACCGCCCGCGAGACGGGGTATGCCGTGAAGCGCCCCGGCGGGTGCGGCGCCAGCAGCCCCGCGACCCGGTCGCGGTCCACGAGCGTCGGGTCGAGCCAGGGCGCCCAGTACTGCCGGTCCAGGACGAGCGGCTGGCGGTCGTGGATGCGGTCCAGCCCGGGCTCGGCCGCGGTGGTGAGCACCGCGAAGGTGGTGAGCCAGGCGTCGGGGTCCTCGCCGTCCGCGACCGCCGGGTCGCGCCAGAACTCGTAGAGTCCGGCGAACGCCACGACGTCACCGTCCACCCGCTCGGTGAAGAACGGCTGGCGGCGGGGCCGGCCCCTGCCGTCGGTCGCCGTGGGCGACTTCTGCCACTCGTACCAGCCGCGCGCCGGCACCAGGGCGCGGCGCGCGGTCGCGGCGCGGGCGAACGCCGGCTTCTCCAGCACCGACTCGGCCCGGGCGTTGATCATCCGCACGCCGACCTTGACGTCCTTGGCCCAGCCGGGGACGAGGCCCCAGGTGAGGAGGCGCAGCTGGCGCGCCGGCTCCCCACCTGGTTGGGAGTCCGAGAAGTCGCCGCCTCCTGCCGGGGCCGCTCCGACGTCGCGAGCGCGCGCCGGGCGGGTCAGCACGACGGGCGCCTGCTTGGTGGGCGCGAGGTTGAAGTCGGGGGCGCCGCGGGGCGGCACCTGCGGCGCGGCGAGGATGCTGCGGGCCGGCTCGGCCGTCCGGTCCTCGGCCTCGAACTCCTCGACCAGCTGATCGGGGCGCGCCGTCGCGGCGTAGCGGCCACACATGGCCTCCACGCTACGCAGGGCGGGCCGGCGCCGTTACCGTAGGGACCAGCCACCACCGACCCGAGGAGCCCGCTTGACGTCCCACGAGGCGCTCCGTGTCGAGCATGCCCTCGGGTGAGTGGGCCGCGCCGGCGGCCTCCGGACCGGTGCAGGCCCGGGTGGTGCTGCCGGGCAGCAAGTCGCTGACCAACCGCTACCTCGTGCTCGCGGCGCTCGCCAACGACGTCTCCCGCCTGCGGGCCCCGCTGCGCTCGCGGGACACCCTGCTCATGGCCCGGGCGCTGCGCACCCTCGGCGCCGCCGTGGAGGACGTCGAGGACGGTGACTGCGGGGGGGCGCGCGGACTTGACGGGGCCGGGGGGGCCGGTGGGGTCGGCGGGGCCGCCGAGGACGTCGACTGGCTCATCACCCCCGGACCGCTCGTCGGTGGGGGGAGCGTCGACTGCGGGCTCGCGGGCAACGTCATGCGCTTCGTGCCGGCGGTGGCGGGCCTGGCAGCCGGACCGGTGCGCTTCGACGGGGACGAGCACGCGCGCCGCCGCCCGATGGCGCCGGTGCTCGAAGCGCTGCGGGCGCTGGGCGTGGAGGTCGACGACGACGGGCGCGGGAACCTGCCCTTCACGGTGCACGGCCGGGGCTCGGTGCGTGGGGGCGCGGTGGTCCTGGACGCCTCCGCGTCGTCGCAGTTCGTCTCCGCCCTGCTCCTCCCCGGTGCGCGGTTCGACGAGGGCGTCACCGTGCGCCACGACGGCCCGGGGCTGCCGAGCGTGCCCCACATCGACATGACCGTCGAGACCCTGCGTGACGCGGGGGTGGTCGTCGACGACGCCGAGCCGAACACCTGGCGGGTGGAACCGAGCGAGGTCAACGCGCTCGACGTCGTGGTCGAGCCGGACCTCTCCAGCGCCGCACCGTTCCTCGCCGCAGCGCTCGTCACGGGTGGCCGGGTGCGAGTGCCCGGGTGGCCGCAGTACACGACACAGGGCGGCGACGCGGTGCGCGAGGTGCTGGACATGATGGGGGCCGACATCGTCCTCGACCGGGACGGGCTCACGGTGAGCGGGAACGACGGCATCTGCGGGGTCGACGTGGACCTGCACGACGCGAGCGAGCTCACGCCCGTCGTCGCCGCGCTGTGCGTCCTCGCCGACTCGCCGAGCGTGATCCGGGGCGTCGCCCACATCCGCGGGCACGAGACCGACCGCCTCGCCGCCCTGCGGACCGAGCTGCGGGCTCTCGGCGCCCAGGTCGCCGAGACCGACGACGGGCTGCACGTCGTGCCGGGTCCGCTGCGGGCCGGACGCTTCCACACGTATGCCGACCACCGCCTCGTCATGGCCGCGGCGGTGCTGGGCCTGGCCGTGCCCGGGATCGTCGTCGAGGACGTCGGCACCGTGGCGAAGACCCTCCCGCAGTTCCCCCGGCTCTGGGCCGGCATGCTCGCCGGCCGGTCGGCGGCGGACCGCTGATGGCCCGGTCGCCACGGGACTACGACGAGTCCGACGTCCGGATCCGTCCGAACCCCCGCGGCAGCCGGCCGCGCACGAAGGAGCGGCCCGCTCACGCCGACGCGGTGGGCGGACGGGTCACGGCGGTGGACCGGGGCCGGTACCGGGTGCGCGTGGACGGAGGCGGGGAGGGCGAGCGGACGGTCCTGGCGATGCGGGCGCGGGAGCTCGGCCGCAGGGGGATCGCCGTGGGGGACGCGGTCGCGCTCGTCGGCGACACCGCCGGCGGGCCGGACGCGCTGGCCCGCATCGTCCGCGTCGAGCCGCGCCGCACCGTGCTCCGGCGCACCGCGGACGACACGGACCCGGTCGAGCGGGTGCTGGTCGCCAACGCCGACCAGCTGGTCGTGGTGAGCTCACTTGCCGACCCCGAGCCGCGGCCCCGGCTGATCGACCGGTGTCTCGTGGCGGCGTACGACGCCGGGCTGGACCCGCTGCTCGTGCTCACCAAGGCGGACCTCGCCGACGCGGACGACTTCCTGCGCGACTACACCCCGCTGGCCGTGCGGCACGTGGTCACGGCCACCGAGCTCGACGCCGCCACGCGCGGGCTGGACGTGCTGCGGGACGCCCTGCGCGGACGGGTCAGCGTCCTCGTCGGCCACTCGGGGGTCGGCAAGTCGACCCTGGTCAACGCCCTGGTGCCCGATGCGGAGCGCGCCACGGGGTCGGTCAACGACGTCACCGGCCGAGGCCGGCACACCTCGTCCTCGGCGGTCGCGCTGGAGCTCCCCGGCGGCGACGGGTGGGTCGTCGACACCCCCGGGGTGCGGTCCTTCGGCCTCGCCCACGTCGACCTCGGCCGGATCGTGCAGCACTTCCCCGACCTGGAGCCGGGGACGGCGGGCTGCCCCCGCGGGTGCACCCACGACGAGGAGGAGTGCGCACTCGGTCGCTGGGTCGCCTCGGGGGCGGCCGGACCGGCGGGCCGGGCGCGGCTGGACTCGCTGCGCCGGCTGCTGCGGGCCCGGGCCGGGACCCCGGAGGACTGACTCCGACCCGACTTCGAGAGGCCTGACTCCCACCGGAGTCCGACCGGAGTCCGGCCGGGCTTCGGACCGCTAGTCGGCCGCTAGTCGGAGGTTCCGCGCGGCGCCGCCGTGGCGTCGGACGGGACGTCGTCGGACGTCGACCGCTCCAGCGCCGACGCGTCCCGGACGTCGGTGTCACCGAAACGCGTGTCCGGCTCGACCGCGGTGACGTCGACGGTCTCGACGATCGTGCGTGGCTCGGCGAAGTGGCAGGCCGACAGGTGGGTGCCGACGCCGTCCGAGCGCTGCACCAGCTCCGGCACGTCGGTGCTGCAGACCGGCTGCGCCTTCCAGCAGCGGGTGTGGAACCGGCAGCCGGACGGCGGGTTGGCCGGTGACGGGACGTCGCCCTCGAGCATGATCTGCGCCCGCTTGCCGCGCAGCGTCGGGTCCGGCACGGGCACGGCCGAGAGCAGCGCCTGGGTGTAGGGGTGGGTCGGGTGCTGGTAGACCTCGTCCTCCGTGCCGAGCTCGGCCATGGTGCCGAGGTACATCACGCCGACCCGGTCCGAGATGTGCCGGACCACCGAGAGGTCGTGGGCGATGAAGACGTAGGCCAGACCGAGCTCGTCCTGGAGCTCCTCCATGAGGTTGACGACCTGGGCCTGCACCGAGACGTCGAGCGCCGAGACCGGCTCGTCGCAGACCAGGACCTTCGGGTTGAGCGCGATGCCCCGCGCGATGCCGATGCGCTGGCGCTGGCCGCCCGAGAACTGGTGGGGGTAGCGGTTGATGTGCTCGGGGTTGAGCCCAACGAGGTCGAGCAGCTCCTGGACCCGCCCCCGGCGATCCTTCTTGCCCAGCACGTCGGGGTGGATGTCGAACGGCTCACCGACGATGTCACCGACTGTCATCCGCGGGTTGAGCGAGGTGTAGGGGTCCTGGAACACGATCTGGATGTCGCGCCGGAGCCGCCGCAGGTCACGGGGGCTCGCACTCGCCATGTCGGCGCCCTGGAAGAGCACCTGCCCGGCCGTGGGCTCCTCGAGCCGCATGAGCAGCCGACCGAGGGTGGACTTGCCACAGCCGGACTCGCCCACGATGCCCAGGGTCTCCCCGGCGTGCAGGTCGAACGACACCCCGTCGACGGCCTTGACCTGCCCCACGACCCGGCGGAGGACCCCCGCACGGATGGGGTAGTGCTTGACCAGGTCGCGAGCGCTGAGGACGACCTCAGGCATGGATGACCTCCTCGGCGAAGTGGCAGGCCGCACGCTGGCCCGGCGCGATCTCGCGCAGCGCGGGCAGGTCGCGGCGGCAGACGTCCTGCGCCCACCTGCAGCGCGGGTTGAAGGGGCAGCCCGGCGGGATCCTCATCAGGTTCGGCGGCAGACCGCCGATCGCGGCCAGGGTCTGGCCCTTCTGGTCCAGGCGCGGGATGGACTCGAGCAGACCGCGCGTGTAGGGGTGGGCCGGGTGGCCGTACAGGTCGAGGACGTCCGCGGTCTCCACCAGCCGGCCGGCATACATCACCACGATCCGGTCGGCGACGTCGGCCACCACCCCCAGGTCGTGCGTGATGAGGATGAGCCCCATCTGGCGCTCCTCCTGCAGCTCCTCGAGCAGGCCCATGATCTGGGCCTGGACGGTCACGTCGAGCGCCGTGGTCGGCTCGTCCGCGATGAGGACCGCCGGGTCGAGGGCGATCGCCATCGCGATCATGATGCGCTGCCGCATCCCGCCGGAGAACTGGTGCGGGTAGGCCTTCACGCGCTCGCGGGCCGCCGGGATCTGCACGCGCTCCATGAGGCGCACCGCCTGGGCCATCGCGTCGGACTTGTTCATGCCGCGGTGCTGGCGGAAGGACTCGGCGATCTGCCACCCGACCGGGAACACCGGGTTCAGGGAGGACAGGGCGTCCTGGAAGATCATCGCGATCTCCGGGCCGCGGGTCTTGCGCCGCTGCTCCTCGGGCATGGAGAGCAGGTCCTGGCCGCAGTAGCGGATGTGCCCCGAGGGGATGACGGCGGGCGGCATGTCCAGGATGCCCATGATCGCCTGGGCGGTGACGGACTTCCCCGAGCCGGACTCGCCGAGGATGGCGAGCGACTCGCCCTCCCGCACGGTGAACGAGACGCCGTTGATCGCCTCGGCGACCCCGTCGGCGGTGTGGAACTCGACGAACAGGTCCTCGACCTCGAGCAGCACCCCGTCCTCGGGGTGGTACCGGGACAGCTGGGGGTCCCGGTGGGTGGTGGTATCCGACGTGGTCACGGTGGGGTGCCCTTCCGCTCAGCGGTTCTTGGGGTCGAGCGCGTCGCGGACGACGTCACCGAGGAGGATGAACGCCAGCACCGCCAGGCTGAGGAAGAGGCTGGGGAAGAAGAGCATGTGCGGCGTCGTGCGGATGCCGACCGTCGCGGCGCTGATGTCGATGCCCCACGAGATCGCCGGCGGCTGCAGGCCGATGCCGAGGTAGGACAACGTCGCCTCGGCGGCGATGAAGGCGCCGAGGTTGATCGTCGAGACGACGATCACCGACGCCACGGCGTTCGGGAGGATGTGCGACCGCACGATCCGCAGCGGGCTCGCGCCCAGGGCCCGCGCCGCCTGGACGTAGTCGTTCGGCTTGACCTGGATCACGCTGCTGCGAATCAGCCGGGCGATGCTCGGCCAGCCGAGCACCACGAGGGCGAGGGCGACCTTGAGGACGATGAGGATGTAGCTGGAGGAGAACAGCTCCGGCAGCGAGACCAGGAAGATGATCGCGCCGAGCAGGAGCGGGATGGCGAAGAAGATGTCGCCGACCCGGGACAGGACGGCATCCCAGGCGCCACCGACGTAGCCGGCCGTGATGCCGACGACGCCACCGATGAGGGCCGTACCGACCGTCGCGATGAGGCCGACGAGGATCGAGGCGCGAGCACCGTAGATGCACCGGGCGAAGATGTCGTAGCCCTGCCGGTCCCGGCCGAACCAGGCGTCGGCGTTCGGGGTCTCGCGTGAACGGGACAGGTCGGCGAGGGCGGGGTCGGTGGCGGTGAACAGCCGCGGGAACACCGCCATGGTCACGAAGACGAGGATCATCGCAGCCGCGACCCAGAACATCGGCCGGCTCCGCATCGTCCGCCAGGCGTCGGACGTCAGCGAACGTCCCTCGTCGACGTCGCCCGCGTCGAGCGGGCTCAGAGTTGCAGCTTCCGCGACGGCGGCCTCAGTCATGGCTGATCCTCGGGTCGAGTAGACCGTACAGCAGGTCCACGAGCAGGTTGACGACGAGATAGACGATGACGAGCACGGTCACCGCGGACACCACCGTGACGCCGTCCCGGGCGTTGATGCTGCGGTAGATCAGCCCGCCGATCCCGTTGATGTTGAAGATCCGCTCGGTGACGATGGCGCCCCCGAGTAGCGCGCCGAAGTCGAAGCCGATGAAGGTGATCACCGGGATCAGTGAGTTGCGCAGCGTGTGGACCCCGATGGTGCGCCGCCTCGGAAGCCCCTTCGCAACGGCGGTGCGCACGTAGTCCGAGCGGAGGTTCTCGACGAGGTTGGTGCGGGTCAGGCGGGCGACGTAGGCCACCGACAGCGACCCGAGCACGAGCGCCGGCAGAAGCAGCTCGTATAACGTCGCGTCCGAGGACACCGTCACTGGGAACAGCCCCAGCTGCACACCGAGGAAGTACTGCGCCACGTAGCCGATGACGAAGATCGGGATCGAGATCAGGACGAGGGTGCTCAGCAGGACGAGGTTGTCGAGGAACTTCCCCCGTCGAACGCCGGTGAGGACGCCGGCCCCGATGCCCACGACGGCCTCGAAGGCGATGGCCATGAGGGCGAGCTTGGCGGTCGTCGGGTAGCGCTGGATCAGCTCCTCGGCGACCGGCCGACCGTAGAAGTTGGTGCCGAGATCGCCCTGGGCCAGCTTGCCGAGGTACTTCACGTACTGGACGGGCAGCGGGTCGTTGAGGTTGTGCTCGGCGCGGAACTGGCGCGCGAAGTCGGGCGGGCAGGGCCGCTCACCGCACTTGCCCGCGAGGGGGTCGCCCGGAAGGGCGAAGACCATCGCAAAGATGAGGAACGTCGCGCCGAGGATGACCGGGATCATCTGCAGCAGGCGCCGGATGATGTATGTACCCACGCCACCCCTCCAACGTGTCGCCCGTCCCGGCCACGCGGGAGGGAACCGGTCGCCGCCCGGGTGTGCCCGGCCGGCTGGTGTTATCGCCCACCGCAGGTAGGGGCGGGACGATGGTGCTCACGCTCCGCAGAGCAACCTACCGTGGAAACCTCGGCCGCGACGAGACCCGCGTCGGCATACAGTTCGTCGGTCTGCCAGCGCGACGCTGGCAGACCGACGAGCTTGTCATTAGCCCCGCGGGGCGTCGCTCACTTGACCGTGATGGACCGGTAGTCAGGCACGCCAAAGGCGTCCGACTTGACGTTGGCCACCTTGTCGCTCCACCCGAGGGTGCGCTTGGTGTACCACATCGGGATCGCCGGCATGTCCTCCTTCAGCAAAGCCTCGGCCTCCTGGTAGAGCTTGTTCGCCGCCTCCAGGCTTGGCGCAGCCGCAGCCTCGGTGAGCTTCTTGTCGAACTCCGGGTTGCTGTAGTCACCGTCGTTGGAGCCGGCACCCGTTCCGTAGATCGGCGCGAGGAAGTTCTCGATCGACGGGTAGTCCATCTGCCACGCAGTGCGGAACATGCCCTTCTGCTTGCGATCGGTGATCTGTGCCCGGAAGGTCGCGAAGTCGACGACCCCCTTGGCCTGGCAGTCCACGCCGAGGGCGTTCTTGATCGAGTTGCAGGTCGCCTCGGTCCAGTCCTTGTGCGCCTGGTCCGCGTTGTAGGTCAGGGTCATGGTGCCCTTGTACCCGCCCGCCTCGTCGAAGGCCGCCTTGGCCTTGGCCGCGTCGAAGGTGCAGTACTCCCCGCACGCGCCCGCCTTGTAGCCGTCGACCCCCGGTGGCACCCAGCCGGTGGCCGGGGTGCGGGAGCCGTTGAAGATCTGCTTGACGATCTCGTCACGGTTGATCGCCATCGAGATCGCGTGCCGCAGCTTCGGGTTCTCGTAGGTCGGGTCCACCTTCACCGGCGGGAGGTTAATCGACGTGTTACCGCCCACCTCACGCTGGAGGTTACGGTCCGGCAGGTCCGTCTTGTACTTGTCGTCGATGAGCGCGCTGGTCGGCACGTCGTCCGTGACGTCGAGTTGGTTGGCGATGACGTCGTTGTAGGCCGCGTCGGGGTCCTGGTAGATCTTGAAGGTGATCTTGTCGACCTTGCCGCTGAACTTGCCCGCATAGTTCGGGTTCTTCGAGACGACGATCGCCTGGTTCTTGGCCCACGAATCCAACTTGTACGGACCGGAGCCGATCGGCTTCTCCCCGAACGCCTTCGGGTCAGCGAAGAAGGAGTCCGGCAGCGGGGCGAACGCGCTGTAGCCGAGCCGGACCGGCAGGTTGGAGACCTTGCTGCTCGTCTTGATGGTGAAAGTAGTGTCGTCCACCACTGCTAGCCCAGACATCTTGTCCGTCTTCGGCTTGGCCTTGCACTCCTCGTCCGGGCAGGCGACGTCCTTGGAGCCCTCGATGGGCTCGAAGAAGTAGGAGTTGAGCTGCGCGTTGGGACCGTAGGCGCCGTAGTTCCATGCGTCGACGAAGCTCTTGGAGGTGATGGGCGTGCCGTCGGCGAACTTCTGGCCCGGCTTGAGCTTGACGGTGAAGTTCTGGTTGTCCGAGGTCTCGATGCTCTCCGCCAAGTCGTTCTCCGGGCTGGCATCGTCCGAGTTGTAGTGGACGAGTCGGGCGAAGATCGCGTCGAGGACGTTGCCACCGCACGTCTCGTTGGTGTTCGTCGGCACGAGCGGGTTCTGCGGGTTGCAGCCGCGGACGGTGATCTCGCCCCCGGTCTTCGCCGCGCTGGTGCCCGAGCCGGCCCCCTCGTCGTCGCCGCCGCCACCACAGCCGGCCGCGAGCAGGGCCGTGGCCGACATGGCGGCCACCAGCACCGTGCGAGTGTTTCCCCGCATAGAGGTCCTCCTACGTGTCGTGTGACCGCCCGCTGGACGGGCGGCCCCGAGGTCGGGGCGCCGGTCGGGCGCCACCGTTGCGGCGCCCCCTCCGACGCCGATCCCCATCCAAGACCCTTTCGACCCGCCACCGACAGGGCCCGGGCCGAGCCGAGACCCGATTGTGACCCGCCGGTAGGTATTCCCGGCGGTCGGGCGCACCTCCCCGCCGACCGACCCGTCGTTCGCTAGCGTCGGGGGGTGAGCGGCTACGACGACGACCTCCGCCTCGCCCACGTGCTCGCGGACGCCGTCGAGCGGGTCACGACGGCCCGGTTCCGGGCCGAGGACCTCCACGTCGAGACCAAGGCCGACCGCACCCTCGTCAGCGACGCCGACCGGGCGGCCGAGGAGCTTATCCGCGGCCAGCTGGCCCGCACCCGGCCGCGGGACGCCGTCGTGGGCGAGGAGTTCGGGACCACCGGCCACGGCCCGCGCCGATGGGTGCTCGACCCCATCGACGGCACCCACAACTTCGTGCGCGGCGTCCCGGTGTGGGCGACCCTGATCGCCCTGCTCGACGGCGACCGGCCGGTCCTGGGTCTGGTCGCGGCCCCGGCCCTGGGTCGGCGGTGGTGGGCCGCGGTCGGCTCGGGGGCCTGGGCCGGCCGCAGCCTCACGGCCGCCCGCCGCCTGCGCGTGTCGGGGGTCTCCCGCCTCGAGGACGCCTCGCTGTCCTGCTCGAGCACCACGTCCTGGGCCGCGGTCGGCCGGCAGGACGCCTTCCTCGACCTGGCGCGCTCCTGCTGGCGGGAGCGGGGCTTCGGCGACTTCTGGTCCTACATGCTCCTCGCGGAGGGCGCGGTGGACGTGGCCGCGGAGCCGGACCTGGCGCTGTACGACATGGCCGCGCTCGTGCCCGTCGTCACCGAGGCCGGCGGACGCTTCACCTCGCTCGCCGGGGAGGACGGGCCGTTCGGGGGCAGCGCGGTCGCCACCAACGGCCTCCTCCACGACGAGGTCCTGCGCCGCATCGGCACCTGAGCGGGGCCGCGAGGTGGGGCCCTACGCGGGCACCACCGTGACCGGCCCCAACCCGGCCGCCTCGATGCCCGCAACGCACTGCTCGGCGTCGCCGACCACGACGACGCTCCACCCCCCGTCGACGACCCCCCGGTATGCCGTCGTCAGGGCCTGCGCGTCCAGGTCGCCGACCGCCCGCAGCATCTGCGTGGGGAACTCCGGGGACAGGCCCTCCGCCGCCAGCGCGGCCGCCTCCTCGGCGATCGCGTCGGCCGTGGCGAAGCGGCCGGGCGCGGTGCGCGCGACGTAGTCGGCTCCGGCGCGCGCCTCGTCGTCGGTGAACCCCGCCCGCGCGGAGTCGAGGATGTCCACGAGGAGACCCAAGGACTCCCCCGTCACGTCCGCGCGCACCGAACCGGCCGTGACCACGCTCCCGCCGCGGGTCCGCGGGCGGAAGCTGGTCCGGATGCCGTAGGTGTACCCCTTCTCCTCCCGCAGCACCGCGTCCACCCGGGCGTTGGGCGACCCGCCGAGCACGAAGGACAGCACCGGGTAGGGGGCCCATCCGCCGGCCACGTGGCGGTCCGGGCCGGGGCGGCCGACGGACAGCTCGCTCTGCACGGCGCCGGGGCGGTCCACGACCACGACCCGGGCCGCGTCGGCCGCCGGGACGGGCGCGACCGGGGCGGGCACCGGCTGGTGTCCCGGGGCCGACCAGTCGGCGAGGGCGGCGTCGACGACCTCGGGCAGGTCCAGGCCGCCGAGGTCACCGGCAACCACCAGGGTCGCCCCCGCCGGCCCGACGTGCCGCGCGTGGAAGTCCGCGATGTCCGTCCGGGTCATCGCGGCGACCGTCTCCGGGCTCCCCGCGGTGGGGCGCGACGCCCGGTCCTGGGGCGCCCACATCGTCGCCAGCAGCTCCCGGGCGGCGCGGTGCGCCCCGGAGGCCCGCTCCTGCTCGATCTCGGCCAGCCGGGTCCGCAGGATGCGCGCGACCTCGTCCTCGGGGAACACCGGCTCGGCGAGCAGCTCCCGCAGCAGCCCGAGCGCCGGCACGAGGAAGCGGTGCGGCACGTCGAGGTCCACGTGGAGCGCGCCGTCGGAGACACCGCTCCCGTAGGCGATGCCGTGGCGCTCCAGCAGCGAGGCGAACTCCTCGGACCCGTGCCGGGCCGTCCCCTCGTCGAGCAGCCGGGCGGTCATCGCCGCCACGCCCTCGACCCGGCGCTCCTCGACGGCGAGCCGCAGCGGCACCACCAGCCGGAGGGAGAGGACGTACTGGCCCCGCACGTCGTGCGCCAGGACCCGCAGCCCGTTGTCCAGCCGGGACTCCACCGGCAGGGGGAAGCCCCACGGGGCCGGGGGGACGACCAGGGGGCGCGTCGGCTGGGGGAGGGCGCTCACGCGACCTCCTCCGCGTCCCCACCGGGGTCGACGAGGTAGGCGACCACCGCCCGCTGCTCGGGCCGCAGCAGTGCCGCGGCGGCGGCGCGCACGGTGTCCGCGCCCACCGCCCGCACCCGCTCGACGTGGGTGTTGACCAGGCGCGGGTCGCCGTGGAGCAGGGCGTGGTGGCTGAGCAGGTCCGCCCGCTCCTCGGGGCTGGCGAGGGCCTGCAGCCAGCATCGCTCGGTCTGTGCCACGGCGGCCTCGAGCTCCTCGGGCTCCGGCCCCTGCTCGGCGAAGCGCTCCATCTCCTCCAGCACGTCCGCCTCGACCGCGGCCGGGTCCTCCCCCTCGGCGACGTCGGCGACGAGGAACCCCAGCGACACCCCGTCCACGAGGCCCCATGCCGTGCCGTGCACCCCGAGCGCCGTCTGCTGGCGCCGGACCAGCCGCCGCACGAGCCGCGAGGAGGACAGCCCGCCGATGCAGTCCAGCGCGAGCCCGGCCGCGAGGAAGTCGTCGGTCTGGTCGACCGGCAGCCGGAACGCGAGGTGGACCCGGTCGTGCGGCACGTCCCGCCGCCGCTCGACGCGGACGGGCGAGGTGAGCGGGGGCACCGCCGGGTGCGGCGGCCGCGCGCGGTGCCCGCTGCGGGCGAGCCACCCCAGGTGCCGCTGCGCCAGGTCGAAGCCCTCCTCCGCGTCCAGGTCCCCGCACAGGCTGAGCACCGTGTTGTCGGGGCCGTAGTGCGAGGCGAAGAAGCCGTGGACGTCGGCGAGGCTGGCCGCGTCCAGGTCCTCCATGGACCCGATGGTCGGGTGGTGGTAGGGGTGGCCCTCGGGGAACGCGGCGGCATACACGTCGATCAGGGCGTGGCCGTAGGGCTGGTTGTCGTAGCGCTGACGCTTCTCCTCCTTGACCACGTCGCGCTGGTTGTCCAGGTTCTCCTGGCTCACCGCGTCCAGCAGGTGGCCGTGGCGGTCACCCTCCAGCCACAGGGCCAGCTCCAGGGCCCCCCGCGGCACCGTCTCGAAGTACGTCGTGCGGTCGAACCACGTCGTGGCGTTGAGCCGGCCGCCGACGGCCATCAGGGCCTCGAAGTGCTCGCCGCTGCGCACCCCCCGGGACCCCTGGAACATCAGGTGCTCGAAGAGGTGGGCCAGACCGGTGCGACCGGGCGACTCGTGGCGCGACCCGACGCCCACCCACAGGTTGACGGTGACGTTCGGGACGCCGTGGTCGGGGGAGACCACGACACGCAGCCCGTTGTCCAGGGTGCGCTCGTGGACGGGGTACTCCAACGGCATGGGCGACACCCTATGCCGCTGTTCAGGCCCCCGCGCGGGGCCGGGCCTCCAGCTCGTCGACGCCGCTGACCTGCGCGTCCTCCGCCACCACGGGCAGGCGCGGCAGGGCGTCCGGGCCCAGCCGGGTGATGACGTTGCGCGCCACGATCTGCTGCGCGGTCACGGTCCGTTCGGAGCGGCCGCGGCCGAGGAAGCTGACGGCCCAGTGGAGCAGGGTGGTGACGCGCGACTTGAAGCCGATGATGTAGACGAGGTGGACACCGAGCCAGAGCAGCCAGGCGACGAACCCGCTGAAGCGCAGCGAGCCGACGCTCGCGACGGCGCTGAAGCGGGAGATGGTCGCCATCGACCCCTTGTCGCGGTAGCGGAAGGGCCCCTCGGGGGGTGTGCCGTCCAGGCGCGCCTCGACCTGCCGGGCGGCATACCTCGCGCTCTGGATGGCGACCTGGGCGACCCCGGGGAGACGGTCGCGCGCCATCATGTCGCCGACCACGAACACCTCGGGGCGGCCGGGCAGGGTGAGGTCGGGAAGGACCTGCACCCGACCCGCGCGGTCCAGCTCGGCCCCGGACTGCTCGGCGAGCTGCCCGCCGAGCGGCGACGCCTGCACGCCGGCCGCCCAGACCTTGGTGGCCGCCTCGATGCGGCGGCGGGTGCCGTCCCCGGCCTCGATCTCCACACCGGTGTCGTCCACACCGACCACCTTCACGCCGAGCTGCACGGTGACGCCCATCTCCTCGAGCCGCCGGCGCGCGGCACCGCCGAGCTGCTCGCCGAAGGAGGGCAGCACGGCGTCGGCGGCGTCGAGCAGGATGATGCGCGACTCGGTGGGGTCGACGCGGCGGAAGTCGCGGCGGAGCGTGCGGTGCGCCAGCTCGGCGATCTGGCCCGCCATCTCGACCCCGGTGGGGCCCGCGCCCACGACGACGAAGGTCGTGTAGCGCTCGGCCTCGGCCTGCGTGGGCGCCAGCTCGGCCCACTCGAAGGCGCCGAAGATCCGGCCGCGCAGCTCGAGGGCGTCGTCGATGCTCTTCATGCCGGGGGCGAACTCGGCGAAGTGGTCGTTGCCGAAGTAGGACTGTCCGGCGCCCGCGGCGACGACGAGCGTGTCGTAGCGCGTCACCGTCTCGCGGCCGAGCACGTCGGAGGTCACGGTGCGCGCCTCGAGGTCGATGCGGGTCACGGTGCCGAGCAGCACCCGCGCGTTCTTCTGCCGGGCGAGCACCTCACGGGTCGAGGGGGCGATCTCCCCCTCGCTGAGGATGCCCGTGGCCACCTGGTAGAGCAGCGGCTGGAACAGGTGGTGGGTGGTCGCTGCGAGCAGGGTCACCTCGACGTCCTCGCGGCGGCGCAGGGCCTTGGTGGCGAAGAGGCCGCCGAAGCCGGAGCCGATGACGACGATGCGATGTGCGGGCATGCCCGGACGCTACCCGAGGCGTGCGTCCCGGAGGCCCGTCGCGCTCGTGGACGATGCCGGCTCGGACGGGCTCGGCTCGGACGTGCGCGTCGACGTCGGGCTGGGGCTGGACGTGGACGTGGGCGCGGGAGCGGAAGCGGAAGCGCTCGAGGTGGTGCTCGGTGACGGGGTGCTCGAGGTGGTGCTCGGTGACGGGGTGCTCGAGGAGGTGCTCGGCGTGCCGCTCGCGGTGGGGCCGGCGGTCGGGGTCACGCTGCTGGACCGGGTCGGCGAGTTGGACGGAGGTGCCGGCCTCGTGGGCCTCGGGGTGGCGGTTCCCTGGGCGTGGCCGTGCCCTTCGGCGTGGCGGCGGCCTGCGGCGAGGCGGTGCCCGGCGGCGCCGTCGTCGTGGCGGGCGATGATGGTGACGCGGTGGCCGCGGCGGCGGCCGGCACGGGCATCGTCCCGTTCGCCACGGGGACGGAGACGTGGCCGAGGCCGCCCAGGCCGTTGACGTCGAAGAAGGTGATCCACCGCCGCACGGTGGCGAGGTAGGCCCCGGACCGGTTGTAGGACAGCACCGCCGCGTCCAGCCCGGCGTCGGTCCCGAGGTCCCGTCCGCCCAGGCACAGGTATGCCGTGGCGCTCACCGCCGCGTCCACGACGTCCTGCGGGTCGGCGCTCCCGTCGTCGTCGCCGTCCCGCCCCACGCTCCGCCAGGTGCCGGGGATGAACTGCATCGGCCCGACGGCGCGGTCCCACTGGGCCGAGCCGTCGAGGCGCCCGCCGTCGGTGTCGGGGATCGCCGCGACGCCGTTGCCGTCCAGCGCCACGCCGTAGACCGCGGGGCGCACGACGCCGTCGGCGCCCACGGTCCGCGCGCCCAGCGAGCCGGACTCCACCTGACCGATCGCCGCCAGGACCGCGACCCGCATCCGACAGGTGGCCGGCGCGGACCGGACGCCGACGGCATACGCCTCCCGAAGCCAGTCCGGGGCGGTGCGGTCGGCGCGGGAGCGCGGCACCGGGTCCGGCGGTGGCGGCGCCGCCGGTGGCTGCGGGAGCGGACGGGTGGCGAGGAGGGGGGCCGTGGGGCCCGGCGTCCGGCGGGCCCGCAGCAGGGCGGCCTCGTCCGCGTCGTCGAGCAGGCGTGGCTGCGGCCGAGCGTCGCGGAGGCCGAGGTCGTCCCGCACCGGGACCGGCGCCGACCGAGCCGCGGCGGAGGGCGGGCCGACCGTGGGGGCGCCGTCGTCGGCGGCGAGCGCCAGGGGCAGCCCCGCCCCGGCGGCCAGCAGCACTGCACCCGCCACCGTGGCCACTGCCGTCCGCCTGTGCACCGATCCCCCTCGTGGACGCCGGACTCCCATGCTGCGCCAGGGACGGCGCGCTTGTCGCGACGTGCGGACGACTCCGGCCAGGTCCGCGGCGGTCCGGCCGCCACAACCGCACCAGGGGGCTCGTGGGGCACGCGCGCCCCAGGAACCCCGCCGGCCGAGGCGCCGCCGGGGACGACCGGGGCCCCCGACGCCGAAGGGCGGACCCGATGGGTCCGCCCTTGGTCTCGGACCATCGAAACGGTCCGGTTCGTAGCGGGGGCAGGATTTGAACCTGCGACCTCCGGGTTATGAGCCCGGCGAGCTACCGAGCTGCTCCACCCCGCGTCGAGTGAGTGACCTGACGGCCGCTCGGTGCTTCCACGGTAGACGACCGGCACTCCCCACACCAAATCCCCGCCGGGCCGTGGCTCCCGCCGGCGGGCGGACCCGGTGCCGCGCCGACGGCACCGGGTCTCCCGCGAGCGGTCCGGGTGCTACGGCGAGGCGGTCGGCGACGGGCTCGGCGACGGCGACGGGCTCGGCGACGCCGCCGCGGCGGCGGCCTCGAGCTGGGGGGTGAGCGCCGCCGCCTGGTCCACCGCCGCCTGGAGCCGCTTCTGCGCCTCGCCGTAGGCCGCGAAGTCGCCGTTCTTCAGCGCGGTCTGCCCGTCCGCGTTGGCCTGCTCGATCTCCCCGATGATGGCAGCGAGCTGCGCGGAGGGGGTCCCGCTGCTGGAGCCGCCGCTGCCCGCGGTCGGCGACGGGGCCGGGACGGCCGGGGTGCCCGGCGCCGGGGGCGTGGTCGGCGCGGCCCCCGCGTCGCCCGCCGTGGCTCCGGAGTTCCCGCCGAAGACGCCGTCGAGCGCCTGGTCGAGGGTCTCGCCCCACGCGATGGTCTTGCCGAAGACGGCGACGGTCGCCTTGTTCTGCGGGAACGAGCCGCCCTCGCGAGACGCCTGGACGTACATCGGCTGGACGTAGAGCAGCCCGCCGCCCACGGGGAGGGTGAGCAGGTTGCCGAAGGTGAGCTGCTTGCCCTGCTGCCGGTTCTGGGCGATGAACTGGCTGAGGTTGAGCGGCTCGGTCGGGCTCTGCGAACGGACGGTCGACACCTCGATCTGGTTCTGGACCTGCCCCGGCCCGTCGACCGCCGAGGCGCGCGGCAGCTCGAGCAGCCGCATGGTGCCGTACTCCGAGGAGGGCTTGCCGGCGGTCGCGCCGGCGTCGGCGTCCACGGCGAGGAACCCTCGGAGGATCTCCCGGCCGGTCCCGGTGGGGATGAACGAGGTCGTGAGGCTGAAGGCCGGCGCGTCCTGGTCCGGCATCGCCAGCGACTGGTAGTACGGCGGCTGGTCCTGGGTCGCGTGCGTCGGGTCCTTGGGCACCCGCCAGAAGTCCTGGCCGGTGTAGAACGAGCCCGGGTCGGTGACGTGGTAGCGGGTGAGGAGCTGCCGCTGCACCTTGAACTGGTCCTGCGGGTAGCGCACGTGGGACATCAGCCCCGCCGACATCTCCGACAGCGGGCGGACCGAGCCGGGGAAGGCGTTGCCCCAGGCCTTCAGGAGCGGGTCCGAGGTGTCCCAGCCGTAGAGGCGGACGGTGCCGTCGTAGGCGTCGACCGTCGCCTTGACCGAGTTGCGCATGTAGTTGACCCGCCCGGCCCCCACCGTCACGACGTCCGATCGCTCGCTCACCGAGTCCGAGGTCGCCTCGGCGAGGTCGGTCATCCTGCTGTTCGGGTAGCGCGCGGTCGTGGTGTAGCCGTCGACGATCCACTGGACCCGGCCGTCCACCACGGCCGGGTAGGCGTTGCCGTCGAGGGTGAGCCACGGGGCCACCCGCTCGACCCGCTCCTTGGGCAGGCGGTGGTCGAGGAGCCGGCTCTCGCTGTTGACCGCGTCGGAGAGGAGGAACTTGGCCTCCCGGTACTTCACGGCATACGCGAGCTTCTTCAGGAAGCCGCCGATGGGCACCCCACCGGCACCGGCGTAGGTGTTGCTGCGCTGGCCGCCGGAGCCCTCGTCGTCGGGGAAGTCGAACTCCTTGGGGTCGGCGCCCTCCGGCGCACCCACGATGGAGTACGTCGGGGAGACCTCACCGAAGTAGATGCGCGGCTCGAACTGCCCCGCCGGCCCCTTGGAGGAGAAGCCGCCCGAGAAGAAGACCGGGTCGCCTTCCATCGTGCGCTTCTGCCCGTATGCCGCGACGAAGCCGAAGCCGTGCGTGTAGACGGTGTGGTCGTTCAGCCAGTTCCGCTGGGCGTCGGGGACACCGGCCAGGTTGAGCTCGCGCACCGCGACGACCGAGTCGCTGCGGGTGTCGTCGACGGTGTAGCGGTCGACGTCGAGGATGTCGGGGAAGGCGTAGTACTGCCGCAGGCCCTCGAACTGGCGGAAGGTCGGCGAGACGACGTTGGGGTCGATGATGCGGATGCCGGGGATGGTCGCCGCGTCCGCGCGCAGCTGCCCCGGGGAGACGTCGGTGGTCGCTGAGTAGGAGGTGCGCTGGATCTCCTCGAGGCCGAAGGCCGAGCGGGTGGCGGCGATGTTCCAGCCGATGTACTTCGACTCCAGCGACTTCTCGCTCGGGCGGACCCGCAGGCTCTGGATGAGCGCCGGGTAGATCCCGCCCACGACGATCGCCATGACGGTGAGCAGCCCGACCCCGATGAGCGGCAGCCGCCAGCTGCGGGTCCAGATCGAGGCGAGGAAGAAGCCGGCGCACATCACCGCGGCGACCGCGAGGATGGCCTTGGTCGGCAGCACGGCGTTGGCGTCGGTGTAGGTGATGCCGGTGAGCAGCCGCGACTCGTTGGTGGTCAGGGAGTAGCGGTCCAGCCAGTAGGCCCCCGCGCGGACCAGGGCGAGCAGCGCGCCGATCACGCTGAGGTGGACGAACGCCGCCCGGGTGCTGGGCCCCCGGCCGGGCAGCTGCAGCCCGCCATAGACGTAGTGGGTGAAGGCGGCCGCCAGCAGGGTGAGGACGAGGACGACGGTGAGGAAGCTGACGACGAAGCGCAGCCACGGCAGGGTGAAGACGAAGAACCCGATGTCGAGGTTGAACTGCGGGTCCTTGGTGCCGAAGGGCTGGGCGTTGCGCCACAGCAGGAAGGTCTGCCACGCACCCATGGCGCCGGAGCCGGCGAGCAGGCCGAGCACCGCGGGGATGCCGATGGTGGCCAGGCGGCGCAGCGGGTCGAGGGCCTGCCGGTACTGGTCCAGCGCCTGCTGGGCGGGGGTCATGGGGACGTAGAGCGGCCGGGTGCGGTAACCGAGGACCAGGCTGGAGGCGACGGCCCCCGCGGTCAGGACGAAGGCGACGACGAACAACCCCGAACGGGTGAGCAGCCGGGTGGTGAAGACGTCCTGGAAGCCGACCGACTGGAACCACCAGTAGTCCGTGGCCATCTCGGCGAAGAGGGTGAAGAGCAGGGCCAGCGCGCCGAGCACCCCGAGGGTGACGAGCAGGGGGCTGCGACGCCGGGCGCCCGCGCGGGCCTGCGGCCGGCCGCCGCCGGTGGGGGCGGCACCGCCACCCGGCGGCGGACCGCTGTCGGGGCCGCCGCCACCGGGACCACCGGGACCACCTGGACCCCCGGGACCACCCGGACCGCCGTCCGTCCCGTCGAACCACTCTGACCGGCTCACTGCTGACCTGGCTCTCGCATCGCTCGTCCTCCCCGGCAGCGCCGAGCAGGCACACAACCTATATCGGCATCCTTAAGGGGGTGACCGCTCTCCCGACCAGTGTCCGGCACGATGGACCGGTGAGTGACGACACCCCCACCCCCCCGGTCCCGCAGCCGGTGCTCGACCCGCTCGCGCTGGTGGCCCTGGAGACCGAGCGCCACGTCGCCGCGGGCGGGTGGGACCAGCCGCCGCGGCTCTTCGCCCTCGTCCCGACGCAGGACCTGCTGGAGCGCGAGCCGCAGCTGCAAGCCGGCCTGGGACCGGTGGACGGCCTCGACGGTGCGTTGACCGCGGTCGAGCAGGACGGGCTGCCCCGCACCTCGTCGCTGGAGTCGATCCTGGGGCGCCTGGCGTGGCCCGAGACGGTCACCGGGTGCGCCCTGGCGGTCGAGCGGATCGTCGTGCCGCCGTCGGCGGAGCGCGACCTGCCCGAGGACCCCGAGGCGGCCGTGGAGGCGCTCGCCGCCTCGCCGGCCCGTCAGGACGTGCGGCTCCTGGTCGCGGTCACCCGGGACGGGCGGGCCCGCTGCCTGCTGCGGCAGCGGGCACACGACACGGACGACCAGGTGGCGACCGGCGAGGACCTCGCGCCGGGACTGGTGCACGCCCTCCGGGCCTCGCTCGAGGCCTGAGCCCCACCGGCCGAGCCGCTGCGGCGCGGCAGTCAGCCGGTGCAACCGGAGCCAGCCGGCGCGGCGCGGCAGTCAGCCGGTGCAGCGCGGCAGCGCCGTCACGTCGCCGGCCGCGACGCGCTCGACCGCGTCGATGGCGCCGTCGACGTCCGCCACCCGCACCACCCGGAGCCCGGAGGGGACGTGGCCCACCACCTCGCCGCAGTTGGCGGCCGGGGCGAGGAAGTAGCCGGCGCCGGCGTCGCGCGCCCCGAAGAGCTTCTGCCGGATGCCCCCGATGGGGCCGACCGCACCGGCGTCGTCGACCGTGCCCGTGCCGGCCACCTCGTTGCCGCCGGTCAGGGGGCCGGGGGTCAGGAGGTCGTAGATGCCGAGGGTGAACATCATCCCGGCGCTCGGGCCGCCGACGGCACCCGCCTCGATGCGCACCTCCGCGGGCAGGTCGTAGGACATGCGCAGCGTGACCCCGAGCACGGTGCGGCCCCCGACGCTCCCCGTGCCCGCCTGCACGCTCTGCCTCCGGCCGTCGCGCTCGACGACGACGGTGACCTCCTCCCCCGCCGGCGTGGCCCGCACGGCCGACCGGACGGCGTCGGTGCCGCTGGCCGGTCGGCCGTCGATGGAGAGGAGCACGTCACCCTCCCGCAGCGCCCCCGCTGCCGGGGCCGCGTCCGGCACCGAGGCGACCACGACCCGCTCGGGCACCCGGCGGCCGGCGGCCCGCAGGGCCAGCGCGGCGGCCACCTCCTGCGAGTCGGCCATCTCGGCGGTGTTCTCCTGCTGCACCTCCTGCTCGGTGACGTCCGGCGGGAACACCTGCTCCTCCGGCACCACCGAGTCCTGGCGGCTCGCCCACCCGCTCACCACGTCGAAGGCGTTGACGCGGACACCCGGCCCCCCCACGACGCGCACCGTGGTGAAGAGCAGCTCCCCGGACTCCTCGGTCGCCGGGTAGGTGCGGGTGCCCTCGATGGTGATGATCGGCCGGCCCTTCACCTCCCCCAGGGTGTCCGTGGCCGGGCCGGGCCGCATGACCACGTAGGGCAGCGGGACCAGGGCGAGCACCGCCAGGACGGCGAGGACGACGAACCCGACGGACAAGGTCTCGCCGGCGAGGCGGCCGGGCCGCTCGGGCGACCTCACGGCATACCGACCCACCCCGCGCCACCGTCACCGAAGTGCTGCCGCTTCCAGATCGGCACCTCGGCCTTGAGGGTGTCGATGAGGTCGCGGCACGCCTCGAACGCGAGGTCGCGGTGGGCCGCGGAGGCGGCAGCGACGACCGCCACGTCGCCGACCTCGAGCGGGCCGACCCGGTGAACCGCCGCGAGTCGGCTGCCCGGGTGGCGCGCCGCGACCGCCGTGGCGACCTCCTGGAGCCGCTGCAGCGCCGTGGGGTGCGCCGAGTAGGCCAGCGCCCGGACCTCGCGGCCCTCGTCGTGGTCCCGGACCACGCCCACGAAGAGGCACACGCCCCCGGCCGACGGGGACGCCACCGCCTCCAGCGTGTCGTCGACGGAGATCCGCGCGTCGAGGACGTCGACCAGGGCCACGGGGTCGTCGGACCGGTCGTCGTGCGGGGGGGTCATGGCGTGGCTCCTCGGAGGGGGCGGTCACGCGACGTCGCGTGCCGCGGACGTGTGGAACTCTGGGCGTGGCACCGTGGTTGGACCACTGATCAGACCACATCCTGCCAACGGATGACCGAGGAGCCACCGTGAGCGACCACCCCGACGACGACCGCGACCCCGGCGAGCCGTCCGGGCTGCCACCCGAGCTCGAGCGCATCCTGCGCGAGATGACCGGCGGCGCGCCCGTCGACCCCGACCTCGCCCGGATGGCGCAGGGCATGGGGATCGACAAGATGGACCCGCAGATGCTCTCGATGCTGGCCGCGCAGGTCCGTGCGATGTTCACCTCGGCGCCCGAGGACGGCTCGGTGGACCGGTCCGTGGCGACCGACATCGCCCGCAAGACGGTCGCCGCCGAGGGTGACGTGCTCGCCACCTCCCGCGAGGTGGCCGCGGCGGCGGAGGCCGTCGACGTGGCGACGCTGTGGCTGGACACGGTGACCGACCTCGCCGCTCCGGGGCTGCAGGGGAGCGCCTGGAGCCGCGCCAAGTGGGTCGAGGCCACGATGCCCGTGTGGTGCGAGCTCGTCGAGCCGGTCGCCGAGGGCGTCGCGGAGGCGATCGGTGCGGCGCTGGAGCGACAGCTCGGCTCGCTGGGTGCCGGCGGGCTGCCCGAGGGCCTCCTGCCGCCCGGGCTCGTGCCCCCCGGGAGCGACCCCTCCGCCGTCCTCGGGCAGCTCGGGCCGCTGGTGCGACGCCTGCACGGCTCGCTGTTCTCGGCCCAGCTCGGCCAGGCCGTGGGGGCCCTCGCCGGCGAGGTGCTCACCGGCACCGAGGTGGGGCTGCCGCTGGTCCCCGCCCCGGGCGTGGCCGTGCTCCCGGCGGCGCTGCGGGCCTTCGCCGACGGGCTCGGGATCGACGAGCCGCAGGTGCTGCTGCACCTGGCCGTGCGCGAGGTCGCGCGCGCCCGGCTGTTCTTCGCCGTGCCGTGGCTCGGCCCCCAGGTCCTTGCCGCCGTGTGCGACTACGCGCGCGACATCACCATCGACACCGACGCCATCGAGGAGGGGCTGCGCTCGATCGACGTCGCGGACCCCTCGGCGGTGCAGGAGGCGCTCGGCGGCCGGCTCTTCGCGGTCCAGCACTCGCCGGCCCAGGCCGCGGCGCTGAGCCGGCTCGAGACCTCGCTCGCGCTGGTGGAGGGCTGGGTCGACGTCGTGACCGCCGCCGCGGTGACCCCGCACCTCCCCCAGGCCGACGCGCTCGGTGAGGCCGTCCGGCGGCGCCGCGCCGCCGGGGGGCCCGCGGAGAAGACCTTCGCCGCGCTGGTGGGCCTGGAGCTGCGGCCGCGCCGGCTGCGCGACGCCGCGAACCTGTTCGCCGCCTTGGAGGCCGACGGCGGCGCCGTCGGCCGCGACGCCGCCTGGAGCCACCCCGACCTGGCGCCCCGGGCCGAGGACCTGGACGACCCGCTGGGCTACGTCGACCGCGCCCGCTCCGGCGGCGGGGACGCGCTCGACGCCGAGCTCGACGCGCTGCTGCGCGACGCCTCCGGTGGTGCGCCCTCGCCCGGGGAGGACCCGCCGGAGGCCGGGGGTGGCCGGGGGGACGGTGCGTCGCCGGCCGGCGGATGAGGGGCGACGCCGAATACGGCCGGCGGCGGATGAGGGCCGGCGACGGCGCGCCGCCGCCGGCTGGCGGGGCGGGGCCCCACGACGACGGCACCGCGACGGGCCTGCTCTGCACCGACGCGCTCGCCGTGCTGGGCCGGTGGCGGCCCGCCGAGGCCGGACAGCAGGCGCTGCGCGACGCCTTCTGCGCCCACGTCGCCACGGTCCCCGGTGCCCTGGCCCGCGGCGGTGACCCCCGACACCTCACCGCCTCCTGCCTCGTCCTGTCGGCCGACCGGCGCGCGGTCCTGCTGGTGCTCCACCGCCGTGCGGGGCGGTGGCTCCAGCCGGGCGGCCACGTCGAGGCCGTCGACACGGGCCTTCGGGGGGCCGCCCTGCGGGAGGCGACGGAGGAGACGGGGGTGGAGGGGCTGGTCCTCACCGAGGACCCGGTGCACCTGGACGCGCACCGGTTGGGCGCGCAGTTCCTCGGGTGCCGGGAGCACCTGGACGTCCGGTATGCCGCGCTGGCACCTCCCGGCGCCGCGCCGGTCACCAGCCCCGAGTCGCACGCCGTGCGCTGGTGGCCGGTCGAGGCCCTGCCGCCGGGGGCGCCCACGGACCTGGGCCCCCTGCTCGCCGCGGCCCTTCGCTCAACGGAACAGGGTCGGCTCCAGCGACGGTGACCGTCCCCGGTCGTGGGGGTCGGGTGTGGGGCCGTCCGGCTCGGGCGGCAGGTGGCGGGTCCAGGCGACCCCGTCGAGGAAGCCGCGGGCCCGCTCCAGGTGCGGGTAGGACCCGAGCAGCGCCCAGAAGTCGGGGCCGTGACCCGCGAGGAGCAGGTGGGCGAGCTCGTGGAGGACGACGTAGTCCACGACGTGCTCGGGCATGCCCTGCAGCCGCTCCGACAGCCGGATGGAACCGTCGCCGGGGGTGCAGCTGCCCCATCGGGACTGCATGGTGGAGACCCACCGGATGCTCGACGGGCGGGCCTGGCCCCCGAGGTAGCGCGCCGAGAGGCGCGCCGCCCGTTCGAGCAGCTCGGTGTCGCTGGGTCGGCGGCGCCGCTCCGCCTTCTCGACGCGCTTGACCATGCGTGAGACCCACAGCCGCTCCTCGGCGAGGCTGAATCTCGCGGGGATCGACACGACGATCCGGCCGCCCTCCTGGTGCGCGCTGACGGTCCGGTGGCGGCGGCGGCTGCGCCGGACCTCGACGTCCTCTCCGGTCATGGGGGCGACCCTAGGCCAGGGGTGGGACAGCCCCCGGCTGCCACGGCGCACCACGGACCGGCCGCGAAGGGCCCGTGCCGCGCGCGCCACCGCCGTGCGCAACCTCCGGCTGTGCGTGCTCGGGCTGGTCTAGGGTGGTCCGCGTCCGTGCCGCGGGACGCGGCCACCCCGTTCGAGGAGAGATCGAGACACCCATGGCTGACGAGACCTACAAGGGCGAGTTCTACTGCGTCAAGTGCAAGGAGAAGCGCGAGGCGGAGGGCAAGGTCGTCGTCTCGGAGAACGGCCGCCGGATGGCCAAGGGCAGCTGCCCCGTCTGCGGCACCAACCTCAACCGCATCCTCGGCAAGGCCTGAGCCCACCGGTCTCCCGCGAGAGGCCCCGGTCCCGACGGGGACCGGGGCCTTCGTCGTGCCGGCGGCCGGGGCCTTCGTCGTGCCGGCGGCCCGGCGTCCGTCGTGCCGCCGGCCCGAGCCCGCCCGGGGCTGTGGACGAGGAGCGCCGGCGGGCCGCCCGCTCTGCGAGGGTGAGCGGGCGAGGACGACCAGGAGGTGACGATGCGCGGTTCCGGCTCCGGTTCCGGCGCCGGCGGGCCAGGACCGGCCGTCGTCGTGGACGGCTCCGGTGCCCTGCCCGCTGAGGTGGCGGCCATGCTGCGGCGGGTGACGCCCCACCCCGTCATCGCCGGGCCCGGCGTCGCCGACGCCGCCGAGGCGGCCCTCGCCGCGGGGCAGGGGTCCCTCCCCCGCCTCGTCGCCATCGTTCGGCCGCGTGCTCCGGAGACCCACGAGACGGCGGTGTGGCACCGGCTCGGCACCCCGCACCTGCTCGTGACCTGCGGTCCGAAGGAGGCGACGGTCGGGCCGCTGGTGCTACCCGGTGCGACGTCCTGCACGCGCTGCCACGACCTGGTGCGGACCGAGCTGGACCCGGCATACCGTGCCCTCGCCGGCCTCCGGCTCGCGGTGGGGCCGGCCCGCTGGGAGGCCACCGACCCCGGGCTCGCCGTCCTGACGGCCGCCGTGGCGGCGGTCGTGGTCGCCGACGCGGCCGACGGCGGTTCCACGCTCGGTGGCGTCTCCACCGACCTCCTCGCCGGCCCGCCGAACCTCGCCCACCGTTTCTGGCCCCGTCATCCGCGGTGCGGGTGCGCGGCGCGACCGGGGTTGGTGCCGCCGCCGACGAACAGGCCGGGGACAATGGCCGGGTGAGCGACATCCCCCGGCGGTCCCTCGCCCGCACCGCCAAGCTCGTCGGGCTGCCCCTGGGGCACGCCGGACGGACCGCCGTGGGGATCGGCAAGCGGGTGGGGGGCAAGCCGGCCGAGCTCGTCGCCGCCGAGGTCCAGGCACGCACCGCCGAGCAGCTCTTCAGCGTCCTGGGGCAGCTCAAGGGCGGCGCCATGAAGTTCGGGCAGGCCCTCTCGGTGCTGGAGGCGGCCATGCCCGAGGACATGGCCGGGCCGTACCGCGCCACCCTCACCAAGCTGCAGGAGGCGGGGCCGCCGATGCCGGCGGCCACCGTGGCCGCGATCCTCGCCACCGAGCTCGGGCCGCGGTGGCGCACCACCAAGTTCCTGGAGTTCGACGAGACGCCGGTCGCGGCGGCCTCGATCGGACAGGTGCACCACGCGGTCTGGCGCGATGGCCGCGAGGTCGCGGTCAAGGTGCAGTACCCGGGTGCGGGGCCGGCGCTGATGAGCGACCTGACCCAGCTCTCCCGGATGGCGCGCGTCGCGGGCACCGTGATCCCCGGCATCGACCTCCGGCCCATCATGGACGAGCTCATGGCGCGGATGAGCGAGGAGCTGGACTACACGATCGAGGCGCAGCACCAGCGGGCGTTCGCCCGTGCCTTCCGCGGTGACGTCGACGTCCGCGTCTCCGACGTCCTGGTGCAGTCCGAGCACGTCCTGGTCTCCGAGTGGCTCGAGGGCGTGCCGCTCTCGCGGATCATCGCCGACGGCACCCCCGCCGAGCGGGACGAGGCCGGCGCCCTCTATATGGAGTTCCTGCTCCGTGGGCCGGTCCGGGCGCGGCTGCTGCACGCCGACCCACACCCGGGCAACTTCCGCATCACCGCCGACGGCCGCCTCGGCGTGCTCGACTTCGGGGCGGTCAACCGGCTTCCGCACGGGCTTCCGCCGGCCCTCGCGGGCATCCTCCGCTTCGCCCTCGCCGACGACGCGGCGGGCCTGACCTCGCTGCTGCGACGAGAGGGGTTCATCCGCGGCGGCGCCCACGTCGACCCGGAGGCTCTCCTGGGCTACCTCTCCCCCTTCCTGGAGCCGCTGCGCCACGAGCGCTTCACCTTCGACCGCCCGTGGCTGCGTTCGGTGGCGGCCCACATCCAGGACCCCCGGCGCCCCGAGTTCCTCATCGGCACCAAGCTGACCCTGCCTCCGCAGTACGTCCTCATCCACCGGGTGTGGCTCGGCGGCATCGGGGTCCTGTGCCAGGTCGGCGGCACCATCCCGGCGCGGGACATCGTCTTCACCCACCTCGACGGCCTGGACGAGACCACGCTGCCGCCGGCCGTGTAGCGCGAGCGGGGGGCTCGCGGCCGGCCGGCAGGGGCCGGGCCGGGCTCAGCCGCCGTCCGCGGCGCGGGCGGCGGCCTTGGCCCGCTTCTTGGTCTCCCGCACCTTCTGCAGCGAGTCCGCGTCGACCACGTCGGCCACCGAGCGGAAGCATCCCGGCTCGGCATAGGCGCCGCACGCGTCCGCCCACCCCACCGGCCGCACGCCGAGCTGCTTGCCGAGCAGGGCGGCGAAGATCCTCGCCTTCTGGGCACCGAAGCCGGGCAGGGCCTGCAGGCGGGCCACCAGGTCCGCGCCGTCGTCGCAGTCCTCCCACACCCGCTCGGCGCGGCCGCCGTGCTCGTCGAGGACGGCGCGCGCCAGGGACTGGATCCGCCCGGCCATCGAGCGGGCGTAGCGGTGCACCGCCGGCGGGGTGGCGCACAGGTCAGCGAACGCCTCCGGCTCCGCCGCCGCGACGGCGGCGGGGTCCAGGGTGCCGAAGCGCGCGAGGATGGTGGCCGGCCCGGCGAAGGCCCGCTCCATGGGGAACTGCTGGTCCAGGAGCATCCCCACGAGCAGGGCGAACGGGTCCTCGGACAGGACCCGGTCGGCCGCCTCGACCTGGGCGATGCGCAGCTCCACCATGCCTCCATCCTCGCGCACCCCCGGCGGCCGCTCGGGCGAGGCCGGTGCGGCTCGGAGGTGGACCGCACGAGGGGCCGGTGCGCCGCCCCGGGTGGGGTGGGGCACCGGCCCCTGATCGGTCGGGTCGTCGTCGGGCACGGTGGCGCGGTGCCGTGGGCGATCAGCGCAGGTGGGCGCGGATCATGGCCTGCTGCCGCTCGTGCTCGACGTGCTCGCGCCCGCGGCGACGGTCCTCGTGGACCCCCACCTCGTGCGCGGTGCGCCGGATCTGCTGGATGCGCCTGCGGTACATCGCGTCCCCCTCTCGGACGTCGTGACGGGTGCTGCTTGGGCCCGACCTGGCGGTCGGGTCGGTGCCGTGCCGGTGCCGCCGCGGGACTGCGGTCCTAGGCGGCGGGCACGACCTTGCGTGGACGGCCTCGGGGCCGCTTGCGGGGGATGACGACGCCGTGCTCGAAGAGCTCGCCGCCCCAGACGCCCCACGGCTCCTTGCGGGCCAGTGCGCCCGCGAGGCACGCGGTGCGCACCGGGCAGGTGCCGCAGAGCGTCTTGGCGAACTCGACACCGGCGGGCGTGTCGGCGAACCAGAGCTCGGCGTCGTTGCCCCGGCACGGGACGAGGTCGTCGACCAGGGCGAGCACGCCGGGCAGGTGCGGCTGGGTGGTCATCACGGGCTCCTCCTCTCGAGGTGGCGTGGGCGGTTGCCGGTGCGGGTCGCGGGACTCGCGGTGCACGGTCATGGCCGGTCCTTCGGCGTCGGTCTGCTCGATGGGTGCGGGTCCGGCTCGTTCGATGCCGGACATCGGAAGAGGGCCGCGGATCCCCGGACGGGGTTCCGCGGCCCTCTGGCCGGCTGACGCTGCGAGCTAGCTCGGCAGCGACGCCTGGAGGTGCGTGAACACGACGTCCTGGGTGGAGGCGAGCGCCCCGTCCGGCCCACGGAGGGCGGCGGTGGGCGCACCGGTCCCACGGAACCGGAGCGTGGCGACCGCGGACAGCGGGCCTCCCCGGACCGCGGCGTGGGCACCGGAGGCGGCCACGCCCGTGACGGGAACGATGCGCATGGTCATCGGTGGCCTCCCCTCGGTCTGCGGCGGTTCCCCCCGGCGGGCGCCGAGGACGTGTGCGATCAGGCTAGGGGAGCCGCGCCCGCGCGGGCAACGCCTTTTTCAGCCGTTCTCCGGCGGGACCGGATCGGCGGCCTCATGCGGGGCGGGCGTGGCATGGCGGGCCGCGACCTCATCCGGGTTCCCGCCGGCGAGCACCTCCAGGACGGACACGGCATACAGGTCCAGCTTGCGCGCCCCGACTCCGGAGATCCCGGCCAGCCCGCCGACGTCGCCCGGCCCCCGCTCGGCGATCGCCGTCAGGGTGGCGTCGGTGAAGACGACGTATGCCGGGACGCCGGCTCCCCGGGCCACGGCCAGCCGCCAGGTGCGCAGCCGTTCGTAGGTGGCCTCGTCGTAGGTGGCCGGGCAGGACGCGCAGCGGCCGACGGTTCGCTCGACCGCGGTGGTGAGCTCGGCACCACAGGTCCGGCAGGTGGTCCGGCGGGCCGGGCGCCCGCGACCGCCGCCCTCCGCGGTCCGGCGGGAGCGCGGCCGGGACCGGGCGCCCTCACCCAGCAGTGGCGCCAGCCCGTCGAGGAACCGCGACGGCCGACGGGTGGCCCTCGCCCCGGGGGTGCGCGCGCCGGCCCAGCTGAGGACGAGCCGGTCCCGGGCCCGCGTGACACCGACGTAGAGCAGGCGGCGCTCCTCCTCGACCGCCTCCGCCGTCTCGGCCATCGTGATCGGCAGGTAGCCGTCGGAGCAGCCCACGACGAAGACCGTGTCCCACTCCAGGCCCTTGGCGGCGTGCAGCGACGCCAGGGTCACCCCCTGGACGGCGGGCGCGTGCGACGCGGCCGCCCGCTCGGCGAGCTCCCGGACGAACGCCGGCAGCCGGGCCTGCGGGTCGGCCGCCGCGACGTCGTCGGCGAGCGCCCCGAGGGCGGCGAGCGACTCCCAGCGCTCCCGTGCGGCGCCCCCACCGGTGGGCGGCTCGCGGGTCCAGCCGGCACCGAGGAGGACGTCCCGGACGAGGTCGGGCAGCGGGACCGCGCCGTCGTCCGAGCGGGCCGCGCCGCGCAGGAGCAGCACCGCGTCGCGGACCTCCCGGCGCGAGAAGAAGCGCTCACCGCCGCGGACGAGGTAGGGCACCCCCCGCTCGGCCAGCGCGCTCTCGACGAGCTCGCTCTGCCCGTTCGTGCGGAACAGCACCGCGATCTCGCGAGCCGGGTGCCCGTCCGCGACGAGCCCGGCGACGCGCTGCGCGACGGCGGCGGCCTCCGCCGGGTCGTCCGGGTGGTGCTCGAGCTCCGGGGCCGGCCCGTGGTCGCGCTCGGAGCGCAGGACGACACTGCCGCTGCGACGTGCGCCGCCGGGGGCGCGCAGCAGCAGGTTGGCGAGCGCCACGACCTCGGGCGTGCTGCGGTAGTTGCGGACGAGCTCGACGACGTGGGCGTCCGGGTGCCGCTGCCGGAAGCCGAGGAGGTGCCGCGGCGAGGCCCCGGTGAAGGAGTAGATGGTCTGCGCCGGGTCCCCGACGACGCACACGTCGGAGCGCTCGCCGAGCCAGAGGTCGAGCAGGGTCTGCTGGAGCGCGTTGACGTCCTGGTACTCGTCCACGACGAAGTGGCGGTACTGCCCGCGCACCACGCGCGCGACGTCGTCGCGGTCGGAGAGGATGCCCACCATCAGCAGCAGGACGTCCTCGAAGTCGATGACGCCGCGCTCCGCCTTGACCTCCTCGTAGGCGGCGAGCAGCCGCGCCATGGCCGTGGCGTCCAGGCCGGGTGGCTCGCGTCCCGCGGACCGTGCGGCCGCGGCATACGTCTCCGGGGTGAGCATGCCGACCTTGGCCCACTCCACCTCCGCAGCGAGGTCGCGCAGGCCGGTGCGGTCGAAGCGCAGCCGGAGCCGCCCCGCGGCCTCGGCCACCGCGGCCGCCTTGGCCGGCATGACCTCCGGGGCCGGGCCGCCGACCGCCTGCGGCCAGAAGTAGTGCAGCTGGCGCAGCGCCGCCGCGTGGAAGGTGCGGGCCTGGACGCCGGCCACCCCGAGCCCGCGCAGCCGGGTGCGCATCTCCCCCGCCGCGCGCGCGGTGAAGGTCAGCGCGAGCACCCGCTGCGGCGCCTGGGTGCCGCTCAGCACGCCGTAGGCGATCCGGTGGGTGATGGCGCGGGTCTTGCCCGTGCCGGCGCCGGCGAGGACGCACATGGGGCCGGCCGGGTTGGCCGCGACCTCACGCTGCTCGGGGTCGAGCGCCTCGAGCACCGCGTCGGCGTCCGGGGCGGGAGGCAGGAGCGGCATCGCGCCGATCCTAGGTGCCCGCAGAGGGAAGCGGACGCCCGCCGGCGTGGTTGTGCCGGGCAGACCCCCGCTCCTCCCTGGAAGGACCGTGCATGTCCAGCGTCCCCGCGCCCGCCGCCGGAACCGTCACCATGTTCAGCACCACCTGGTGCGGCTACTGCCGTCGGCTGAAGAGCCTGCTCGAGCGTGAAGGGGTGGCCTACACCGAGGTGAACATCGAGCGGCACCCGGACGCCACGGACTACGTCATGTCGGTCAACGGCGGCAACCAGACCGTCCCCACGCTGATCTTCCCGGACGGCACCAGCGCCACGAACCCCTCGCTCGGTGAGGTGCTGCTCCGCCTCGGCCGCTGACGCGGGCGCGAGGGGACCGGCCGCGCGAGCGGCGCCAGTGCACCTCCTGGTCGGAGTCTTTGAGGTCAGCGCGCGCGGACGACGGTGTCCGGGACGTCGAGCTCGTCGCCGTACCAGCGCTCGATGAGCCGGCGCGCGATGGACACCCGCGGTGGCACGTGCACCGAGCCGTCCGCGAGCGCCGCGGCGAGCTGCTCCCGGGTGAACCAGCTCGCCGCCTCGATCTCCCCGGGCTGGGGGCGCAGCTCCGTCGAGGTGGCCCGGGCCGTGAACCCGACCATGAGCGAGCAGGGGAACGGCCACGGCTGGTCGCCGACGTACGTCACGTCCCGGACGCCCACGCCGACCTCCTCCCCGACCTCGCGCTCGACCGCAGCCGCCAGCGACTCACCCGGCTCGACGAAGCCCGCCAGCACCGATATGCCCCGGGCGGTGAAGCCCACGCCGCGGGCGAGCAGCAGCCGGTCCGCACCGTCCACGACGGCCATGATCACCGCGGCGTCGGTCCTCGGGTAGTGCTCGCTGCCGTCGCGGGGACAGCGCCGGATCCACCCCGCCAGCTCGGGCGTGGTCCCCGCGCCGCACTGCGGGCAGTGGCCGTGGGTGGCGTGCCAGTTGGCGAGGGCCAGCGCCGTGGTGAACAGGCCGGCGTCCCGCCCGGGAAGGTCGGCGCCGACGGCGCGCAGCGTGGAGAGGTCGGTGCCCGGGCCGCCGGCCGCCGTCGTCTCCTCCGCGTCGCCGGGCTCCTCGGGCCGGATGACCGCCAGGTATGCCGTGCCCGCCCCTCCCGCGGCCAGGTCACCGTCGAGGCCGAGGAGGACGACGAGCGCCTCGGCGTCCCCCGGCCGGGGGGCTCGCAGCCGCAGCACGGGACCGGCGGGGGTGAGCTCCACGGGGGCCCGGCCCCCGCTGAGGGCGAGCACCCGCGTCGCCGCGTCCGCGAGGAGCCCCTCGAGCAGACCCGGGCGCGCTCGCAGCTCGGCGTGCCGGTCGAGGTCACCGCGGGCCAGGGCGAGACCGGGAAGAGTTGTCTCGGCGCGGGGCACGTCGCCAACCCTAGGGCGGCCACACGGCATACGGTGGCGCTGTGGACCGCACCCCTGCCTTCCTCGCCGCGCTGGCCAGCGCCGCCGTCCCCGGTCTCGACCCGGTCAGCGTCGAGGCGCTCCCCAGCACCCCGGAGCAGGACTTCGACGTCGCCTTCGTGCAGGACACCTCGCACCGGCGCTGGGTCGTCCGTGCGCCCCGCAGCGACGCCGCGGGCGCCCACATGGAGACCACGGTGGCGCTGCTGGGGCTGCTCGCCCGCCGGCTGCCCTTCGCCGTCCCCACGCCGAAGGGGTTCGTCGGCCTCAAGGTCGGCGGCCGCGCCATGGTCTATCCCTACCTGCCCGGTCACAACCTCGACCTCGCCGAGCTGCCGCCCGGCCCCGGCCTCGCCGCCGAGCTGGGCCGGGCGATCGCCGCGGTGCACAACACCGACCCGCGGGTCTTCGAGGAGGCCGGTCTGCCGGCCTACGAGGCGGACGCCTACCGCGAGCGGCGGCTCGCCGAGCTGGACCGGGCCGCGGGCACCGGTGTGGTGCCGACCGCGCTGCTGGCCCGCTGGGAGCACGCCCTGGAGGACGTCGCGCTCTGGCGGTTCGCGGCCACCCCGGTGCACGGCGACCTCACGGGGGACCAGATGCTCGCCGTGTTCGACGACGAGGACGTGTCCACCGGGCGCATCCGGGGGATCACCGGCTGGGAGGACGCCAAGGTGGCCGATCCGGCGGACGACTTCGCCCCCCTCGTCGCCGACGCCTCCCCCGAGGCGCTGGAGACGGTGCTCGAGGGCTACGCGCACGCCCGGGTCGAGCGGCCGGACCCCAACCTCGTCGTGCGCGCCCGGCTCGCCAGCGAGCTCGCCGTCCTCGGTCGGCTGATGACGGCCGTGGCGCGCGACCGTCCCGGCGAGGTCGACGTGCTCACCACGCAGCTCCGGCGCCTCGACGAGCACGTGCACGCGCAGGCCGAGGCGGCCAACGACTACCGACGGACCTCCCTGCAGCCGGTCTCGACTGCGGCACGTCCCACCCCGCCGGCCCCGCCGCCGGTCGTGGAGGAGGACCAGGAGGACGGGGACGACGTCCCCGAGGAGGCCGACGCGACCGGCACGGCGGGCGCCGAGGAGACCACGGAGATCCCACTCGCGGCGGCCGTCGAGGCAGAGCCCCCGGAGGGCCCGGCCGAGACACCGGCCGAGACACCGGCCGAGACACCGGCCGAGACACCGGCCGAGGCTCCGGCCGAGGGGGCCGCACGGGGCGTGCCCGAGGACCCGGCGGAGGGCCTGGGCGACGACCTCGCCGAGGGCCCTGCCGAGGGCCCTGCCGAGACACCGGCCGACGACGCCCACGGGAACAGCCCGGGTGAGGACCGCGGAGCGCGCTCAGCCGGCTGAGCGCGCCCGGCACCTCCGGGCTTCCCGGCGGTGCTCCCGAGCGCTCAGGCCGGCGGCACCGACGCCACCAGGGCGGCCAGCTCCTCCTCCCCGACCAGCTCCGGCCACACCGTCTCCCCCGTGCGGGCGTAGAAGAAGGCCGCGCGGACCGATGACACCGGCACCCCCCGCAGGCGGGCCCACGCGAGGCGGTAGGCCGCCAGCTGCACCGCCCGCACCCGGGCCGCGTCGCCGCGGGGCGGCGGCCCGGTCTTCCAGTCCACGACCACCCACCCGGGCTCGTCGGCGAAGACGGCGTCGACCCGGCCGCGCAGCGCCGTGCCGGCCACGACGGTCTCGAGCGGTGTCTCCACCTCCACCGGCACACGAGCGGCCCACTCGCTGGCGAGGAAGTGGCGCTGCAGGACCGGCAGGTCCGCGTCCGGCGCGGCCTCCTCATCGGCGGAGCCGGGCAGCTCCAGCACGTCGACGATGGCGGCGCGCGCGTAGTGCCGCTCCACCCACGCGTGGAACGCGGTGCCCCGGCGCGCCGCGACGGCGGGTCGCTGCGGCATCGGGCGCCGCAGCGTCTCGGTGAACCGGCCCGGGTCCTCGGCCAGGGCCACGAGGTCGGAGGTCGAGAGGTGGGTCGGCATCTCGACCACCTCGACCGTGCGTCGGCGGCGGGCGTCCCGCTCGGCGAGCAGGAGGTCGACCTCCTCGTCCCAGTCGGCCTGCTCCACCCCGGAGGCGGACGGGTCGCGACGAGCCCGTGCCGGCTCCCGTGGATCCATGCCCCTCCGCTCCGGCAAGACCGTGCTGGAGGGGTCCGGCGACGCCGGCCGCAGCGCCGACCGGACCAGGTCGGCGGCCCGCGCGACCGCCGCCTCCACCGGGCGGTCGACCGGCCAGGTCACCGTGACGGGCTCGGTGGTGCGGGGGTTGTCCGGCGGTCCGTCGACGGCGGGGAGGTCGACCCAGACGTCCTCGACGACGCCCGAGGGTGCGGCGGCCCGGACCTCCTCGAGGAAGCGGGACGTCACCCGGGGCGTCGAGGGCGTACCCCACACGTGCGCCGTCACCAGCAGAGCCCGGCGGGCCCGGGTCACCGCGACGTAGGCCAGCCGGCGCTCCTCGGTGAGGCCGTGCTCGGCACAGGCACGCGAGAAGCGCTCCAGCTCATCGCGCAGCTCCTGCCAGGACGTCAACCGGGTCCACCGGAACGTCGGCAGCGCCGCCGCGTCACCCCGCAGCACGTACGGGAGCCCCGCCACCCCCCCGAGCCACCCCTTGTCCGTGGGGCGGCCGTGCCTCCACTGCCCGCCCTCGGGGCGGCTGGTCGCCCCCGAGTGCGCCGGGAACGTCGACTCGAGCAGGGCCGGGACGGCCACGGCGTCCCACTCCAGCCCCTTGGCGGCGTGGACCGTCATGACCTGCACCGCCTCCGGCGAGGTCTCGAGCCAGCCGAGGTCCAGCCCGCGCTCCTCGGCGACCGCGGCCTCCACCCAGTCCAGGAAGCCGCCGAGCGTGGGCCGGTCCGCCGTGGCCGAGAACCGTGCGGCCACGTCGGCGAAGGCGTCGAGGTGCGCGCGCGCCGCCGCGGGCGTGTACCCCGGCCGGGCGATGACCTCGATGTCCAGGCCCAGCGCGCGCTCCGCCTCCGCGGCGAGGTCGGCGAGCGGCAGACCGGTCAGCGACCGCAGCCGTCGGACGGTCCCGGCGAGCCCCTCGAGCCGCTCCCGGGCCACGGCCCCGAGCCGTTCGCCGTCCTCGCCGAGCCAGCCGGCGGGCGGGAGCACGTCGAGCGCCTCCACCAGGCTCGGCCGCTCGGCCGAGTCGGGTGCGAGGTCGAGGCTCGCGGGACGGTGCACCCGCTGCCGCTGCCGCGCCCACGCCGCCAGGCCGTCGAGGTCGGCGGCACCGAGCCGGCACGTCGTGCCGGTGAGGAGCCGGGCCAGGTGGTCCCCCCTCGTCGGGTCCTGCACCACCCAGAGCAGCGCGACCAGGTCGGCGACCTCGGGGGTCAGGAGCAGCCCGCCGAGGCCCACCACCTCCACGGGCAGGCCCGCGGCCTCGAGGGCGGCGATGACCGGCTCGAACGACGAGCGCTTGCGGCAGAGCACGGCAGCGGTGCGCACGTCCGGACGGCGGCGCTCGCGCACCAGCCAGTGGGCGACGTGCTCGGCCTCGTCCTCGATCGTGTGCAGCCGGGCCACCCGCACCCGGCCGGGACCGGCGTCCGGACGCGGCTCCAGCCGGCGCACGGGCACCCGCGCGGCGGCCGTCAGGGGCGCGGCCACGACGTCCGCGACGTCCAGCACGGCCCGGTCGTTCCGCCAGCTGGTGGACAGGTGCAGCAGCGTCGTGGGGCGACCCGCTCCGAAGCCGTCGCGGAACCGGTCCAGGGTGGTCGCGCTCGCCCCCCGCCAGCCGTAGATCGACTGGTGCGGGTCCCCCACGGCGGTGACCCCGGCCGGCTCCTCCCCGGCGGCGAACAGCCGCTGCAGGAAGGTCAGCTGGGCCTCGGAGGTGTCCTGGAACTCGTCGAGCAGCACGGCCCGGAACCGCTGCCGCTCCGCTCGCCCCACGTCGGGGAAGCGGGTGGCGATCTCGGCCGCGAGGGACATCTGGTCGGCGAAGTCGAGGGCGTCGCGGCGCCGCTTGGCCTCGAGGAACCGCGACACGACGGGAAGAACCGCCCGACGCTCCCGCAGCGCCGCGACAACCGCCTTCGCCTCGGCCGGGTAGGCGCGCACGCTGCCACCCTCGCCGCGCGGCACGGCGGCGAGCGCGTCGATGACCTCGGTGAGGGTGGCGTCGGTCTCCGCCACGCCCCTCAGGTGCTCGGCCAGCTCGCCAGCGAGGTCGAGCACACCCGCGGTCACCGTCCGCGGCGCCTTGACGACGTCGTCCATCGGGCCGTCGTAGGAGGCGACCACCTCGTGCGCCACCTGCCAGGCGGCCGCCTCCGACAGCACCCGGCTGTCGCTCTCGCGCCCCAGACGCGGGCCGTGCTCGGAGACCAGAAGACCGGCGTAGGCGTGGTACGTCAAGATGGTGGGGTCCCCGCCGAGGACGTCGGCGCCGGCCTCGCTGCGGGGCTGCCACAGGCCCGTGGCCCGCAGCCGGGCCAGCCGCGCCGACACGCGCTCGGACAGCTCGGCCGCCGCCTTCCGGGTGAAGGTGAGCCCCAGCACCTCGTCGGGCTCGACGAACCCGTTGGCCACCAGCCACACGACCCGGGCCGCCATGGTCTCGGTCTTCCCCGACCCGGCCCCGGCGACGACGACGAGGGGGGCCAGGGGGGCCTCGATGACCGCCGCCTGCTCCGCCGTCGGCGGGTGCGCCGCCTCCAGCGCCCGGGCGAGCCCGACCGCCGACCAGCGGCGGCCGTCCGCGGCGTGGCCCGCCGGCCTGCCGCGGACCGGTGGGGCGGCCGTCACACCGTCCTCCCCTCGGCTCGCGCCGGGCACGAGGTCACCACCGCACAGGTGGTGCACCCCGGCCCGGGCGTGGCCGGAAACCGTGCGGCGGCCATCCCGTCGGCCGTGCGGGCCACCAGCTCCTCGGCCCACCCGCCCCCGTCACCGGGCTCCAGCGGCGGCTGCTCCTGCACCGTGGAGCGCATGCTCACCCCACCCGCCTTGCCCAGGTGCACGAGCAGGGCGCCTCCGGTGCGCGTGCCGAGGTCCGGGAAGGCGCCGCGCGTCACCGCCAGCTGGTAGCACCCCAGCTGGGGGTGCGTCGCGACCTCCTCGCCCTTGGGCTTGCTGGAGCCCGTCTTGAGGTCCACCACGCGGACCGAGCCGCCGGGGCCGAGCTCCAGCCGGTCGACGCGCCCGGTGAGCACCGCCCGGCCGAGCGCCACCCGCATCGAACGCTCGGAGGCCACCCGGCGGAAGCCCTGACCGTCGGCGTGGTGGACGTAGCGGGACAGCCGCTCGACCATGGCATGGGCCTCGCCCCGCTTGCGGTCGCTCACCCAGCCCTGCGGCATACCCAGCCGCGGCCAGCGGGCGTCCACGGCCGCGACCAGCTCCTCCACCTCCGCGTCCGGCAGCTCGGCGGCCACCTCGTGGACCAGGGTGCCGACGTCGGCGGCCCCGCGGGCCGGGCCGTCGGCGCCGCAGGTCGTCAGCAGCCAGCGCAGCGCGCACCGGGTGAAGCTCTCCACGCGCGACGGTGAGACCGTCACCGCGGCCTCCGCCGGCCGGACGGGGCGGTCGTCGGACCAGGTGGTCAGCGGCCACCACCGGGCCGGGTCGGCGCCCGGGACCCCGGCGGAGGCGAGCCGGGCCAGCGCCGTCACCGCAGCCCCGCGGCGGGAGGCGTCGGCACCGGCGACCTCCCGGCGCAGCTCGCCGACGAGCGCGGGGAGGGCCAGCATCCGGGCCGGGTCGTCGAACGGCCGCGGCCCCGCCTCCTCGGGGCGCGGGTCGACGACGTCGAGGTAGGGCGAGGGCTGCTCGTCGGCACTGCGCACGGCGGTGACCACGAGCTCGGCGCTGGCTCGCGTGACCGCCACGAGGAGGAGACGGGTCTCGTCGTGGCGGACGGCCGCCTGCGCCGCCCGCCGGTCGCCGGCCCGCCCCGTGACCACGTCGACGAGCTCCGCCGACCCCAGCAGCGAGCCGCGCAGCCGCAGGTCGGGCCACACCCCCTCCTGCACACCGGCCACGACGACGAGCGGCCATTCCCGACCCGCCGCCGCCTGGGGGGTCAGCAGGGCCACCGCATCCCCCGCGGGCGCGCGCGCGACGAGCGTGTCACCGGGCACGTCCTGCCCCCGGACGTGCTCGAGGAAGGCGTCCGGGGCGGCGGCCGGGAGCCGATCGGCGAAGCGGCCGGCCGCGTCGAGCAGGGCGAGCACGGCGTCGAGGTCGCGGTCGGCCCGGGCGGACGCCGCCCCGAGCCCGAGCGCGGTCGAGCGCCACGGCACGGCCAGGCCGCTGGCGTCCCACATCGCCCACAGGACCGCCTCGGCGCTCACCCCCGCCCGCCAGGCTCCCGAGCCCTCGTCGAGCGCGGCGGCGCACGCGGCCTCGAGCACCCGGGCCACCCGTCGCGCCGGGGCGGCCTCCGGCCCGGGCCCGTGCAGCAGCGCCGGGGTCCGGAGCGCCTCGACGAGCAGCTCGTCACTGGTGCGCGGGCCGCCGGCCGCCAGCTCCTCGCGCCGCAGGGCTCGGCGCAACCGCCGCATCGCCACCGGGTCGGCCCCCCCGAGCGGCGAGGTGAGGACGTCGGCGACCTCGTCAACAGGGGGCCGGGCCGTGCCGTCACCGGCCAGCGCCGCCACCCACCCAAGGACGGTGAGGAGCGGACGCACGGCGGCCTCCTCGCGCACCGGCAGGTCGGCAGTCGCGGCACCGACGGGCACGCCGGCTCCCTCGAGCACCCGCCGCAGCAGGGCCGTGCGGGCCCGGCCGCGGACCACGACCGCCATCTCGGACCAGGGTCGTCCTTCGACGAGGTGGGCGCGCCGGAGGCGGGCGGCCACGGACGCCGCCTCCTGCGCCACCGACCGCAGGAGGTGCACGGACACGGTCCCGCCCGGCCGGCCCGGCGCCGCGCGCCGGTGGCCCGGGTCGCCCAGCACCCCGATGTGCGCGGCGACCCGGGTGGCCGTCTCGCGCACCGCCTCCGGAGTGCGGTATGCCGTGCGCAGGGTCAACGTGTCGGTGGCCCCCCGCGGGGCGAGGTCGGTCCACCGCGTCGCGAGCCACAGCGGGTCCGCGCCGCGGAAGGTCGAGGTGGCGGCGTCGGGGTCGCCGAGCAGGACGACGTCCGGAGCGGCCACGGCCACCACGGCACGGACCAGGCGAACCGCGGCCGGGGTGAGCTCCTGCGCGTCGTCGACGACGACCACACGCACCGACCGGCGCACCCGCTCGGCCGCCTCCGGGTCGTCGACGAGCAGGTCGGCCGCGGCTCCGCAGACCCACGCCGGGTCGTACGCCCCCGGCGCCGAGAGCGCGGTGACCTCGTCGTACTCACGCAGCACGTCGGCCGCCGCCACCCACTCCGTCCGGCCGTGGTCGCGCCCGAGCGCGGCCAGCTCCTGCGGCTCCAGGCCCAGCTCGACGGCGCGCATGAGCAGGTCACGCAGCTCTCCGCGGAAGGACCGCGTGGGCAGCGCCAACGCCACCCGCTCGGGCCACACCGGGCCCGGCACGGCCCCCGAGGCGTGCCCGGACAGCAGCTCCCGCAGGACCACGTCCTGCTCCGGCCCGCTCAGCAGCCGCGGCGTCGGCTCCCCCGCGAGGGCCGCCGCCTGCCGGAGCAGACCGAAGCCGAAGGACGACCAGGTGCGGGCCAGCGGCTCGGTCGAGGTGTGGCCGAGCCGGGTGGTCACCCGCTCCCGCAGCTCGCCCGCGGAGCGACGGGTGCCGGTGAGGACCAGGCACGAATCCGGAGCGAGGCCGTCACGGGCGACCCGGTCGGCCACCAGCTCGACGGCGAGGGTCGTCTTCCCGGTGCCGGGCGCCCCCAGCACCCGCAGGAGGCCGCCCCGGTGCCGTAGCGCCGCCCGCTGCACCGCGTCGGGCTCCGGCGGCGCCACGGCGGCGGTGGGGGGACGACGGAGGAGCAGCACGACCGCATCCCATCACGGGGCACCGACATCCGCCGGTCCGTCCCAACGGCACCGCCGGAGGTCGACCCGCACCGCGGACGGGTCGGGCCACCCGGGCACCCCCGGGGCCGGGTGCGAGCCCGGACGGGCGGGCGGCGCCGTCCGCGCCTCGTGGGGGCCGTCCGCACCCAGGAGCGGGGTTCCCTCCGCCAGCAGGCACCCCAGGGCCCGCTCCTCCAGCCCCCGCGGCAGCCGCCCGCCCGCCCGGACGACGCGCCACCACGGCACCTCGCCCCCGAAGCGGGCCAGCACGGTCCCGACCGCGCGGGCGCCCCCCGTGCCCGAGCGCGCCGCCACGTCGCCGTAGGTCAGGACCCGCCCGGGCGGGATGCTCGCGACGAGGTCGAGCACCACCTCGGCGAACTCCGTCGGCAGGCCGGGGGCCGGGGGCATGGGGACCGTGCCGCGCGTCAGTAGGTCGGCAGCGACGGGTCGACGTCACGCACCCACGCGAGGACCCCGCCGGAGACGTCGACCGCGTCGACGCCACGCTCGCGCAGCAGCGCCACGGCCTCGGCGGAGCGGGCCCCGGAACGGCAGTGGACGAGCACCGGCCGGTCGGCGGGCATGTCCGCGTGGCGCCCCTCCCGAAGGTCCCCCAGCGGCACGGGCACCGCCCCCGGGATGGTGACCACCTCCCGCTCCCCGGGCTCGCGCACGTCGAGCAGGACGAAGTCGTCCGTCCCCCGGTCCCGGGCGGCCAGGCGGGCCGCCAGGACGCCCACCTCGACCGAGGGCAGCGGCTCGGACCGGCCCCCCACCTCCTGACCCGTCGGGGCGACGCCGGTCGCCCCCCGGCCCGGGTCCGGCACCACCCACGTGGCCGCCGGCGGCACGGCATACCCCAGGGGCGCCAACGGGTCCGCTCCCGGGCCGCAGACCGGGCACGCGGGGTCGGCGGCGACGGGGACGGTCCCCCACTCCTGCCGGAGCGCGTCGTGCAGGAGGAGCCGGCCGACCAGGGGGTCCCCGGTGCCGGTCACCAGCTTGACCACCTCGGTGACCAGCACCGAGCCGATGGTCCCGCAGGTGGCACCGAGCACGCCTCCGGTCGCGCACGACGGCACGGCGTCCGGCGCCGGCGCGACGGGGAACACGCAGCGGTAGCAGGGTCCCTCGCCGGCCCACCACACGCTGGCCTGGGCGTCGTACCGGTACACCGCACCCCACACGTGCGGCATGCCCAGCCGGGCGCACGCGTCGCCGACGAGGTAGCGGGTCGGGAAGGTGTCGGCCCCGTCGACGACGAGGTCGTGCTCGGCGAGCAGGTCCAGGGCGGTCGAGGAGTCGAGGCGCTCCCGGTGCTCGAGGACCTCCACGCCCGGGTCGAGGTCGCGCACCGCCCGGGCCGCCGACGCGGTCTTGGGCGAGCCCACGTCGGCGGTGCGGTGCACGACCTGCCGCTGGAGGTTGGAGGGCTCCACGACGTCGTCGTCCACGACGGCGAGCCGGCCGACGCCGGCCGCCGCGAGGTAGAGCAGGGTCGGGGACCCGAGTCCGCCGGCTCCCACCACCAGGACGCTGGCAGCGCGCAGGCGACGCTGTCCGGACGCGCCGAGGCCGGGCAGCAGCAGGTGTCGCGCGTAGCGGGCCCGCTCGGCGGCGCCGAGCGGGGGACCCTCCGGGACGAGCGGCGGGCGGGGCATGGCGTGCACGGTAGCCGCCCCGCCGTCCGTACGATGTCCACGGCCCCACCACCCACGCGAGGATCTCCATGACCACCTCACTCCCGGCGCAGCGCGGCCAGCGCATGCCCCGGTCCGAGCGACGGGCTCAGCTCCTGCGGGCCGCGCAGGACGTCTTCGTCTCCCGCGGCTACCACGCGGCGGCCATGGACGAGATCGCGGACCGGGCCGGGGTCTCCAAGCCGGTGCTCTACCAGCACTTCCCGGGCAAGCTGGACCTCTACCTCGCCCTGCTGGACCAGCACTGCGACACCCTCGAGCGGCTCGTCCGCGAGGCCCTCGCCCTGCCGGCCGAGGGCAACCACGCGCGGGTGGCCGCGACGATCGGGGCGTACTACGAGTTCGTCTCGCGCGAGGGCGCGGCGTTCCGGATGGTCTTCGAGTCCGACCTCACCAGCGTCCCGCAGGTCCGTGCCCGCCTCGACGGTGTCGAGCTGGCCTGCGCCGAGGCGATCGCCGACGTCATCGCCCAGGACACCGGCGTCGACGACGAGCGGGCGATGCTCCTCGGCACCGGCCTCTCGGGGATGGCCCAGATCACGGCGCGCTACTGGCTGGCCCAGGGCGGCTCCATCCCCCGGGACGAGGCCGCCTCGCTCGTCGTGGCCCTGGCGTGGGGCGGCCTCGGCTCCTTCCCCAAGGTCGACGGCCACCGGCCCGGTGCGGACGGCGAGGAAGGGAACCTCGACTCCCGCGGTTAGATTGTCCGCGCACCACGCGCGGCACGGCCGGCGGTCACGCCGGACCACCTTGAGGAAAGCGAGCGGAACGTGGAAGTCACCATCGGCGTGCAGAACGTCGCCCGGGAGATCTCCCTGGAGACCGACGAGTCGCCTGCCGACGTGCAGGCGGCGGTGCAGCGGGCGCTCGAGGACGGCGGGGTGCTCCGCCTCAGCGACGAGCGGGGGCGGCAGATCCTCGTCCCGGGGCGGGCGCTGGGCTGGGTGCAGATCGGCGAGTCCGACAAGCGTGGGGTGGGCTTCGGCGGCTGACCCACCGGGACCGGCCCCCGCCCGGTGGTCGGCGAGCCTCCCGGCTCGCCCGCTGACGCGCTGACCTGCGCCGACACCAATCCGGGGTGTGGGCACCGCCGGGCGGGCGCCGGCATACCAAGCTGTTACCGGTGTTCCTGAAGTGGTCATTGCGAAATCCCCCGCGCGGCGCGCACGCGGCGCTAGAGTCCGTGCGTCACGTCCAACGGCGGGCGCGCTCCACGCGGTGGCCACCGGGCCGTCGCACGGCGATCAGTCCAGCGCCCGAGAGGGCAGGGAAAGGAACGGTCCACATGGGATTCTTCGAAGTCATCGGCACGATCATCTTCGGCGCGGTGATCGGCGTGCTGGCGCGTCTGGTGATGCCCGGCAAGCAGAACATCAACCTCATCGTCACCGTCATCCTCGGCATCCTCGGGGCCCTTGCCGGCTACTGGCTGGCAGGCCTGCTGGGCGTCGGTGACACCGGCGGCATCGACTGGATCCGCTGGTTCATCAGCATCGCCGTGGCGGCGGCGCTCGTCGTCGGCTACGGCGCGATCACCGGACGCAAGGACACCACGACGGTCTGACGCACCTCACGAGCCCACGAGGGTCCCGTCCATCCGGACGGGGCCCTCGTCGCGTGCGGCGCTCGGCCTGCGGACCTGCCAGCAGTCGCTCAGCCCTGCAGCCCGAGCCGGCGCATCCGCGCCTGGTGACGCTCGGTCAGCCGGTGGAACATCTCCCCGACCTCCGCCAGCCCGCCGCCCGAGGCGAGCAGCAGCCCGGCGAGCGCGTCCCGGTCCACGGCGACGGCCTGCGCCTGCGAGAGCGCCTCGCCGACGAGCCGGCGACCCCACAGCGCGAGCCGGGCACCGGTGGGCGGGTCGGTGCGGGTGGCGTCGCGGACCACCCCCACGATGTAGTCGGCCTCGCCGACGTCCTCAAGGGCGAGGTCCATGACGCCGCGGGTCTCCTCGTCCACGAGCGCCGCCATCTCGCGGTAGAAGTCCTTGGCGATGCCCTCCCCCACGTAGGCCTTCACCAGCCCCTCCAGCCAGGTCTTGGGTCGGGTCCGGTCGTGGTACGCCGTGAACGGCGCCATGAAGGGCTGCATCGCCGCCTCGGGGTCGACACCCAGCCCGCGCATCCGCTCGACCAGCTGCTCGTACTGGCGGTACTCGCGCGAGGCCAGCCCCGCCATCGCGGCCTTGACCGACAGCGTCGGGGCGAGGTCGGAGTCGCTGGCCATCCGGATGCAGGCGGTGAGCTCGCCGTAGGCCAGCACGCCGAGGAGGTCGACGACGGCCTCGCGGGAGACCGGGGGTTCCTGCGCGGGGCCGGCGGGGGTGTCCATGAGCGGAGGGTAGACTGCGGGCGTCAGACGGTGCCCGGTCGGCACGAGCACTTCCGCGAACGGCGCTCGGCGCCCTGCACTCCCAGACCTCCGATCGGCCCGACGCCACGGTCGCCCTCCCTCTGGTGCGGCCCGCCGATCCGAGAGAGCCGATGAGCGACCCCACGAGCACATCCACCTTGCCCCAGCCCGACGAGTCGGACGGCGGCCCCCGCACCACGACGACCCACGCCTCCGCCTCCGCGTCCGCCGAGGGGGCCCAGGTCGCCCAGGAGGCCCAGGTCGAGGAGGTGGCCGCGGTCGAGGAGGAGGCCGCGGTCGAGGAGGTGCCGGGCAGCTTCGCCGACTACCCCGTCCACCCGGACCTGGTCGCGGCCCTGGCCGACCACGGCATCACCGAGCCGTTCCCCATCCAGGCGATGACCCTGCCGGTCGCGCTCTCCGGGCACGACATCATCGGCCAGGCCAAGACGGGCACCGGCAAGACGCTCGGCTTCGGCATCCCCCTGCTGCAGAAGGTGGTCGCCCCGGGCGACGCCGGCTTCGCCGACCTGCCGGCGGCCGGCCGGCCCCAGGCCCTCGCCGTGGCGCCGACCCGGGAGCTCGCGGGGCAGGTCGCCGGCGACCTGGAGAAGGCCGGGGCCCGCCGCGGCATCCGCGTCCTCACCGTGTACGGCGGGCGGGCCTACGAGCCGCAGGTGGAGGCCCTCCGCCGCGGCGTCGAGGTCGTCGTGGGAACGCCCGGCCGGCTTCTCGACCTCGCGAAGCAGGGCCACCTCGACCTCTCCCGCGTCCGCACGGTGGTGCTCGACGAGGCCGACGAGATGCTGGACCTGGGCTTCCTCCCCGACGTCGAGAGGATCCTCGCCCTGACGCCGGCAAGCCGCCAGACCATGCTCTTCTCGGCGACGATGCCGGGCGCGGTCGTGGCACTGGCGCGCCGCTACATGGGCCAGCCGACCCACATCCGGGCCATGAGCGAGGCCGAGGGCGACACCTCGCAGACCGTCAGGGCCACCACCCAACACGTCTACCGCGCCCACGCGATGGACAAGACCGAGATGCTGGCCCGCATCCTGCAGTCCGAGGGTCGTGGCCTCACCATCATCTTCAGCCGCACCAAGCGCACCGCCGCCAAGGTCGCCGACGACCTCAGCGAGCGCGGGTTCGCGGCGGCCGCGATCCACGGCGACCTCGGTCAGGGTGCCCGGGAGCAGGCGCTGCGCGCCTTCCGCAACGGCAAGGTGGACGTCCTCGTCGCGACCGACGTGGCCGCCCGCGGTATCGACGTGGAGAACGTCACCCACGTCATCAACTACCAGTGCCCCGAGGACGAGAAGACCTTCCTGCACCGCGTCGGCCGCACCGGCCGCGCCGGCAACACCGGGGTCGCCGTGACCTTCGTCGACTGGGACGACCTGCCGCGGTGGGGCCTGATCAACAAGGCCCTCGACCTGGGCATCCCCGAGCCGGAGGAGACCTACTCCTCCTCCGATCACCTCTCGGCCGAGCTGGGCATCCCCACCAGCGCCACCGGCCGGTTGCCCCGCTCGCAGCGCACCCGGGCCGGGCTCGGCGCCGAGGTGCTCGAGGACCTCGGGGAGACCGGCCGCTCCGGCGGCCGCCGCGGCGCGGGCAGCGGTGGCGGCGGCGGCCGGCCCTCCTCCGCACGCGGTGGGCAGCAGCGGGAGCGGCGCCGCGAGCACGGCGGCCCGCCCGAGCGCGCTCCCCGAGCCGAGGCGGCGCCCGCGGGTGAGCGGCCCCGTCGCTCGCGGTCCCGCAGGCGCACCCGGGGCGGCCAGGACGGGGCCGGCTCGGCCGGGTGACCCCGGGCTGCGCCGGGTGCGGTATGCCGGGTGGTCACCACCGGCGTCCCGGCCGCCCGCTGCTCCCCCTCGCGGTCAGGCCGGGATGGTCGCGGTGTCGATGACGAAGCGGTAGCGCACGTCGCTGGCCACCACGCGGTCGCAGGCCGCGTCGACCTCGTCGGCGGCGATCGTCTCCACGGTGGCCCCGATCCCGTGCCGACCGCAGAAGTCGAGCATCTCCTGGGTCCCCGGCATGCCGCCGATGTTCGACCCGGCCAGCACCTTGTCCCCGTTGCAGAGCACCCCGAACCGCACCGGCTGCGGATGCTCGGGCAGCCCCACGTCGACGAAGGCGCCGAAGGGGCGGAGCAGGCCGAGGTAGCGGTCGACCGGCAGGTCGGCGCTGACGGTGCTGAGCACCAGGTCGAAGGAGCTCCGGAGGTCGCGGAAGACCGCGCCGTCGCCGGTCGCGCGGTAGTCCGAGGCGCCGAAGGCGAGCCCGTCGGACTCCTTGGACATCGTGTGGCTCAGCACGGTGACCTCGGCACCGAGGGCGACGGCGAGCTTCACGCCGACGTGGCCCAGACCCCCCATCCCGACGACGGCCACCTTCGCGCCGGGCCCGGCGCCCCACCGGCGCAGCGGAGTCCAGGTGGTGATGCCGGCGCACAGCAGCGGCACGGCGACGTCCAGCCCCAGCGGGTCCGGGATGCCGGCGACGAACCGCTCGGCCACGACGACCTCACGGCTGTACCCGCCCATGGTCGGCTCGCCGTCCGGGTAGGAGTCGTTGTACGTCCACACGGTGCGGACCTCGCAGAAGTTCTCGTGGCCGTCCTTGCACATCGCGCACTCGCGGCACGAGTCGACCATGCAGCCGACGCCGACCCGGTCGCCGACCCGGCGGCGGGTGACGGCCGACCCGACCTCGGTCACGACGCCGGCGATCTCGTGGCCCGGCACCATGGGGAAGGACGCCGTGCCCCACTCCTCGCGGACCTGGTGGATGTCGCTGTGGCAGATGCCCGCGTAGTGGATCTCGACGCGAACGTCGTCGTCGCGCATGGCCCGGCGCTCGAGCGTGCTCGGGCGGAAGCGGCCGCCCGGGGTGTCCACCTGGAGAGCGGGGGTCTGGCTCACGGCTGGTCTCCTACGGTCACGGGCTGGGCGGCCGGCTCGAGGCCGAGGCGGGCGAGCAGCTGCTCCGCCACCTCACGGTAGGCCCGCGCCCCCTTGGAGGAGCGCGCGGAGGCGAGGATCGACCGGCCGACGGCCGGGGCCTCCGCGAAGCGGACGGTGCGGGGGATGGGCGGCGAGAGCACCGGCACGCCGTAGCGCCGACCGACGTCCGCGAGCACCTCACGGGCGTGGAGGCTGCGCCCGTCGTACAGGGTGGGGAGGATCCCGAGGACGGTCAGCCGGCGGTTGAGGAACTTCTTGACGTCGCGGACGGTGTCGAGCAGCTGCCCGACGCCGCGGTGGCCGAGCATCTCGCACGGCATCGGCACGATGACGCCCCGCGCCAGGGTCAGGGCGTTGAGCGTGAGCACCCCGAGGCTGGGCGAGCAGTCGAGGAGCACGACGTCGTAGTCGCCGAGCACCGGCTCCAGCGCCTGCTGGAGCACGTACTCCCGCGCCGGGCGCCCGAGGAGCACCGCCTCGGCGCCTGCGAGCTCGATCGAGCTCGGCAGGAGGTCGACCCCCTCGTCGCAGGGGAGGACGACGTCGGAGACGGCCGCCTGGCCGAGGAGCACCTCGTGCACCGAGTGCTCGACCGTGTCCGGGTCCACCCCCAGGCTGAAGGTCAGGCACGCCTGCGGGTCGAGGTCGACGAGCAGGACCCGCTGGCCGAGCTCGGCGAAGGCCGCGCCGAGGGACGCGACCGATGTGGTCTTGGCGACGCCACCCTTCTGGTTGGCGACGGCGACGACGACGGCCTTGCGGGCGCGGGCGCGTGGCGGCACGGGCGCTCCTGTCGGGGCGGAGGGACGTGGGATCGCCCCCAGTGTCTCAGGCCGCAACGGCCTCGCGGTCGAGGCTGGCGGGGGCGCCGGGCGCCGGGCGCCGGGGCCCCGGTCCGTCAGCGGGCCCCGGTCCGTCAGCGGGCCCCGACCCGTCAGCGGGCCCCGACCCGTCAGCGGGCGCCCGACCCGTCAGCGGGCGCCGGGCCGTCAGCGGGCGCCGGGCCGTCAGCGGGCGCCGGCACCTCCCGGCTCCTCCAGCGCGGCCCAGTCCGGCTGCTCCGGGCCCGCGGCCTGCCCCTCGGGGCAGGCGGCCCGGAAGTCGCACCACCGGCAGAGCGGCGTCACCACGGCGGGGAACGCGGTCGACGCCGGGCCGCGCTGCACCAGGTCGTCCTCGGCATCGCGCGCGTCCCGGGCGATCGAGCGCGCCTCCGCCAGCTTGCGCGTCAGCGACTCGGGCGTGTGGGTGTGCCCGGCGACGGCCCCGGTCGGGAGGTGGTGCAGCTCCACGCGCACGCAGCGCCGCCGCCACATCCGCCACACCGCCGCCGCGTAGAGGGCCAGCGGCAGGGAGGTCCGGGCGTCCTCGTCCGTGGGCACGGCCCGGCTCGTCTTGTAGTCGACCACGACCAGCTCCCCGTCACGGTCGTCGAGCCGGTCCACTCGCCCGTTGACCGCCAGCCCGTCGACCGCGAAGGCGACCGAGCGCTCGACCCCCGTGGGCGCTCGGGTCGGGTCCACGCCGACCAGGTATGCCGTCACGTGCTGCTCCGTGACCCGCCGCCAGCGCGCCGACTGCTCGGCGTCGCGGAAGCCCACCCCGCTCCACGCCTCGCGCACCAGCCGGCCGCCGGCGGACGGCGTCCGGTCGGGGGCGTCGAGGTCCCACCAGCGGGCCAGCGCCGCGTGGGCCGCCAGGCCCAGCGTCGTGTGCGCCCGCTGCGCCCGGGCCGGCGGCGGGGGCCGATCGAGGTAGCGCATGCGGTAGCGGCGGGGGCAGTCGAGGAAGGCGAGCAGCCGGCTCGGGCTCGCGGCATACCCCCTCGGGGGCATCCCCGGGAGGGGGGCCTGGCGCGGCGCGGCACCCACGACCTCGGTCACGCCGGGGACGTTACCGCGCGGCGCCGACAGCGGACGGTGCCGACGGCGGGCGGCGCCGACAGCGGGCGGCGCCGACAGCGGGCCGCAGGCGTCAGCTGAAGACGACGGTGCGGCCCTCGTTGAGCAGGATCCGGCTCTCGCAGTGCCAGCGCACCGCCCGGGCCAGCACGCGGGACTCGACCTCCTCGCCCGCTCGCACGAGGTCCGCGGCGGCCATCCGGTGGTCGGCTCGGTGGACGTCCTGCTCGATGATCGGCCCCTCGTCCAGGTCCGCGGTGACGTAGTGCGCGGTGGCGCCGACGATCTTGACCCCCCGGGCGTAGGCCTGGTGGTACGGCTTGGCCCCCTTGAAGCTCGGCAGGAACGAGTGGTGGATGTTGATGACCCGGCCCGTCAGCTCGCGGGTGAGGCCGTCGGACAGCACCTGCATGTAGCGGGCGAGGACGACGAGGTCGACCTCCAGGTCAGCCACCAGCGCCCGCAGGCGGTCCTCGGCGGCGGGCTTGGTCCCCGGCGTCACCGGGACGAGGTGGAAGGGCACACCGTGGGCGGCGGCGAGCGGCTCCAGGTCCTGGTGGTTGGACACCACGGCGACGACCTCGGTGTTGAGCCCGCCGTTGCGCCAGCGGAAGAGCAGGTCGTTGAGGCAGTGGCCGGCGCGGCTGACCATGACCAGGGTGCGGTAGGGGCGGGCGGCGTCGCGGACCTCCCAGTCCATGCCGAAGCGGTCGGCCACCGGCGCGAGCGCCGTCCGGACCTCCGCGGTGGCCCGGCCACCCGGCGGCAGGGAGGAGCGGACCCGCATGAAGTAGCGCCCGGTGCGGTGGTCGCTGAACTGCTGGCTCTCCTCGATGTTCGCGCCCAGCTCGAACAGGGTGGCGGTCACCGCGGCGACGATGCCCGGCCGGTCCGGGCACGAGAGCACGAGAATCTGCTCCGAGCCCGCCGGTGCGTCGGGGGGCACGGGGGCGGGGCGCGGCGGGGTCATCGGGATCTCCTGCGGGTCTCAGGTGGCGCGGACGACGGTGACGAGGGTGACGGACGCGGAGGGCGACGCCGGCCGGTCGGGCGCTGCGCTCACGCCGCGACCACCGGCACCCCGCTGGCGCGCGCGACGATCTCCTCCAGGACCTCCGGCGTGGTGGTGTGCTCGCCGAGGCGGTTGACCTTGCCGGTGCCGTGGTAGTCGCTGCTGCCGGTGACGAGCAGCCCGAGGTCGCGCGCCAGTCCCAGACCGTGCGCGACGGCGACGCCGTCGTGGTCGCGGTGGTGCACCTCGATGCCGTCGAGCCCGGCCGCGGCCATCTCGGCGAGCAGCGCGTCGCTGGTCGTGCGCCCCCGGTAGGTGGCGAACGGGTGGGCGACGACGGCCACCCCGCCGGCGGCCCGGACGAGCTGGACGGCCCGCACCGGGTCGGGCGCGTAGTGGGAGACGTAGTAGCGGCTGCGCGCGGAGAGGTAGGTCGCGAACGCCGCGTCCCGGTCCGGCACCACGCCGGCCGCGACGAGCGCGTCGGCGATGTGGGGGCGCCCGGGGGTGGCGCCCGGAGCCAGCTGGGCGCGCACGGAGGCCACCGTGACCGGTATGCCGTCGGCGGCCATCCGCTCGACCATCCGGTCCAGCCGGGTCACCCGGCTGGCACGGGCCCGCTCGAGCTCACCGGCCAGCTCGGCGTGGGCGGGGTCCGGCAGGTAGCCGAGCACGTGGACGCTGGCCCCGGCCCGCTGTGCGGAGACCTCGACCCCCCTGACCAGGCCGATACCCACCCGCTCGGCCGCCGTCGCCGACTCGTGCCATCCACCCGTGGTGTCGTGGTCGGTGAGCCCGACGGTGGTCAGGCCGGCGGCCGCGGCGAGCTCGACCACGGCGCTCGGGGAGTCGGTGCCGTCGCTCGCCGTCGAGTGGACGTGGAGGTCGGCCGGCACCGGTCCAGCGTAGTGGCGCGCGGTCGCGGCGCCGGTGCCCGCACGGGCCGGGCACCCGGCATACCGGGCGGTGGGCTAGGCCGGCGCGCCGTCCGTCCCCTGCGGCCCGGGCCAGTTCCGGTCCGGCTGGGGCACGGGCCGGCCCGGCTGCTCGCCGCCGCGGGCCTGGAGGTAGCTGTCCTTGGGGACCATCACCTTGCGGCGGAAGATGCAGACCACCTTGCCGTCCTGGTTGTAGCCGATGGTCTGGACGTGGACGACGCCGCGGTCGTCCTTGCTGGTGCTCTCCCACTTGTCGAGCACCGTCGTCTCGCCGTAGAGGGTGTCGCCGTGGAAGGTCGGCGCCACGTGCCGCAGGCTCTCGATCTCCAGGTTGGCGATGGCCTTGCCGGAGATGTCCGGGACGGACATGCCGAGCAGGATAGAGTAGACGTAGTTGCCGACGACGACGTTCTTCCCGAACTGCGTGGTCTCCTCGGCGTAGTGGCTGTCCAGGTGCAGCGGGTGGTGGTTCATCGTCAGCAGGCAGAACAGGTGGTCGTCGTACTCCGTCACCGTCTTGCCGGGCCAGTGCTTGTAGGTCGCGCCGACCTCGAACTCCTCGTAGCTGCGGCCGAACTGCATGGGCCCTCCTCGTCGCTGGGTCGGTGGCGTGGGATCGTCGCCATCCTCCCGTGCCCGGCTCGCGCGACGGCAGCCGCATGCCGTGTGCGTCCCCTCACAGGGTCGCGTCACCACCCGCCCGGGCGGCCACCCGCGTCACCACCCGCTGGGGCCGCCACCCCCGGCGCTCACCCCGGCGCTGGGGTCCATCCGGCGGCTGACGCAGAAGCTTGCACCGGACGCGCACATATCCGCGTCTGCGGCAAGGATCCGCGACCGGCGCGGGTGCGGTACAAGGTGAGCCAGGCGCCCAGCCACGAGACGCGGTCAGCGAGCCGCACGCCGACGCAGTGCCCGGGCCCTGGCCACCCGGATCCGACGCGCCAACCCGGCCGGGTCGGCGAGGTCGGCCCACACGACGCGCACGACCTCGTAGCCCGCGTCGACGATCCGCGACTCGCGCTGCTTCTCGGCCGCCAACGCCGCCTTGCCGTCGGCTCCCTCGTACTTGACCATCCCGTCGAACTCCACGACCACGACGTCGTCGACGAGGAAGTCGACCCGGCCGAGGAACGCCGACCCGGCCACGACCGCGAACTGCGTCCTCACCCGGAAGCCGAGGTCGGTGAGGAGGAGCCGCGTCCGCGACTCCCCCACCGACTCGGTGCGCGGGTCGATCGCGGCGATGGCCGTCCGCGCCGCCCGACGGTGCGGCTCCGCGAGCAGCTCGACCGCCGTGGTGAGCTCGTCGACGCCACACCGGCCCTCGTGGACGGCACGGTCCATGGCGCACACGCCCGCCACCACGCCGGAGGCCGCGGCGGTCTGGACCAGCGCCGTGGGGACCACCACGGCGCGGGTCCCTTCCACCAGCTCCACGCCCGACGCCGCCGGGGGGTGTGTTCGCAGCCCGGTCCGCACCCGAACGCGTGAGACGAGGGTGTCGACGTCCACCGTGCCGGTGTCGACGCCGTACAACGGCAGGCGGTGGATGGCGAGCGCGGCGTGGTGGCTCGCCGCGTCACCGCAGGACCGTGACCGCATCACGGCCTTGACGTGGAGGCGGTACCGCTCGTCAGGGCCTGCGGCAGTGAGGGCCTCCGCCAGCACGAACGCGCCCCGCCGGACCCGGACCACCTCACCGCGGGAGACCAGGCGGTGGAGCAGGACGGCGTCCGCCCCGCACCGCCGCGCGTCCGCCGCAGCGAAGACACCCCCCTGTCCTCGGGCGAGATCTCGCAGTCGTGGTTCCACGTCCATGACGGTGGGGCACCGACGTCCCGCCAGCACCGCAGGCGAGCGGCGCTGTGGACGGTGCAGGCGCCGAGCCGCACCTGTGGACGGCGCCCACCGGCGTCCGGACCTGCCCCCGCGGCTGGCGGTCGCGGATCGTTGCGACGGACGCGGTTGTGTCAGCGTCCGCTGCACGCATCCGCGTCCGCTGGGCCGATCGACCCCAGCGACGCCGCGCGGGTCCCCGGCACCCACGCACCTCCGCGGCATACGCTTCGGGCGTGGCGGACTTTCTCGGCGCGGTCGACCAGGGCACGACGAGCACGCGCTTCATGGTGTTCGACCACGACGGGCGGGAGGTGGCCCGCCACCAGCTCGAGCACCAACAGGTGCTGCCGCGCCCGGGCTGGGTGGAGCACAACCCGCTGGAGATCTGGGAGCGGACCCAGACGGTCATCGGCACCGCACTGGGCGCGGCCAGGCTCACCACCGCGGACCTCGCCGCCGTCGGCGTGACCAACCAGCGGGAGACCACCGTGGTGTGGGACCGGCGCACGGGCATGCCGCTGCACAACGCGATCGTCTGGCAGGACACCCGCACCGACGCGCTCGCCGCGCAGCTCGAGCGCGACGGCCACGGCGAGCTGATCCGCGAGCGGGCCGGCCTGCCCCCCGCCACCTACTTCTCCGGCGGCAAGATGCGCTGGCTCCTGAAGAACGTCGACGGCCTGCGCGAGGCGGGCGAGCGCGGTGACGCCCTCTTCGGCACCGCCGACTCGTGGGTCGTCTGGAACCTCACCGGCGGCCCGGACGGAGGGGTGCACGCCACCGACGTCACCAACGCCAGCCGGACCATGCTCATGGACCTGCGGACGCTGGACTGGGACGAGGAGCTCCTCGCCCTCTTCGGGGTGCCCCGCGCGATGCTCCCGGCCATCCACCCCTCCAGCCACCCCACGGCATACGGGGCCACTCCCGCAGCGCGCGGGCTGGCCCCCGTGCCGGTCACCGGCGTCCTCGGCGACCAGCACGCGGCCATGGTCGGCCAGGTGTGCTTCGAGCCGGGCGAGGCCAAGAACACCTACGGCACCGGCAACTTCCTCCTGATGAACACCGGCACCCGGCCGGTCCGCAGCACCAACGGGCTGCTCACCACGATCGCCTACCAGCTGGGCGACGCCGAGCCGGTCTACGCCCTGGAGGGCTCGATCGCCGTCACCGGGTCCGCGGTGCAGTGGCTGCGCGACCAGCTCGGGATCATCTCCGGGGCGTCCGAGGTGGAGGGGCTCGCGGCCTCGGTCGACGGGACGGACGGGATGTACTTCGTGCCCGCCTTCTCGGGGCTCTTCGCGCCGTACTGGCGCTCCGACGCCCGTGGCGCGATCGTCGGCCTCTCCCGCTACCACACCAACGCGCACCTGGCGCGGGCCACCCTGGAGGCGATCTGCTACCAGTCGCGCGACATCGCCGACGCCATGACGCGCGACGCCGAGGCGGGCGACCTCCCGATCTCGCTGTCGGTCCTGAAGGTCGACGGCGGCGTCACCGCCAACGAGCTGTGCATGCAGCTGCAGGCCGACGTGCTCGGCTGCCCGGTGTCCCGCCCGGTGGTCACCGAGACGACCGCGCTCGGTGCCGCGTATGCCGCGGGGCTGGCCGTGGGCTTCTGGTCCGGCACCGAGGAGCTGCGGGCGACCTGGGCGGAGGGGCGGCGCTGGGAGCCCGGCTGGTCGGCGGAACGGCGTGCGAGCGGGTATGCCGGGTGGCGCAAGGCCGTGGACCGCACGCTGGGCTGGGTGGACGTGGGATGAGGGGACGCCGGTGACCCTCTCCCCCGCCGCGCGCGACGCCGCACTCGTCCGGCTGGGCTCCGGCGAGGAGCTCGACGTCCTCGTCCTGGGCGGGGGCGTGGTGGGGTGCGGTGCGGCGCTCGACGCGGTGACCCGCGGACTGTCCACCGGGCTGGTCGAGGCCCGGGACTGGGCCAGCGGCACCTCCTCGCGCTCGAGCAAGCTCATCCACGGCGGGCTGCGCTACCTCGAGATGCTCGACTTCGGGCTGGTGCACGAGGCGCTGCAGGAGCGGCGGCTGCTGCTGACCACGATCGCGCCGCACCTGGTGCGCCCGGTGCCGTTCATGTACCCGCTGACCCGGCCGGCCTGGGAGCGGTTCTACGTCGGGTCCGGCGTGGCGCTCTACGACGGCTTGGCGTTCGGGGTGGGAGCGGGCAGCGGCCTGCCCCGCCACCGCCACCTCGGCAAGAAGGCGGCACTGCGGCTCATGCCCTCGCTGCGGCCGGACGCCCTGACCGGGGCGATCCAGTACCACGACGCGCAGGTCGACGACGCCCGGTTCGTCCTCGAGCTGGCCCGCACGGCCGCCGACCACGGGGCGCACGTCGTCAACCGGGTGGCCGCGACCGGGCTGCTGCGCGGCCCCGCCGGTGAGGTCACCGGCATCCGCGCGCACGACGAGGTGACCGGTGCGGACCTGCAGGTGCGCGCCCGGCGGGTGGTGGGGGCGGTCGGCGTGTGGACCGACGAGCTCCAGGCCATGCTGGGCGAGGACGCGCCGGCGGGCGCCGACGCGGTGCGGGTCCGGGCCAGCAAGGGGGTGCACCTCGTGGTCCCCCGCGACCGGATCGACTCCGAGACCGGGGTCATCCTGCGCACGGCGACGTCGGTCCTCTTCGTCATCTCGTGGGAGGACCACTGGATCGTCGGGACCACCGACACCGACTGGGCGTTCGACCGGGCGCACCCGGCCGCCTCGTCGCCGGACATCGACTACCTCCTGGACACCGTCAACGCCGTGCTCGTGCGGCCGCTCACCCGCGACGACGTCGACGGCGTGTATGCCGGCCTGCGCCCGCTCGTCTCCGGCGGCGAGGACGACCCGACCACGAAGGTCTCCCGCGAGCACACGGTGGCCAGCCCGGCGCCCGGGCTGGTGCTCGTCGCCGGGGGCAAGTACACGACGTACCGCGTCATGGCGAAGGACGTGGTCGACGAGGCGGTCCGCGACCTCGGCCGCGAGGTGCCGCCCTCGACGACCGAGTCCATCCCGCTCGTCGGCGCGCTCGGGTGGGAGGAGGTGGCCGAGCGGCCACACGTGATCGCCCGCTCGGCGGGGCTCCCCGTCGAGGCCGTGGAGATGCTCCTCGAGCGCTACGGCACGCTCACCGTGCAGCTCGTCGCCCTCGTCAACGCCCGGCCCGAGCTGGCCGAGCCGCTGCCCGGCGGGGAGGGTCACCTGAAGGTGGAGGTCGTCTACGCCGCCGCCTGCGAGGCGGCGCTGCACCTCACCGACGTGCTGACCCGCCGCACCCGGATCTCCATCGAGGCGCGCGACCGGGGGCTGGAGGCGGCCCCGCACGCCGCGGCGCTGCTGGCGCCCGTGCTCGGCTGGGACGACGCCGACGTGGCGCGTGAGATCGAGGTCTACCGGCGGCGGGTGGACGCCGAGATGAGCGCCAACACCATGCCCGACGACGCCAGCGCCGACCGGGCGCGACGCGAGGCGCCCGACGCCGCCCTCTGACCCCCCCCCCCCCCCCCCCCCCCCCCCC
>DASQFD010000081.1:0-4490 GCA_035633255.1 Dermatophilaceae bacterium
TGATCAAACGACACCAGCCACGCAAGGCGCCGCCACGGCCGCCCGGAGCGACCGGGCACCCGCCCAGCATCGACCGGCCCCGCGCTACCCGCCCCTGGCGACGGCATGACCAGCACGACTCCGGTTAAGTGGAGAGCCCTACGCGCCGTTGCTGGACAGCGGTGACCGTGCCCGGCCTGTCCCCTGGCGCGGTGTGGCGCCCTGGAGGCGGGGAGGCGGAGGGGGCAGAGCGTCCTGCGGCCTCAAGTGCGACCGGCACCCGGAGCACGTCTACATCTGCTGCTACGGCAAGCCCACGCTGGTGGGGGACCGGGACCACCTAGCGGGGGAGAGCGAGCGGGACTACCCCATCACGCACTACGTGGGCTGGACCCGGAGCCAGCCACCGGTCCGCCGGCTGTGGACGCACGGGGCGCGCAGCGCCCACTTCGTGGCCGACCTGCGGCCCGGCACCCTTCGTGAGGAGGAACTCGCCAAGGAGCTGCAGGCGTGCCCGGGCTGCGGCGGCAGCCTGTGGTACTTCGGCGAGAGCCCGCAACCGGCCAGCCGGTTCCAGGTCGGCGACCGGGTGCGTGTCGGAGGGCGGGGACGGTCGGTGTACCTGGTCGCCGCGTCCGGCAGGGACGGCAGCCGGCGCGTGGCGCTGGTGGCGACCACGCCGCCGGCGGCCGGATCCAGGGAGACGGCGCGGATCCGGTACGCCGAGCCGGCGCGCCTGGTGCTCGTCGAGAGGGACACCCGCAGCTACCTGGCGCAGTGGGAGCGGGTCCAGCGGCTCCTCGTGGACCCGCACCGGGACGCCGCGGCGTTGCACGCTGCGCAGGCCGCGGCTGCCCGCTCGCACATCGCCGACCTGGTCTTCGACTGACCACGCCCACCTGCGACCCGGCGGCGGGCCCGCGAACGTCGACCGCCACGGACCCATCCACGTCGCGACACGCGCTGGGGCGGGTACGTCGACGACGGGCTCGGCAACTTCGGCTTCTACGCCAAGAAGAAGGAGCGGACCACGCAGACCGTCGTGCTGGAGCTGACCACCGTGGGCCGGCAGGTCACCGGAGCGCGGTGGGTGCCGGCGCCGATCAGGGGTGGGATCCCGCGGCAGTCGAGTGCGGCGGAACGTCGGGCGATGGCGGCGTCGAAGGAGGAGCTCCGGGCGTGCGCGGGGCTGCGGTCGGCACCGTCGAAGGCCGGGGGCTGACGGCAGCCGCTCGGTCGGCGCGTGCAGACCTCGCCGGGACCGGTCCGGGACTTTGAGGGAGTTGGCGCCTCGGCCTACGCTGAATCGCATCGCCTGTCGGGGGACCGGCGACCGCGGGGGAACCTGCAGGACAGGGGGTGCCACATGGCCGGCAAGGCAGCGATCAGTCTCACCACCGGGCTCGAGGACGCGGAGAAGGTGACCGTCGCCTTCCTCACCGCCGTCGGGGCCGCGGAGGCGGGCCGCCCGACGCTGATGTTCCTCACCAAGGAGGCGGTGCGGCTCGCGGTCCGTGGCTTCGCCACCGCGGTGGCGTGCGACGGGTGCCCACCGCTCGTCGACCTGATGAACCGGTATGCCGCGGCCGGCGGTCGCTACATCGCCTGCGGCGTGTGCGTCAGCAGCAAGAAGGTGGATGCCTCGACGCTCGTCGACAACGCCGAGGTGGCCGGGACGGTCCAGCTCTGGGAGTGGATCGGCGACGAGGGAGCCGTGACCTTCAGCTTCTGAGGCTCGCTCCAGCGCGGCCGGCACAACCGACCCGAGCGCCGGGCACGCTCATGCCGCGGCTCGCCCGCCACGGGCACGACCTCACTCAAGCGAGCCGCGAGGTCAGGAGCACGCCGGCGCCTCGGCCCCCGCGAAGCCCGACGCAGACGGCGCGTCGGGACCGGCGGCGGAGTCGGCCGGCGCGGCGGCCGACCCGGCGGCCTCCGGGCCAGGGTCGCGACGGGCAGCGCGGTTGCCCCGAGGCTTGAGCCGGACCTGCGGGAGGGCGGGCGCGGGCAGACGGGTGACGGGCCCGGCATACTCCTCCACCGTGCCGAAGCGCTCCGAGCCGGCCTCCCAGGCGTCACGCGCGGCGGCGACCTCCTCGTGGGAGCGGCCGATGAAGTTCCACCACATGACCACCTCCTCGCCGAACGGTGTCCCGCCCAGCAGGATCACCCGCGCCGGCGAAGGGCCCGCGGCGAGGCGGAGCGAGCGGGAGGACGGGGACCCGTCCGAGGCCGGGTCCGGGGCCTCGAGAGCGGAGACGCCGTCGGACCCCTCGGCGACGAGCGCGAGGCGGGCCGCCTCGACCGGGTGACCGTCGACGAGCACCGGACCGGCGTCCACGAGCACCGCGAGCTCGAGGCCGTCCGGCACCTCGACCTCGACGGAGGCACCGGCGTCGAGCGTCACCTCCGCACCGAGGAGCGGGGACTCGACCGTCACCGGGGAGGTCGACCCGAAGAGCGAGCCCACGAAGACCCGCGCCCGGACGCCGGCAGCCGGTTCGACGACCTCCGGGACGTGGTGCTCGAAGCGCGGCTCGACCTCCGCCGCCGCTCCCGGGAGCACCACCCAGAGCTGGACTCCGTGGAGCACGTCGGTGCCGGGCCTCGAGACCTCGGAGTGGGCGATCCCCCGCCCGGCGGTCATGAGGTTGACCTCGCCCGGCCGGACCACGGCGTGCGTGCCGAGAGAGTCGCGGTGCTCCACCTCCCCGCGGAACAGCCACGACACCGTCGCGAGCCCGCAGTGCGGGTGCGGGGCCACGTCCATGCCGCCGGTTCCGGCGACGTGGTCGGGGCCGTAGTGGTCGACGAAGCACCAGGCCCCGACGAAGGAGCGCTCCCGCGAAGGCAGCGTCCGGCGCACGGTCATCGACCTCGGCCCGCCCAGGGGGACGTCCCGCGGCTCGATCACGGTCAGCGGGGCGGGTCGGGCCGTCTCGGTCATTCCGCGATCTCCCCCATCACGTGATCTCCGTCATCACGTCACGATACGGCGGACCCGGGCCGTGACGCCGCCACCTGCGGCTCCCGCACCCGAACACGCCGGCCGGATACGATCACGGGGCGGCTGCCGGCGGACCCCACCCGCACGGCGAACGCCGACCCACCCGCCCCGAGCCACCCACGACCGCGCGCAGGAGGTGAACGCCATGGGGCTGTTCGACCGCATGGAGGGCCGGCTCGAGCGCGCCGTCAACGGCATCTTCGCCCGGGCGTTCCGCGCGGAGGTCCAGCCGGTCGAGATCTCCAGCGCCATCCGCCGGGCCATGGACGACCGCGCCGCCATCGTCAACAAGGGCCGCTCCCTCGTGCCCAACATCTTCACCATCGAGCTGAGCGACACCGACTACGAGCGCCTGAGCGGCTACTCCGAGGACCTCGAGGAGGAGCTCGTCGCCGCCGCCGAGGAGCACGCGGACACCCAGCGCTACCAGTCAGGGGGGCCGGTCCGGATCATCCTCGAGCAGGATCCCGGCCTCGAGACCGGCGTCTTCCGCGTCCGCCCGTCGACCGCCAAGCGCCCCACGGCCACCGGCACCACCGGTCAGCAGCCGCAGGTGGGTGCCCCCGAGGAGGGGTATGCCGGCGCGCGAACGGAGCGCGCCGAGGACCGGCCGGCCTACGCCGAGTTCGCCGAGCCGTATGCCGACCCGGAGCCGGGGTCCGCGAGCGCGCCGTCGCGCGGGGCCGGGCGAACGGCGGCCCCCGGGGCAGCGAGCTCCGGCGCCGCAGGCTCAGGCGCCGCGGCCCCGGCCGCCGGTCCAGGCGCCGGCTCGGGAGCAGCGGGCTCGGCGGCCGCCGCGGGGGCGCTGGCCGCCACCGAGGCGCACCGGGCGCCGGCTCCGCCACCGCCACCGCCGCCGCGGCGGGTCAACCCCGCCGACCGGCCCTGGCTCGACGTCGACGGCGAGCGGTACCCGCTCATGGGGGCCCGCACCGTTCTCGGCCGCGACGACAGCGCCGACATCATCCTCGACGACCCCGGCATCTCGCGGCGCCACACCGAGATCCGGGTGACCTCGGACGGGCCGCACCTGGTGACGGCCATCCGCGACCTCGGCTCGACGAACGGCACCTTCGTCAACGGCCAGCGCGTCAGCAGCGAGCACCTGCAGGACGGTGACCGGATCACCGTGGGGCGGACGTCGGTGACCTACCGCGCCGGCCGCCGGTGATGAGGGAGCGCCGTCGCCGATGAGTGAGCTCACCCTGACGATCATGCGCCTCGGGCTGCTGGTGGCCCTCTGGCTGTTCGTCTTCGCCGTGACCGGGGTGCTGCGGGGCGACCTCTACGGCACGCGGGTCACCACCCGCCGCGCCGACGCGGGGGACGGGGCCCGGGTCGCCGCGCGCGCCGGACGCGGTCGCCGGGCGGAGCGACGCGCCGAGAAGGAGGCCCGCCGAGCCGCCGACCGGGGCGCGGGAGCCGAGGCCGCGGCAGCCGCCTCAGCCGCTGGAGCCGGCGCCGCTGGAGCCGTCGGTGCGGCGCAGGGCATCGGCGCGGCGGG
>DASQFD010000082.1:0-49033 GCA_035633255.1 Dermatophilaceae bacterium
CAGACCGCGCGACGGCACACGATGACTCTACGCGCAGGTGGCAGTGAAATGGATAACCCACCTTGCCTATTGGCAGCAAAGGTGCGGCAGAGCGGCCACCCGGCCCGGAACGAACTTGCCTATTGGCAGCAAAGGTGCGGCACGTGGCACGCTCAAGGCATGGCCCCGACCGTCACCGCGCAGCACCCGTTCGACCTGTTCGGCATCCACGACCTCGTCAGCGAGGAGGACCGCCTCATCCAGGGGTCGGTCCGCTCGCTGCTAGACGACGTCGTGCGACCGCACCTGCTGCAGTGGTTCGAGACGGGCAGCATCCCGGCCCGTGACCTGGCCAAGGAGCTCGGCGCCCTCGGCCTGCTGGGCATGCACCTGCAGGGGTACGGCTGCGCGGGGACCAGCGCCACGGCATACGGGCTGGCCTGCCTCGAGCTGGAGGCCGCGGACTCGGGCATCCGGTCCCTGGTGTCCGTGCAGGGCTCGCTGGCGATGTTCGCCATCCACCACCTCGGCAGCGAGGAGCAGCGGCAGGAGTGGCTGCCGCGCATGGCGACCGGTGAGGTGATCGGCTGCTTCGGGCTCACCGAGACCGACTTCGGCTCCAACCCGGCCGGCATGCGCACCACCGCCCGGCGCGACGGCGGGGACTGGGTGCTCGACGGCACGAAGATGTGGATCACCAACGGCTCGATCGCCGACGTCGCGATCGTGTGGGCCCGCACCGACGAGGGCATCCGCGGCTTCGTGGTGCCGACCGACGCACCGGGCTTCTCGGCTCCGGAGATCCACCACAAGCTGTCGCTGCGCGCGTCGGTCACCTCCGAGCTGGTCCTCGACGGGGTGCGGCTGCCCGCGTCCGCGGAGCTCCCTGGCGCGAGGGGGCTGCGGGGCCCGCTGTCCTGCTTGGACGAGGCGCGCTTCGGCATCGTCTTCGGCTCGCTGGGGGCCGCGCGCGACTGCCTGGAGACCGCGATCGCGTATGCCGCGGAGCGCGAGATCTTCGACAAGCCGCTGTCGGCCTACCAGCTCACCCAGGCCAAGCTCGCCGACATGACCCTCGAGCTGGGCAAGGGCATGCTCCTGGCGCTGCACCTCGCCCGGCTCAAGGACGCCGGGACGCTGCGGGCGGAGCAGGTCAGCCTGGGCAAGCTCAACAACGTCCGGGAGGCGCTGGCCATCGCCCGCGAGTGCCGCACCATCCTGGGCGCGAACGGAGTCACCCTCGACTACCCGGTCCTGCGGCACGCCAACAACCTCGAGTCGGTGCTCACCTACGAGGGCACCTCCGAGGTGCACCAGCTCGTCATCGGCCAGGCGCTCACGGGTCAGCCGGCCTTCCGCTGACGCCGGGCAGGCGCACGAGCCGGCGTCGGGCACGAGGCCGACCCCGATGATGCTCGACCCGGGGGTGCTCGACCCGGGGGTGCTCGACCCCGGGGTGCTCGACCCGGTGCGCTCCGGCGGCGAGGATGGGGCGGTGAGCACCCCCCCTCGAGGCACCGGACCGCCGACCGCGCGCCGCGGCTCCCGCTGGCCCACCAGACGCTGCGGTTCGCGCTCAGCGTGGCGCTCGTCGTCGCCTCCCTCGGCCTCGCCTTCGGAGGAGCCCTCGTGGTCGTCGACGTCTCGACGCAGACCCCGACGGCCAACGGCAACCTCGGCTTCGTCGGCGCCTTCCTGGGCGTGCTCTTCCTCCTCGTCCTGCTGGTCGACGTCGCCCTCCTCATGCCCTGCATCCGGCAGCCGCGCCGGGGGGCGGTCACCACGGCCGTGGTCGCCTCCGTCACCCTGGCCGGCTGGGTGGTCGGTGCGGTGGTGGCCGGTCGAGGGACACCGTGGCGCTGGCCGTCGTGAGCGTGGGCTACCAGGTGCTGGGCGTGCTGGCGGCCCGCACACCGGTCCAACCGTCCCCGACGGCCGGCCGGCGGGCGGCTAGCGGAGGTCGTGGCGCGGCATCGAGAGCGCGAGCCGGGCGCCCGGGCGCCCGGGCGCCCGTCCACGCGCCCCCCTGCCGTGACCGAGCCACCGTGCGCGCCCGCGATGTCCGCGACCAGCGCGAGCCCCAGGCCGTAGTGCCGCCGTCCACCGGAGCCGGGCTCGGCGGACCGGTCCGACCGGAACCGCTCGAAGAGCCGTGGCAGCGCCTCCTCCGGTATGCCGTGCCCGTCGTCCTCGACGGCGACCGTTACCTCGCGCCCGGTCACCGTGACGGACACCGACACCGTGGTCCGCGCGTGGTCCACCGCGTTGTCGACCAGGGCCGTGACGGCCCGTCTCAGTGCGGCCGGTGACCCGGCCACCCGGACACCGTCGCTCGGCGCGACCACGTCCAGGGTGCGGCCCGCCTGCGCCGCGTGGGGGCGCGCGGCCGCCACCGAGTCGGTGACCACCGCGACCAGGTCCACCTCCTCCCCGAGCCCCGGGCCGCCGGCGGAGGAGGCGAGGAGCAGGTCGTCGAGGACGGCGGCGAGTGCGGCGGCGTCGGCGACCACGGCCTCGGCCTCGGTCACCACGTCCGGGTCGGCGGCGCGGCGACGGAGGCGGCGGGCGAGCAGCTGGGCCCGGGTGCTGAGCAGGGTCAGCGGGGTCCGCAGCTCGTGGCCGGCGTCGGCGACGAAGCGGCGCTGGAGCTCCACCGTGCGGGTGAGCGGTCGCACGGCCCGGCGGGCGAGGAACGCCGAACCCAGCACGGCGGCACCGACGCCGACGGCCGCCGCCACCGCCACGGCGGTGAGGAAGCGCTCGCGGTCGTCCTCGGAGCGGCCCCGGTCCAGCGCGGCCTGAACCACCCGGCCGTCGACCCGGGCGGTGCGCACCACGAACGAGGCGCCCTCGCCGTCGGCGTCGACGGTGCGCTGGCGGGGGCGGCCGTCCCGCACGACGGCCTCCAGGTCAGCGCGGACCGGGAGGGTGGACGGCATACCGGCGCTGGACCGCTCGCCCTCCGGGCCGGCGACGACCACGTGGACCCCCGCGGGCACCGCCCGCGGGTCGGCCGCCGCGACCGCGTCGGCGAGCGTGGTGTCGGTCGCGCGGGACGTCTGGTGGAGGTAGACGGCGACGAGGACGGTGCCCACGGCGAGCAGGCAGGCGAGGACCACGCTGCCCGCCTGCAGCCCGAGCCGCCGGGCGACGGCCACGTCGTCGGGCTCGGAGCGGCTCGGGACCGGAGCGGGCCGGCCGCGGGTCACCCGGCACCCAGCCGGTAGCCGAGGCCACGCACGGTCTCGACCACCTCGCGACCGAGCTTGCGCCGGAGGTAGTGGACGTAGGTGTCCACGACCCCCTCGTCCTCGGCGTCCTCGAAGACCATCGCGAGGAGGTCGCGGCGGGCGAAGACCCTGCGTGGGTTGCGGGCGAGCGTCTCGAGGAGGACGCACTCGCGCTCGGAGAGGGCGATGACCGAGCCGTCGGGGCGCCGGACGTCGCGCGTCGCCGGCTCGAGCGCCCCGACGGGCAGGCCGAGCACGGGCGCGACGTCCGCGTGCCGGCGCAGCAGCGCCCGCAGCCGCGCCAGCAGCTCCTCGACGTCGAACGGCTTGCCGAGGTAGTCGTCCGCGCCGGCGTCGAGCCCCGCGACCTTGTCCCTGGAGCCGTCGAGCGCGGAGAGCACGAGGGCGGGAGCGAGGCGGCCTTGGGAGCGGAGGCGGGCGAGGAGGTCCAGCCCCTCGACGGCGGGCAGGCCCCGGTCCAGGACGAGGGCCTCGTAGTCCCGGGTCAGGCCGAGGTGGAGCCCGCGCTGGCCGTCGCGGGCGACGTCGACGGCATACCCCTCCTCGGCGAGGAGCCCGGCAAGGAGGTCGGCGAGCTGGGGGTCGTCCTCGACCACGAGCAGCCGGGCGGGGCCCTGCATGCCCTCAGGATAGGAGTCAGTCGCCGTCACCACCGCCACCGGTGGGCGTCGCGGTGGCGACGTCGGACCACGCGGCCTCGGCGCCGCTGTGGCCGATGCGCACGACCTGCACCGAGGTGCCGAGGGCGGCGACGACGCACAGTGCGGCCGCGGCCGCCGGGAGCCAGGTCGGGGTGCCCGGTCGGACCTCCGTGCGTCGGCCCCGCCGCCACAGCCAGGTGGTCACCGCGGACGCGACGAGGAGGCCCAGCACCCAGGGCACGAGCTGGTCGCCGAGGCGGGCGTGCGCCTCGACCAGGGCCGTCGCGGGGACGCGACCATCGAGGGACTCCCCGGACTGCGTGGACAGGGGGGTCACAGCGGCGGCCGCGGCCGCGAGGGCGAGCGGCCCCCAGCCGGCCCACTCGCGGAAGCGCGGCCACACGGCGGCGAGGAGGACCGCCGCGGCGGCGGTCGGCACGACCACCACGGTGGCGTGGACGACGAGCGGGTGCAGGGGAAGTCCGAAGACGGTGTCGAACACGGGGGTCCTCTGGTGTTGGGGGCCGAAGGGGGGACGGCTCCATGCTCGGCGGCGATTCTTGGCGGCTTCTTGGAGCGGCGGCCATCTGCGCCCCGGCGCCGCGGTGTGCCGCGGCGCCGCGGTGCGCACCGGTGCCGCGGTGCGCACCGGTGCCGCGGTGCGCGCCGGTGCCGCGGTGCGCCCCGGCCGGTTTCGGGAAGGGTGCGGGCCGTCAGGGCGTTCACGCGTCGTGACGTCCCAGCCGCTGCACCCGACCCCGCAGACCTCGGCGATGGCCGACCGCTACGCCCACGCGGTGCGGGTCTTCGAGATGGGCGCCTACCGCGAGGCCGCGCTGGAGCTCGCCGCGCTCGTCGACGCGAGCGCGCTGGAGCCGCCCCTGCACCGGACCACCGAGCTGCGGCTCTACCTCGCCCGGTCCTACTACCACTCCGCCCAGCTCCGACGGGCCGAGGAGACGGTGCGCGCGCTGCTGGTGGACGAGCCCCACGAGCACTACGCCCTGCTCCTGCTCGGCCGCACGCTGCAGCGCGGTGGGCGCCACGAGGAGGCGCGCCCGCACCTGGCCATGGCGAAGCTGCTGGGCGGCTACGACATCGAGGGTCCCGAGCTCACCGGCTGACCCGGCGTGCGGCGGACCGACGCCCGGCGTGCGCGCCCCGGCGGGCGCCCCGCGGGCGGCGACCCGGCTGGCGCCCGGCGTCAGAGGCTCAGCAGGTCCACGAGGTCGTAGTCGGCCAGCCCGAGCGAGGCGAGCGTCCGCGGCGCCTCGGCGCGGAAGTCGACCGCCCGCACCACCGAGGCGATCTGGATGACCGCGTCGATCGTCGGCGTCGGCACCCCGACCCGGCGGCCGAGGTCGGACAGGAAGACCAGGCCGTAGCCGACGTCCTCGTTGAGGTAGCGGTGGTCGAGCAGACCCTGCGCGCCGATCCCCTTGAACCCCGGCGCCTTGGAGTACCCGGTGGAGTAGTTCTCCTGGGTCATGTACCCCTGCCGGTGGCCCAGCACCGGCTCGCTGAGGACGTCGACGCCCAGGTTGTGCCCGAGCGCGAGCCGCTCGTGGTCGACCCCCTCGATGAGCCGCCCGACACCCGGTGTCACCCCCTCCTCGTAGAAGAGGAAGCCGCCGTCGGTCCGCTCGAGGAGCCCCGCGTTGAGCAGCGTCACGGCGGGGTGGATGACCGGGTTGCCGTTCTGGAGGGTGGTCTGCCAGACGCTCGTCGCCGCCGTGGTGCCCGGGTAGACCTGGCACAGGAGCTCGGCGAGCTCCGGCCCGGACGAGCGCGGCAGCCCGGCGACGAAGTGGCCGTCGTGCAGCTTGTGGAAGACGGTGAGCTCGGACGGCCCGGTCAGCCGCACGGCATACGGCAGGGTGCTGGTCTCTCCCACCACCCAGTCCGGGCTGCGCAGGTCCACCCCCAGCGCCTTCTTGACCACGACCGAGCCCACGCACGACGTGGGCATGACCACGATCCGCTGCTGCGGGTCGAGGTGCGGGGCGACCGCCTCGGCGATCGCGTCGGTGGCGTAGGCCGGCCCGACGATGAGGACGAGCTCGGCCCCCGCGAGGGCCCGGTCGGGGTCGGTGCCGACGTAGTGCAGCTGCACCTCGCCCTCGAGGACCCCCATGGCGGTGAGCCGCCCGTCGGCGTCCATGACGCCGTGCAGGTGGTGCGCGTGGTTCGGCAGGTTCCACAGCCGGACCTCGTGACCGTGCTGCGCCCAGTCGAAGGCCGCGGCGCAGCCCCCGTTGCCCGACCCCAGAATGGCGACCTTCATCGGACCCTCTTTCCTGCCGCGACGGTGCGGCTCGTGATCTCCATCCAACACCCGCGGCTCCGTCGGCGTCGGCCCGGGCCGCGTCGGGGTCCGCGGCGAGCCGGTCGGCCGCGTCGGCATCCACCCCGGACCCGTCGGCATCCACCCCGGACCCGTCGGCAGCGAGCCCCGTCAGCCGCCCGGCCGGTGCCCCGCCTCCAGCGCGAGGAGGTGCTCCTTGGCGGCCGCCCCACCGGCATACCCTCCGACCCCCCCGGCGGCCGGCAGCACGCGGTGGCACGGCAGCACGATGCACAGCGGGTTGCGCGCCAGCGCGCTGCCGACCGCGCGGGCGGCCCGCGGGTGGTCCAGGTCGGCGGCCAGCGCGGCGTACGTCGTCCGCCGGCCGTAACCGACGCGGGCCACGAGCCCGGCCAGCACCTCGCGCTGGAAGGCGCCGGCCAGGCGCAGGTCCGTGGGCACCTCGAAGCGGGTCCGCCGGCCCGCGAGGTATGCCGTGAGCTCCCGTCGCGCCGCGTCCAGCGGGCGCGCCGCGCGCAGGACGCGCGGGCTCACCGCGTCGGCGAGGCGCACGAGCCAGGCGTCCTCGGCGGCCGCGTCGGGGGCGTAGGCGAGCGTGACCAGGGCCCCGTCCGTCGCCGCCAGGAGGAGCCGGCCCACGGCGGTCTCCTCGGTGGTGTAGGCGACGTCGCCATCGGGGAGGAGTGGTGGGCGCAGCGGCGGGTCGAAGGAGGCGAGCGCGGCGGCGGGGTCGTGTGCGGTGGTCATGGGGCGTCCTTGCGGTCGGGCTGGTCGGTGCGGTCGGGCTGGTCGGTGCGCAGCGCGGCGAGGGCGTCGCTGACCAGCCGGCGGCTCATCGTCGAGGTGGTGCCCAGGGCGGCCGCGACGGCCCGGTGGTCGAGGTCGGCGACGTAGCGGAGCACGACGGCCTCGCGCTGTCGCTCGGGGAGGGCGGCGACCCGGGCCCACAGGGCGTCGTCCGGCGGGACCGGCCCCGGGACGGTCGGCGCCCCGGCGAGCCCGGCCGGGTCCTCGTGCGGCACGGTCCGGCGCGCCGCCCGGTGGGAGTCCATGGCGCAGCGGTGGGTGATGGTCAGCAGCCACCCGCGCAGGTTGGTGCCGTGGCGGAGCGCCGGGTAGGCCGCCAGCGCCTGGGTCCACGCCTGCTGCGCGACGTCGTCACCACGGTCCGGGCCCGCCAGCGCGTGGGCGAGCCGCGCGACGTCGCGCCAGTGCGCGTCGAGCAGGTGCTGGAACGGTGGCAGGCTCACGATGGTGGAACGGTATGCCGCCCGCTCCTGTGAGTGTTCACGTCGCGTTCGAGGCGGAGTCACGTCACGGTTGGTACCTGCGCGCGTCGCCTCTGCCACCATGGGTGCGTGACGACGTCACCGGTGAGATCGGGCGCCATCCCGGGCACGAGGACCCCTGTGGTCATCGCCCACCGCGGCGCCAGCGAGGACTTCGCGGAGCACACGCTCACGGCATACACCACCGCGCTCCAGCGGGGGGCGAACGGGGTGGAGTGCGACGTCCGGCTCACGGCCGACGGGCACCTGGTCTGCGTCCACGACCGCCGGGCCAACCGCACCTCCAACGGCACCGGGGTGATCTCCACCCTGGAGCTGGCGCAGCTGGAGGGGCTGGACTGGGCGTCGTGGAAGCACGCCGACCTCGGTGACGGCGTCGACGCGCCGGACGCCGACCCCGAGCGGGGCCGGCTGCTGACCCTGCGCCGGCTGCTGGAGGTGCTGGTCGCCGAGGAGCGCGAGCTGGTCACCTTCATCGAGACCAAGCACCCCACCCGCTACCGGGGCAAGGTGGAGCGGCGGCTGGTCGCCCTGCTGGAGGAGATGGGCCTCGCCGACGGCCCGAAGCCCGGGCGGCCGGAGGTGCGGGTGATGTCGTTCTCGGCGACCGCGCTGCGGCGGATGCGGCGGCTGGCGCCGGCCGTGCCGCTCGTGCTGCTCGTCAAGGCGGGCCGCCCCTCGGTCGCGGTGGGGGCCGCCCTGCCCAAGGGGGTGGGGGCCGTCGCGCTGGACCGCAGGATCATCCGGCGCAACCCCGAGGTGGTGCGGGCCTACCACCGGCGCGGGTACGAGGTCTGTGTCTGGACCGTGAACAAGCCACGTGACGTGCAGCGATGCCTCCAGCTGGGGGTCGACGTCATCATCACCGACCGCCCCGGACGGGTGCTGGCGCAGGTCGCCGAGGTGGGTACAGTTCAGGAGTGAGCGTCACCGACACCACTGCGAAGACCGCTGCTGGCTCCGCTGCCCAGACCGCTGCGAACACCGCCGACGCCGCTGGCGAGACGACGGCCGTCGAGACGGGTGCCGTCGAGTCGACCTTCCTCGAGGCGACCGCTGTCGAGTCGGCCGCCGACGCCGACACCGAGACCTCGGCGCCGGGCAGCTCGGCCGCGGCGCCGTCCGCCGGTGCCGAGCTGGACGAGTTCGGCGGCGTCATCGGGGCGGGCCAGGTCCGCACCATCCGGGCTCCCTGGGGTGCCGACTCCGTCGCCCGCGTCCGCCGCGCCCTCGTCCAGGACCTCGAAGCCCGGGGCATCGACCCGGACACCATCGACGAGTCCGAGATCGTCGCCTCCGAGCTCGTCAGCAACGCCTTCAAGCACGCCAAGCCGCTCCACGACGGCACCGTCCGCCTGCGCTGGAGGGTGCGCGGCGAGGTGGTCGAGGTCGAGGTCACCGACGGCGGTGGGGACACCACGCCCCGGCCGTTCCCGCAGGCGCTGTGGGCGAGCTCCGGTCGCGGGCTGCGCATCGTGCGCTCGCTCTCGCACGAGTGGGGTGTCGCCGACGACAAGACCGGCATCACCGTGTGGGCCGCCATGGGTGGCCCGAGCCGCCGCCGCGCCGGCTGACACGAGCGCCCAGGCCGACGCGGTCCCCTGCCGACGTCTGCCGACTCTGCTGACACGGGCGCCGGAGCCGCCGAGCCCGCGAACGGCCCACCTCGCCGGACAACGCCCCACCTCACCCCGGAAGCAGACTCCGGCAAGGACGGGATAGCCACGTCACCCGATCATCCTGGGGCGGCTGTGGCAAACCCGGGTCGCCACCGCCCGCCGTTAGGGTGTCGGGCATGGGCAAGGCCTCCCGCCGCCGGCGTCCCGGCGCCGACACCGCGCGGGCTCGCACCGCACCCGTCCCCTTCGCGCGTCGTCCCTTCGAGGGGCTGCCGCTCGAGACCGCCTGGGCCGCGCTGCGGGAGGTCCTCCCCGCCGCGACGGCCGTCGTCCCGCTGCGGCAGGGGGCGGGCGAGGGGCTGCCCGAGCGGTTCGTCCTGGCCAGCGTCCTGCCGATGTCCTGGGCGGCCCTGCACCGCGCCGACGGCACCGTGCTCGTCGGGGCGCAGACCGGTGCCACCAGCGGGGACGCCTCCCGCGACCTGGCCGGCCAGCTGCTCGCCGCTGCCGCGCTCGAGCCCGGCACGCCCGTCGTGACCTCCGTGCCCGTCACGGCCGAGACGCCCCGGCTGCAGGACCTCGTCGAGCCGGCCGCCGACCTCGACGTGGAGGTGCACGAGGGCTTCGACTTCTGGGTCGAGGGCCAGGAGCTCAGCGGTGAGGCCAAGGAGTCGCTCGAGCACGCCAACGAGGCCGTCGTCCCGACCGTCCCACTGGCGGCACTGCCGTCGGCCTACTGGGTCCGCGTCTCCGACCGCACCTACATCCGGCTCGTCCTCCCCGACGACGAGGACGCCGCGACCGACGCCCTCGCCCGCCTCCATGCCGCCGGTCTGGACGCCCTCGGCGACGGCACGCGCCTCCTCGGCGCCTTCCGTACCTCCGGGCTGCTCATCCCCGTGTGGGAGGTGCCACCGGAGACCACGGCGGCCGACCACGAGGGCGCGCTGGGCGCCTGGGGCGAGCGGTACGCCGTCGCGCTCGCCTCCGGAGGCCCCCTCACCGCCGAGGAGCGCCGGGCCCGCAGCGGCCTGCTGAGCCGTCAGGTGACCCTGCGCTGATGTCGGACCCGAGCCCGATCCGGGTGGCGGCGGTCGTGCCCTGCAGGGACGAGACCGACCGGGTCGCCGCGACGGTCGCCGCGGTGCGCACGGTCCCCGGGGTGGACCTGGTCGTCGTCGTCGACGACGGGAGCACCGACCGCACCGCCGACGTCGCCGAGTCGGCCGGCGCGACGGTGGTGCGCCACGGGCGCAACGCCGGCAAGGCGGGCGCCCTGTCCACCGGGGTCGGTGTCGTGCGGGCGCTCGACGAGCCGGACCGGCCGCGCCGGCACCTGCTCTTCGTCGACGGGGACCTGCAGGAGACGGCCGCCAACCTCGTCGCGCTCGTGGAGCCCGTCGCCGGCGGCACCGCCGACATGGCCGTCGCCACGCTGCCCCCGCAGCGGTCCCCCGGTGGCGGGCGGGGCCGCGTGGTGCGGCTGGCCCGGGCCGGCATCGAGGACCTCACCGGCTTCCGCGCCGCCCAGCCGCTCTCCGGGATGCGGTGCCTGACCGCCGACGCGTTCGAGGCCGCCACCCCGCTCGCCGGCGGCTGGGGGGTCGAGGTGGGGCTCACCGTCGACGTGCTCCGCGCCGGGATGCGGGTGGTGGAGGTGCCGTGCGACCTCCAGCACCGGGTCAGCGGCGCCGACTGGCGTGGCCGGCTCCACCGCGCCGAGCAGCTGCGGGACGTCGCGGTGGCCCTGGCCCGGCGCCGGGTCGCCCGCCGCGTCGCCGGGGCAGGCGGCGCAGGTGATGGCGGTGGCGCAGGTGAAGCAGGCGGGGCAGGCGGGGCCCGGCGGCGTGCCCGCCACGGCTGAGGGCGCCGCGCCCGGCGGGCTCGCAGAGCGGCACGGCGGGCTCGCAGAGCGGCACGGCGCGCTCCTCGACCGGCTCCGCCCGGCCCTCCTCGCCGCGTCCGTGGCCCTCCTGCTCCTCGTGTCGCTCTCCCGCCCGAACGCCGCCGCCCCCGACCTCGCCCCCCGCGGCTGGGCTCCCGGCGCCGTCGTCCCGCTCGCGCTGGGACCGGCGGCCGTCACCGCGACGCTGTGGACGGCATACCTGCTCGGCACGGTGGGCGTGGCGCTGGGACTGGCCCGTCCGCGCGGGACCCGGCCGCTGCCGTGGGCGGTGCCGCTGGGGCTCGCCGCCGTCGCGCTGCTGGGCGTGCCGACCGGGTCGGCGGACCACGTCAACTACGCCGCGTACGGGCGGATCCTCGTGCAGGGCGGCGACCCCTGGGTGGAGGCCCCGCAGGCGTGGGCCGGTGGCACCGACCCGGTGACCAGCCGGGTCGAGGAGCCGTGGACGACCGAGCCGAGCGTCTACGGGCCGTTCGGCACGGCGCTGCACGGGGTCTCGGCCCTGCTCGGCGACGGCAACCTGCGCCAGACGGTCTGGGTCTGGCAGCTCCTCGTCGTGCTGGCGTGGCTCGCGGTGCGGGCGGCGCTGCGGCGAGCGCTCGGGCCGGAGCGGCACGCCCGCGTCGACGTGGTCTGGACCGCCAACCCGCTCGTCGTCTCGGCCGGCCTGCTCGGCGCCCACGTCGACACGGTGGCGACGGCGCTGGCGGTGGGCGCCGTGTGGGTGGCGGCGCGGCTGCGCGGGGCGGCCGGTCCGGTGGTCGCCGGCGTGCTCGTCGCGCTGGCGGGGTGCACGAAGTTCACGTATGCCGTCGTGGCCGCCGGTCTGCTCGTGGCGGTGTGGTGGCGTGGCGGCCCGCCGACGGCGCCGGGGGCTGGGGCGCCGGGGGCTGGGGCGTCGGGGGCGCCGGCCGGGCGGGGCGCTCGGCTGCGGTGGACGGGCGCCTTCCTCGTGCCAGGGGTGCTGGTCGCTGCGGCGCTCCATGCCTGGGCGGGCCCGCACGTCTACGACCAGCTCGGGGTGGCGCGGCGGTCGATCTCGCTGGCCAGCCCGTGGCGGCTGGTGCTCGAGGCGCTGCGGGCACCGCTGGGCGAGGACGCGACCCGCACCCTGGTCTCGGTGCTCTCGGCGCTGCTGGCGGTGGGTCTGGCGGCGGCGCTCTGGCGACTGAGCCGTCCCGCCACCCCCGCCGGTGACTTTGCTGCCAATAGGCAAGTTCGTCACCGGGACGAAGCGTCACGAACTTGCCTATCGGCAGCAAAGTTGCGGGAGGAGGTGGGCGGGGCTGGGGCTGGGGTCGAGGTTGGGGCTGGGGTCGAGGTTGGGGCTGGGGCTGGGGCTGGGGCTGGAGGCCGCGGTCCGGCGACGGTGGCGCTGTGGGTGACGGCGGTGCTGGCCGGCGCCTACGCGCTTGCGGCGCCCTACTCGCTGCCGTGGTACGACCTGCTCGCGTGGGCCTGCCTGCCCGCGCTGGTCGGGCCGGTCGTCGACGGCGCGCTGCTCGCCCGCCTCGCGGTGATGTCGGCGGCCTACGTGCCCGGGCGGGTCCTCGGCATGACCGCCGGGGTGGAGGCCCTGACCCTGGGCGTGCGCCGGCACGTGGCGCCGTGGCTGCTGCTGGCGGTCTGGGCGGTGGTCATCACGAGCGCCGTGCGGCCCGGCTGGGCGCGGCGGCCCGGGCCTCGTCCTCCAGCGTCCGGACCACCACCGACACGATGAGGGGCACGGCCACCGTGGCGCCGACCGCCGGGATCGCCGTCCCGGAGTCGTTGAGCAGGAAGCCGACGGTCAGCGTGACGACGAGGGCGACCAGCCCGGCGCGCAGGGTCGGGGCCCGGTCGAAGGAGCGCTGCAGCGCCCGCGAGCCCCACGACGTCGGGCGCGCGAGGACGTAGATGACGAAGAGCAGCGCCGCCGGGACGAGCAGGGTGAGCGGGGCGTTGCCGAGCAGGATGTCGATGTTCTGCTGCGCCTTGCGCACGACGATGTCCCACGCCCCGCCGTCCAGCACCGACTGGACGAACCGCCCGAGGTGGGTGCGCGACTCCGGTGCCCGCAGCCAGTCGAGGACCGCGACCGTGGCGAAGACGGCGGCCGAGCCAGCCGCGATGAGCAGCACCCGCCACCACGTCATCGCGATCCCGAGGACCGCGAGCACGAGGACCGCCAGCCCCGGGATGAGGGCCGGGGGGCCACCCCCGTCGGCTCCCCAGAACGGCGCGCCGTCCACGACCAGCGCCACCGCCCCCACCGCGAGCACCAGCGCCGCGGCGGCCCGGCGCCGGCCGGCCCGCACGAGCAGGCTGGACAGGGCGGTGGCGAGCAGGAGCGCGGAGGTGGCGAAGAGCGCGAAGGTGACGTTGCCCATCCCGTAGAACCGGCCGGCCACCACCGGCTGCAGCCCCATGAGCGAGGAGAGCTGCAGCCGTGAGCCGGTCATGACGTCGCCGGCGAGCACGGCCATCGTCACCGCGGAGACGGCCGCCATCGGCCCCACCGGCTCCGGCCCCCACGGCCCGAGCAGGGCGACGGCGGCGATGACCGCGACGAAGACGGCCACGGCCGCCACCACCCCCACCATCGGCACGGGGGAGCGCCACCAGGGGACCAGGTTGGCGAGGAAGGTCGACGCGGGCACCGCCGCCGCGCACACCGCGACCACCCGCAGCCAGCGCAGCACGCGGAGCCGGGTGGCGCCCGAGCCGATCCTGCCCTTCCACACGAGCAGGACGAGCAGGTAGATGACCAGCTGGCCGTAGGCGAAGACGGTGAAGAAGGGCGGGACCAGCGAGTGCACCTCGTGGCTCGCCAGGTCGTAGTCGACCAGCGCCCCGAGCCGGTCCCCCGCCCGCGCCTCGGAGTTGTCCGGCGCCGGGTCGGAGGTCAGCACCGCGCCGCCCAGGGTCGAGGGCACCGGCGCGCCGGCCAGGTCCAGGACGGTGGCGGTGAGGTCCGGGGCCTGCACGAGCCCGGGCTGGCGGGTGGAGGAGGACTCCAGGCGGCCCGGCCCGAAGTGCGGGCCACGGGCCACGACCAGCCGCAGCCGCTCGGTTCGCCCGGCGTCGGCGAGGCTGGCGACCAGGATGTCGGCGCCGCCGGGGGCCGCCGCGACCGCCTGGCCGACCCGGGCGTCCACCGCGCGCACCTGGTCGGCGCGTGAGCCGTCGGCCTCCTCACCGTCCGCCACGTCGTCGGGGTCGCGCACGGCGCCGACGTCGACGAGGGTCACCGGGCAGGTGTTCAGGTCCCGGACCAGGTCATCGGCCGACCACGGCGCGTAGCGCTGCACCCGCCCGTCCGGCAGCGCCGCACCGACCCCGCCCCCCGGTCCGACCGCCTGGACGCACACGTCGGCGTCCGCGAGGGTGCGGCCGAGCAGCCCGAGCTCGGAGTCGAAGCGCTTCTCCTCCGCCGCCTGGAGGAAGGCGGACCACCCCGGCACGGCGCCGCCGGTCACCTCGGGGACCGCCGGGCAGGGCCGGTCCTGCGCGGCGGTCCCCCCGTCCTGCCCCGGGCCCGGCGGGCGGGCCGCCGCCGCGCGCCCGCCGGCGGAGAGGCCCAGCCACCCGTCGACCGGACAGGTGTTGGTCTCCACCGACCGGATCGACATCGCGGCCGACGACCCGTCGCGCAGCAGGGTCCACAGGTTGGGGGTGTCCTCCTCGGTGACGTCGGACCAGGTCAGGCCCCCGGTGCCGAGGAGGACCACGGCGCCGGGCTCCTCGGCCGGAGCGGCCGGGGCGGCCGGGGCGGCCGGGGCGGCCGGGGCGGGCGCCGGCCACGCGACCGTGACGAGCCCGACCAGCCCGACCAGCCCGAGGACCGCCAGCACGGCGGCGAGGGCTCGGCGGATCACGCCCCACAGGGTACGGAACCCGGGTCGCTGCGCGGACTCCCCGGCATACCGGCGCCGGCGGCCCGGGCAGACTGTCCGGGTGAGCACTCCAGCCGGCCGGCCTCCCGTCCGGCGGTGGGCGCTGGCGGTGGTGCTGGTCGCGCTGGCGGCCACGCCGGTGGTGCTGCGCTACCTCGTGTACTGGCCGCTGGACCAGTGGCAGGTGGACGTGGAGGTCTACCGGGAGGCGGGGGTCTCGGTGCTGTGGGGACGCCCGGTCTACGACGTGCTCACCGAGGCGCCGCAGCTGCTGCCGTTCACCTACCCGCCGTTCGCGGCGCTGTTGGCGGTGCCGCTGGCGCTGCTCCCCTTCGGCGCGGTGGGCTGGCTGTGGACCGCCGCCCAGGTGGCCGCCACCACCGCGACGGTCTGGTATGCCGGTCAGCCGCTCGTGCGCCGGGCCGGCCCGTGGGCGCCGGTGGCCCTCGCCGCGCTGAGCGCACCGATGCTGTGGCTGCACCCGGTGTCGGACGGCGTGCGCTTCGGGCAGGTCAATGCCTTCATCGTCCTCGCCTGCGTGCTCGACTTCGCCCGGCCGCGGCCGCGATGGCTGCGGTGGGTGCCCGCGGGCGCGCTGGTCGGGCTCGCGATGGCGGTCAAGCTGACGCCGGGGGTGTTCGTCGCGCACTACCTGCTGTGCCGGCGCTGGCGGGAGGCGGCGACCGCCGTGGGGACGGCGGCAGGGGTGACGCTGCTGTCATGGGCGGCGCTGCCGGACTCGTTCTGGGCGTTCTGGGGCGGGGCGCTGCAGGACCCGACCCGGCTGGGGCCGAACTTCGGCACCGCCAACCAGTCGATCCGGGGGGTTCTGCTGCGCATCGGGCCGGAGGGTCTGCCCGGGACGGCGATCTGGCTCGCGGCGGTCGCGGTGGTGGGCGTGGTGGGCTTCCTGCTGGCGCGACGCTTCTGGCGGGCCGGTGACTGGGTCGCCGAGGTCGGCACGGTCGGGCTGCTGGCCTGCCTGCTGTCACCGGTGGCGTGGATCCACCACTACCACTGGATCGTCGTGGTGGTGCTGGCGCTGCTGGGTGGGGCCCCCGACCGCGACCGATGGCGGCTCGAGGCGGCGGCGGTCGTGCTGGGGTGGTTCCTGATGCGGATGCCGTGGTGGGGCATCTCGTGGCTGAACCGCCCCGAGTGGCCCGAGCTGCCCGGGCGGCTGCTCCAGAACGCCGACGCGGTGGGCGGGTTGGTGGCGCTCGGCCTGCTCTGGTGGCTGGACCGCCGCTCCCACTCCCGGGGCCTGGCGCCGCCGCACGAGGGGCCCCGCGGGGGCAGAGGTGTCCGCCCGGATCGTCACGTGGCTTGACGAAATCATCAAGGCGGTTGACGATCCGCGCAGTCACCTGGGTGGGTCGCCGGGGCCCGCGGTGGGCGCCAGCAGTACGGAGCGGGTGCCGCCGGGTGCGAGGCGGCCCGCCGAGCGCGCGCCGGAGTCAGAGGACGCCGGCGATCTCCATGGCGGTGTAGCCGGCGAGCAGCAGGCAGACGGTGCCCCCGATGCGGCGGATCGTCGAGAGGCGGATCCGCGTCAGCAGGGTCCGGCCGAGCAGCACCGCCAGCCCGGAGACGGTGACCAGCGCCAGCCAGGCGCCGGCCCAGACCGACACCGGGTCCTGGTAGCGCAGCACCAGCGAGGCGGTGAGGATCTGCGACAGGTCGCCCCACTCGGCGAGGAAGAGCACCGTGAAGGACAGGCTCACCACGTGCCAGCCCTTGACGTCACGCTTCGCGCGCTCGGCGAGCTCCCTCTCCGCCTCGGCCTCCCCGGATTCCGCCGAGCCCGCCCCCCGGAGCAGCAGCACCCCGCCGAGGAGGAACATCCCGCAGGCGAAGAACTCCACCGGCGTACGCGGCAGCCGGGAGAGGAGCCCACCGAGGGTGACGGCGACCAGCGTCTGGACGAGGAAGGCCAGCGCGACACCGACCCAGACCAGCAGCGGCCGGGAACCGGGTCGACAGCACCAGCGTCGCGATGAAGGTCTTGTCGGGCAGCTCGACGAGGAAGATCAGGCCGAACACCACGGCGACGGTGGCGAGGTCGAGCGGCACCCGCCGACCCTAGTCCCGGGCGACCCACCGGCCGGCGGGCACACGGCATACCCTGTCCCGCGTGTCCGAGGAGAGCGGGAGCGCGCGGGGCCGGTACGGGTACTTCGGCCCGGCGGGCACGTTCACCCAGATGGCGCTGCTCTCGTGGGCCGACGCGAGGGGGGCCGAGCAGGTGCCCTACGGGTCGGTGGACGCGACGCTGGCGGCCGTGCGCGCCGGAGAGGTCGACGCGGCCATGGTGCCGATCGAGAACTCCGTCGAGGGCGGCGTCAGCGCGACCCTCGACGCGCTCGCCACCGGCGACCCGCTCGTCGTCGTCGCGGAGGTGCTGGTCCCGATCACCTTCGTGCTCGCCGCCAGGCCCGGTATGCCGTTGGGCTCGGTACGCGTCCTCGGCACCCACTCGCACGCCTGGGCCCAGGTCCGGGGGTGGGTGGAGGCCAACCTGCCGGGCGTCGAGTACGTGCCCACCCTGTCCACGGCCTCGGCCGCGGCGGGGCTGGCGGAGGGACGGGAGCCGCACTATGACGCGGCCGTGTGCGCCCCGGTCGCGGCCGAGCGCCTGGGCCTGGAGGTGCTCGCCGCCGACATCGGCGACGTGAGCTCGGCGGTGACCCGCTTCGTCCTCGTGGCGCGGCCGGGGGCGCTGCCGCAGCCGACCGGCGCGGACAAGACCACCGTGGTGCTCTACCAGCGCACCGACCGCGCGGGCGGCCTGCTGGAGCTGCTCGAGCACTTCGCCACCCGCGGCATCAACATGACGCGCCTGGAGTCACGGCCGACCAAGGACGAGATGGGCTCGTACTGCTTCTCCATCGACTGCGAGGGCCACGTGCTCGACGAGCGGGTCGGCGAGGCGCTGATGGGGCTGAAGCGGGTCTGCGCGGACGTGCGCTTCCTCGGGTCCTACCGGCGCGCCGACCAGCGGGAGGCGGACATCGCGGCGGCCACCGCCGACGAGGACTTCGCCCGGGCCCGGGACTGGCTGAGCACGATCCGCCACGGGCTCTGACGCGAGGGCTCAGTCCCGGGTCAGCCGCAGGGTGTGCTCCGCCCAGGCCAGGGTGAGCACGTCCCCGTCCACGGCGGCCCGGGGACCGGAGGAGAGCATCTGCCCGATCCACCGCTCCTGGGCCATGAGCGGCGGCTCGCACGCCATCATCGTGCTCGCGGGTCCGGCGACGTCCAGCACGCCGCCGGCGGCCACGGCCACCCCGCCGCGCATCCGGTTGCACCCGGTCTCGGCGGAGACCGCGTCGTCCTCGAAGACCAGCCGCACCGTGCTGCCGGCGACGACCGGCGCGGGCGGGGACCCGGCGTCCGCGCCGACCGTCCACGCCCCGGCCAGGTCCTCGAACGACTGCACGACGCCCGAGCCGGACCTCGCGTTCGGCCTCCCGCCGGCTCCCTCGCCGAGCCGGCCCAGGGGTCCGGTCGCGGCGTACTGCTCCTCCACCCACGTGTCCACCTCGGCCCAGTGCTCGTCGAGCCACTGCGCGATGCCGTCGGGGTCGTGGGGGAGGGTTGAGGCGGCATACGTCCACGTCTTGACGAGGAAGGGGCGGCCGGTGAACGGCACCGCGTCCCAGATGTCCCGTATGCCGGCGAGCCGCCCGAAGCCGGCGTGCGCCACGATCATGACGTCGGCGTCCGGGCGGGCGGACAGGCACGCGACGACGCCGCCGGTCCGCGGGGGCAGCACGTTGCGGAAGCGGGCCGCCCGCCACGCCCGCAGGTGGGCGCCCCGCTCGCGCAGCCGCTCGATGAGGTCGAGCTGGCGGTTCACCGACCAGTTCCTGCCCTCGGGGAAGAGGAGCAGCACGTCGTCGGGCTCCAGGGACCGGGCGAGGGCGGCGACCCCCTGCGCCCGGTCCTCCCCGGAGCCGCGACCGGAGGGCACGAAGTAGGCGTCGAGCGCGCCGAGCATCCGGTCCACGCCCGGGTCCCAGCGCAGCGCCTCGGCGAGCACCACCCGTGGCAGCCGTCCCGCGGTGCGGGAGAGCAGCCAGGCGAGCGCGAAGGAGTCACCGGGCCCGGCGTGCCGGGCGAACGCCACCAACGGGGTCGCCGCGGCGCCGAAGTGCATCCGGTCGGCGAGCACCACCTCGAAGCCGACCCAACGCCGGGCGAGCCACATGATCCGGTCGAGCGACTCCACGAAGAGCCGCTCGTGCGCGTCGCGCCAGACCGCGCCGTCCTCCCTGTCGAGCTGGGCCTCGAGGCGCAGGCACCCCGCCAGCATCCGGATGTCGACCCACATCAGCCCGACGCCGAGGACGGTCATCCGGAAGAGCCGAGCCCGACGGTCGACGAGCGAGTGCAGCGCCCCCACGACGACGACGGGCACTGCGAGCGTCGTCACCACCGCGCCGAGGACCGGCCAGGCGGCCTGGAGCACCGGCCGCAGCCAGCGCGGCGGCGGCGGGATGTTGGCGGCGCCCATGGCCGAGAGACTAGGGCTCGGGCGGAGCAGGCGCGGCGGCTTCCGGCGCTCCGGGGCCCCCCACCTGTCCCGGCCCGGCACCGAGGTGGGCGTCGAGGTATGCCGTGCACGCGGCATACGCGTCGTCCATCCGCGCCGCCATCCGCGAGGGGCGGCCGTAGCCGATGGACAGGTTGGGGCTCTCACCGGCGCCGCTCGGCAGCAGGTGGGTCTCGACGCCGTCGGGGATGCTCTCCATCTCGTGCACGAAGCGGTGCCGACGGGCGATCTCGAAGGCGACCGTCCCCACCTCCCACGGCCGGGTCGGCGGGCGCAGCGGCTGCTCCACGCGACCGACCTGCAGCACGAAGATCCGCGTCGCGCCGAGGGCGAGCGCCCGGCCGACGGGGATGGAGTGGACCAGCCCGCCGTCGAGGTAGTGCCGGCCGTCGATCTGCACGGCTGGGAAGAGCCCGGGCACCGAGCAGGACGCGACGACCGGGTCCGGCAGCCGGCCGGAGTCGAACCACCGACCGCTGGCGTCCTCGATGCAGGCCGCGACGCAGGAGAACTCGACCTCGAGGTCCTCGAACCGCTCCACGGGCAGGTAGCGCTTCAGGATCGCCCGGAGCGGGGCGTTGGAGAGCAGGTGGGTGCGGAAGCGGGCGACGCGGGCGGCGGAACGGAGCGGGTTCTCGAGGAAGACCCCCTCGCGCACGACGGCCCGCCACACCGCGGCGAGGCGCTCGGCGCCGTGCACCGTCGGGTCGGCCGCGGCGAAGACGCCGTTGAGGGCGCCGATGCTGGTGCCGAGGACCAGGTCCGGAGCGACGTCGTGCTCCGCGAGCGCGCGGAGCATGCCGACCTGGGTGGTGCCGAGGACCCCGCCGCCACCGAGGACGAACGCGGTGCGCGGCGGGTCACCCGGTCGATGGCTGCCCACGAGGTGAGCGTAGGCCGAGGTCGGCGGACGCCGGTCCGGTCGCCACGCCGGTAGCCTTCCCGCCATGGCGGGCGCAGCGTTCTTCGACCTCGACCGCACGCTGCTGCCCGGTGGCACCGGACCGCTGCTGTCGCGGGCCATGTACGAGCTGGGGGTGGTGACCCGCAAGCTGCCCGGGGAGCGGCTGCTCTACGGCATCTTCGACACCTTCGGCGAGACCCTCCCGTCGATCTTCCTCGCCCGGCAGGCGACCCTGGTCGCCAAGGGCCGGGAGGTCGCCACGTTCGACCAGGCGGCCGAGATGGCGGCCGACGTCATCCTCGCCCTCGTCCACCCCTTCGTCACCCCCCTCATCGAGCAGCACCGCGCGTCGGGCCGCCGCGTGGTGCTCGCGACCACGACACCGCTGCACCTGGTCCGCCCGCTCGCCGACCGGCTCGGCTTCGACGACGTCATCGCGACGGAGTACGGCCACTCCGGCGGGGTCTTCGACGGCTCCATCGCCGGGCCGTTCGTGTGGTCGCGCGGCAAGCTCGGCGCGGTGCGGGCCTACGCCGAGGAGAACGGCATCGCGCTGGCCGAGAGCTTCGCCTACTCCGACAGCATCTACGACACCCCCCTGCTGCGGGCCGTCGGCAACCCCACGGCCGTCAACCCCGACCCCCGGCTCGCCATCTTCGCGCTGGCCCGCGGCTGGCCGATCGTGCACTTCGACGTCTCACCCGGGGTGGTCAAGGTCCCCGTGCTCGGGGTGGAGCTGCAGCGCCTGCTCTTCCTCGCCACCCTCCCGCAGCTGCTGCCCTACGTCCGCTTCGACATCGCCGGGACCGAGAACATCCCGCGCAGCGGCCCCGCCATCCTCGTCGGCAACCACCGCAGCTACTTCGACGTCATGGCGATCATCCAGATGATGCGGCACACCAGCCGCACCGGCCGCATCCTGGCCAAGCGTGAGGTCCTCGACACCCCGCTGGTCGGCACCCTGGCGGCCGCCCTCGGGGCCATCCCGGTGGACCGCGTCGAGGGCGGCACCGAGTCCTTCGACCGCGCGGCCGCCGCCCTCGCCGCCGGTGAGCTGGTCTGCCTCCTGCCGCAGGCGACGATCCCGCGGGGGCAGGCCTTCTTCGACCCGGTCCTGCGCGGCAAGACCGGCGCCGCCCGGCTCGCCGCGCAGACCCGCGCCACGGTCATCCCGTTCGGGATCTGGGGCTCGGAGCGGGTCTGGCCGCGGTCCTCCGCGGTCCCCGACGTGACCGGCGTGCTGCACCCGCCGACGGTGCGGATCCGCGTGGGGGCGCCGGTGCAGGGACTGAAGTACCGCTCCGCGGCCGCCGACACCCGCCGGCTCATGGCGGCGGTCAGCGACTGCCTACCCGCGCGGGCACGCGGGCCCTACGAGCCGACCGAGGAGGAGCTGCGTCGCACCCACCCCGGGGGCCGGCTCCCCGGCGAGCGCCGGACCTAGGCCGACCCGAGCCCGAGCAGGTCCCGGACCTCCTCGGCCGAGGGCACGCAGCCCTCGAGCACCACCCGGCCGTCGACGACCAGGGCCGGGGTGCGGGCGGGGCGGTGCGCCGCGACCACGTCCGGGTCGGCGGACGTCGTCACCGCCGCCTCCATCCCCGCCGCCGCCAGCGCCGAGCGCGCCGCCTGCTCGATGTGCTGCACGTTGCGGTCCTGCCGCCCGAGCACGATCACCTGCATGGGTTCCCCCTCCGTCGTCCTCATGGTCTCCCGGGCAGCACCGCGCACCGGCAGAGTGTCTGGTGCGTCACGCCGGGCGGATCGGGCTTGCCGACGAAGTAAGGTGAGCCTTACCTTGCAGAGGCCCGTCCACCCGGCCCGGCTCGGCGCCACACCGGACCGGACCCGACCCGACCCGACCCCGACCCCGACACGAGGCTCCCATGTTCGTCAGCAACGCGCTCGTCGGTCTGCGCGAGGGGCTCGAGGCGGCGCTGGTCGTCGTCATCCTCGTCGCCTTCCTGGTCAAGACCGAGCGTCGCTGGGCCCTGAAGTACGTCTGGCTCGGCGTCGGCACGGCCGTCGTGCTCTCGGTGGCGCTCGGCGCGCTGCTGACCTTCGGCACCCGCCGGCTCACCTTCGAGCAGCAGGAGCTCGTCGGCGGCGTCGCGAGCATCCTCGCGGTCTGCTTCGTCACCGTGATGGTCTTCTGGATGAAGGGCGCCGCCCGCAGCATGTCCGGGGAGCTCAAGGGCCGCCTCGACTCGGCGATCGACCTCGGCCCGCTCGCCATCGCCACCGTCGGCTTCCTCGGGGTCGGGCGGGAGGGCCTGGAGACCGCGATCTTCTTCTACGCCACCGCCCAGGCGGCCGGCGCCGGCAACAACCTGCCGCTCCTCGGCTGGGCCGTCGGCCTCCTCGCCGCCATCGGCCTGGGCTGGCTCATCTACCTCGGCGCCGTCCGCATCAACCTCGCCGCCTTCTTCCGCTGGACCGGCATCGGGCTGATCGTCGTGGCGGCCGGGATCCTCTCCTACGGCATCCACGACCTCCAGGAGGCCGGCTTCCTGCCCGGCCTGAACACCCTGGCCTTCGACGTCTCGGCCGTCATCCCCCCGGACAGCTGGTACGCCGCGCTGCTCAAGGGCCTGTTCAACTTCACCCCCGCGACCACGGTGCTGCAGGCGGTCGCCTGGACCTCCTACGTGGCCGTGGTCCTCTTCCTCTACCTCCGCCCGGCCCGGCCGGGGACCGCCCCCACCACCAGCCCCAGCCGGGAGACCGCCGCCGCCTGACGGGTATGCCGGCCGGCCGGCATACCCGCTCGCGTCGCCCTCCCGAGCACGCACCCACCGACCGGGTCACCACCGGGCCACCACCGGGCCACCACCGGACCACCACCTGCAAGGAGCCGCATGCGCGCCCGCACGCTCGCCGTCCTGATCGCCCCCGCCGCGGTGCTGGGCCTGACCGCCTGCGGCGGGTCCCCCGACGCCGCGGACGGGGCCGCCGCCGGCGCGATCAGCGTCACCGCCAACGACAGCACCTGCGAGGTGTCGCAGACCCGGGCGCCCGCGGGCACCATCGAGTTCACGGTGCGCAACACCGGGAGCAAGGTCAACGAGTTCTATCTCTACGCCGAGGGCGACCGGGTCGTGGGCGAGGTGGAGAACATCGCCCCCGGGCTCACCCGGACGTTCGAGGTGGAGGTGGACGAGCCCGGCACGTACCAGACCGCGTGCAAGCCGGGCATGGTCGGCGCCGGGATCCGCGCACCGTTCACGGTGACCGGCAGCGGCGCCGCGCCGAAGAGCGCGGACGAGCAGGCGCAGGGGTCGTAGGCGCGCCCGGTCAGCCGACCGGCGCGGTGCCGCCGCCGGCCCCCTGCATCGAGACCCACCGCGGTGGCTCGTGCGCGCAGTAGGGCTCGCTCGCCAGCGGGTCGCCGGTCACGGCATACGCGCGCGCCCGGCTGCCCCCGCAGAAGCCGCGGTACGCGCACACCCCGCACTTGCCCTTCAGCCGCGAGCGGTCGCGCAGCGCCGTGAAGAGCGGGGCCTCGCGGTAGACCCGCACCAGGTCGTCCTCACGCACGTTGCCCGCGGAGATCGGCAGGAAGCCGGAGGGGTAGATGTCCCCGATGTGGCTGACGAAGAGGAAGCCGTCCCCGTCGTTGACGTTGCGCGCGCGGCCGATGCCGTCGACCATCGAGTGCCGCGCGCCGGCGGTCAGCACGTCGCCGTCGCCGGTGCCTCGGCCTTCTTGTGCTGCAGCACCACCCGGTTGAACTGCGGCGCCGCCGTCGCCTTGATGTCGAAGTCCGCCGTCCGCGACAGCTCGTAGAGGCGGTCGAACACCTCCTCGAACTCCTCCGCGCCCGCCACGTCCTCCGGCCGCGCCCGCCCCATCGGCACGAGGAAGAACACCTCCCAGAAGACGATGCCGAGCTCGCCCATCAGCTCGCACATCGCCGCCATGTCCTCGACGTTGTCGCGCCGCACGGTGGTGTTGACCTGGGTGGTCAGCCCCACCTCGCGCGCCTCGCGCAGGATCCGCAGCCCGTGCTCGAAGGACCCCGGCACCCGCCGGAAGGTGTCGTGGATCTCCGGCGTCGAGCCGTCGAGGCTGACCGCCAGCCGCGCCAGCCCGGCGTCCTTCAGGGCCGCCATCGTCGGCGGGTCGCACAGCGGCGTGGTCGCCGGGGTGATCGCCATCCGCAGCCCGAGCGAGGCGCCGTGCGCGACCAGCTCCACGGTGTCCGGCCGCTTGAGGGCGTCGCCGCCGCTGAGCACCACCACGAGCGGCCCGAACCGTCGGATGTCCTCGAGCAGCCGGCGGGCCTGCGCGGTGCTCAGCTCGCCGGCGTCGCGCTCGGGCCGGGCCTCGGCGCGGCAGTGCCGGCACGCGAGGTCGCACGCCTGCGTCGTCTCCCAGATGACCAGGAACGGCGCCTCGTCGAAGTCCCTCCCGCCGGGGTGGCCGTGCCGGTGGCGGTGCCCGTGGCCGCCGGGGTTGCCTCGGGGGTGGCCGGAGGGAGCCGGATGCTGCGGGCGGTGCGTCGGGTGCACTGCCTCACGGTATGCCGGTGCCGCCGCCGGTCCCAGCGAGGTCCGCCTCACCTCACCCCGGAACGTCCCTCTTCCCCGGGGAAGCAAACCCCGGCAAGGACGTCGAACCCACGTCACCCGACAACCCTGGGACAGACGGGGCAGCGGGGCAGCGGGGCAGCGGGGCAGCGGGGCAACGGGGCAACGGGGCAACGGGGCAGCGGGTCAGCGGCCGAGGACGTCGGGCTCGATGTGCTCGTGGGCGGACGGGTCGGTCGTGCCCACGCGCACGATGAGCGCGCGGGGCCGCACCTCGAGCAGCACCTCGGTGGCGTCCCCGATGACGTCGCCGTCGAGCTGCACCGGCTGCGGCTCCTCGACGCTCACGCGCACCCGCTGGCACCGCCAGCGGTCGAGCCGCGCGTGGTCGTCCCGACGCTGACGGAGCACGTGGGCGGCGACCCCCGCCCAGCCGGGGATGCCCTTCGGGGTGACGGCGACGACGTCGAGCACCCCGTCGTCGACCTCCGCGTCCGGCATGAGGACGATGCCGCCGGTGAGCCTGCCGCAGTTCCCGACCAGGACGGTGCGGGCCCGGCGGGTGACCGGCTCGTCGTCGTCGAGGCTGAGGCGGGCCTTGAAGCGGGCGCCGCGCAGGTTGCGGAACCCCGAGGCGACGTAGGCCGCCCACCCCACCTTCGCCTTCATCTCCTCGGACGTCTCGCCCATGATCGTGGCGTCGAAGCCCAGACCGGCCATGACGACGAACGCGCGCGGCTCGTCCGGGGCCACCTCGCCACCACCCGGCTCGCCAGCGGCCGGGGAGACGGCCGGGGCGGCCCCGGCGCCGGCGGTGGCCCCGGCGCCCGCGGTGGCCCCGGCGTCGGCGGTGGCCCCGGCGCCCGCGGTGGCCCCGGCGCCCGCCGCGGCCTCGACACCCGCGGGGGTGGCCCCGATGGTCACCCAGCCGAGGTCGAGGTGCCGGTTGCGGCCGGTGAGCGCCACCTCGAACGCGTGCACCAGGTCGGCCGGCACGGTCAGGTTGCGCGCGAGCAGGTTCCCGGTGCCGCCGGGCAGCAGCCCCATGGGCGTCCCCGAGCCGGCCATGACCTGGGCGACCGCACGCACCGTGCCGTCCCCGCCGAGCGCGCACACGACGTCGACGCCATCGGCGAGCGCTCGTCGGGCCTGCCCGTACCCGGGGTCCTCCACCGTCGTCTCGAGGAGCTCGGGCGCCGCCCACCCCAGCCGTTCGGCGGCCGAGGCGAGCTGCCACCGGACCGCCTTCACGGAGTCCACCTTGGTGGGGTTGACCACGACCACGGCCCGCCTCGGCGGCGGCTCCGGGTGCCCCTCCCGGTGGAAGCGCGCCCGGGACGGCCGCTGCGCGGCGTGCCTCCCCGACCCGCCCGGCCGGACCAGCGCGCCCCCGAAGAGGAGCACCAGACCCGCGAGGACGACACCGACGGCGAGCACGATCCCCACGACCGAGGTCCACGTGTCGGGCACGGGGGGGACGTTATCGCACGGCCCCGCAGCGCCCGTCCCGCCCATACGCTGCGGTCATGACAGCGCTCCCGCCCGGCGCGGCCCGCAGATGATCGCCGCGGTCTACGTCTCGCTGGGGCTGGCGCTGCTCATCGCGGTCCTGGTGCCCCAGCTCCTGCACTCCTCCCGGATCACCGAGCCGATGGTGCTCGTGGCCTTCGGGATGCTCATCGGCCTGCTGCCCTTCGCCGACCAGCTGAGGCTGGACCCGCTCAAGCAGACCGAGGTGATCCTCCACGTCACCGAGTTCACCGTGCTCGTCGCGCTCATGGGCGTCGGGCTGGCGCTCGACCGGCCGCTGCGCCTGCGGGACCGGCTGTCGTGGGCGCGGTGGTCGCCGACGTGGCGGCTGCTCGGGATCGCCATGCCGCTCACCGTCGGCGGGGTGGCGCTGCTCGCGTGGGGGCCGCTCGGCGTCGCGCTGCCGGTGGCGGTGCTCCTCGGCGGGGCGCTCGCGCCCACCGACCCGGTCCTGGCCTCCGACGTCCAGGTCGAGGGGCCCACCTCGGCGGGGGAGGCCGAGGAGATCGACGAGGACGACGAGGTGCGCTTCGCGCTGACCAGTGAGGCGGGGCTCAACGACGGGCTCGCCTTCCCGTTCGTGCACCTCGCGCTGGCCCTCGCCGGCGGTGCCGCCCTGATGGACTGGGCGCCCGGGTGGGTCGGCTGGGACCTCGTCGGGCGGGTCGTCGTCGGTGCGGCCGTGGGGCTCGCGGTCGGCTGGGGACTGGTCCGGCTGGCCTTCCGCAGCCCGGTCCGCTCGATGCGGCTGGCCGAGGTGGGGGAGCCGCTCCTGGCGCTCGCGGCGCTGCTCACGGCATACGGGCTGGCGGAGCTGGTGCACGCGTACGGCTTCCTGGCCGTCTTCGCGTGCGCCATGTCGATCCGGTCCTTCGAGCGCGACCACGACTACCACCAGCACATGCACGAGGTGATCGAGCGGCTCGAGCGGCTGCTGACCCTCGTCGTGCTGCTCGTGCTGGGCATCGCGCTCACCAACGGCCTGCTCGCCAACCTGGACTGGCGGGGCGTGGTCATCGGTGCCGCCCTGGTGCTGGTGATCCGTCCGGTCGCCGGCCTGGTGGCGCTGACCGGGTCGGGGCGCAGTCGCCTGGCGACGCTGACCCAGCGGGAGCGGCTGGTCACCGCGTTCTTCGGCGTCCGCGGCGTCGGGTCGCTGTTCTACCTCGCCTATGCCTCCGTCGAGGAGGACTGGGCCGAGGAGCGCTGGCTCTGGTCGACGGTCGCCTTCACGATCGTGCTCTCGGTGCTCGTGCACGGCGCGCTGGCGAGCCGCGCCATGCTGTGGCAGGAGCACGAACCGGTCACCGCCGCGAAGGCCGGGTGAGAGGCTGCCGACACACCTCGCGAGGTGTGTCGGCTCTCGTGAGGCCGGTCGACCTGCCTCAGGAGCACCACGGCGACTCGCGAGGCGTGGTGTCGCCGCGGTCCGCCGGTGGGCAGGAGCGTGCGGGCGGCTGAGGCGGTGAGCCGGGCGCGTCAGGGCGGGGGTGCTCGCGTGCAGTGGGTGGATCCGGCGGGGTGGGTGGATCCGGTGGGGTCATGACCCCACCGGACTCACCCAAAGGCTCCCGACGTGGCGTGTCTCCTCGTCGGCCGAGCCGGTTCCGGCTCCCAAGGTGCGTCGCCGGGCGTCGGCTCGGCCGTCGATAGGCTGAGTCGGTGATCGACCTGAAGGTGCTCCGCGACGACCCGGACCGGGTCCGGGCCAGCCAGCGCGCCCGCGGGGAGGACGAGGGCGTCGTCGACGCCATCCTCGGCGCGGAGGAGCGCCGCCGCGCCTCGCTGACGGCCTTCGAGCGGCTGCGCGCCGAGCAGAAGGCCCTCGGCAGGCAGGTCGCCACCGCGTCGGGCGAGGAGAAGCACGCCCTGCTCACCCGCACCAGAGCACTCTCGGCCGAGGTGAAGGCGCGGCAGGCCGACGCGGACGCGGCCCAGGGAGAGCTCGACCGGCTCGCGCGCACGATCGGCAACGTCGTCGAGCCGGGAGTCCCGGCCGGCGGCGAGGACGACTACGTCGTGCTCGACACCGCCGGCACCCCCCGCGACTTCGCGGCCGAGGGGTTCGAGCCGCGCGACCACCTCGGGCTCGCCGAGGGTCTGCGGGCGGTCGACATGGAGCGGGGCGCCAAGGTGAGCGGCGCGCGCTTCTACTTCCTCACCGGCGTCGGCGCCCGGCTCGAGATGGCGCTGCTCACCCTGGCGATGCAGAGGGCCGTGGCCGCGGGCTTCGTGCCGATGGTCACGCCGACCCTGGTCAAGGCCGAGGTCATGGCGGGTGCGGGCTTCCTCGACTCGCACGCCGACGAGGTCTACCGGCTGGAGGCCGACGACCTCTACCTCACCGGCACCTCCGAGGTCGCGCTGGCGGGCTACCACGCCGACGAGATCGTCGACCTCTCGGCCGGGCCGCTGCGCTACGCCGGGCAGTCGACCTGCTACCGCCGGGAGGCCGGCTCCTACGGCAGGGACACCCGCGGCATCATCCGGGTGCACCAGTTCAACAAGATCGAGATGTTCGTCTACTGCCGCCCCGAGGACGCCACCGCCGAGCACGATCGGCTGCTGGCGTTCGAGCGGGAGATGCTGGCCGCGGTCGAGGTGCCCTACCGCGTCATCGACACCGCCGCCGGCGACCTCGGCGGCCCGGCCGCGCGCAAGTACGACTGCGAGGGCTGGGTGCCCAGCCAGGGCCGCTACCGCGAGCTGACGTCCACCTCGAACTGCACGACCTTCCAGGCCCGCCGGCTGGACACCCGCTTCCGCCGCGAGGGCGGTGGCTCGACGGAGGTCGCCGCGACGCTCAACGGCACCCTCGCCACCACCCGGTGGCTGGTCGCGATCCTCGAGAACCACCAGCAGCCGGACGGCTCGGTGGTCGTCCCGGAGGCGCTGCGCCCCGCCATCGGCCTCGACGTCCTTCGCCCCGTCCCCTGACCGGAGGGCGGAAGAGGGCGGAGGAGGGCGGAGGAGGGCGGAGGAGGGCGGAGGAGGGCGGCGCCCGCCCCGGTGATGCACCGGCATACCTGCACGTCGCCCGGTGTTCACGCACTCGTGGGGCCGGCTGGGTCCCCGTCCCCTGACCCCGTAGGTAGCGTCCCTCCCATGACCACGTCCACCGCCGCATCGCCCCGCGAGACGGCCGGCGCCGCCCGATCGGCGCACGTCCCCCACCTCGTCGCGCTCGACGTCGACGGCACCACGATCGACCACGACGGCACCATGACCGACGCCGTCCGCGAGGCGGTCGCCGACGTCGTGGCCGCCGGGCACCAGGTCGTCATCGCCACCGGGCGCGCCGTCGTCGCCACCCTGCCCATCCTCGCCGCGCTCGACCTCACGAGCGGGTATGCCGTGTGCTCCAACGGCGCCGTCACCGTGCGCCTGGACCCGGGGCTGGCCGACGGCTACGAGGTGGTCGAGGCGGTCACCTTCGACCCCGAGCCGGTCGTCACCATGCTGCACGCCGAGTGGCCGGACGCGGTCATCGCGGTCGAGGAGCTCGGCCAGGGGTTCAAGCTGAGTGGCGACTTCCCCGAGGGCGAGCTGGCCGGGGACCTGCGGGTCGTGCCGTGGGAGGAGCTGATCGCCCACCCCGTCACCCGCGTGACGTTCCGCAGCCGCAACGGGACCAGCGAGGACTTCCTGCGGCTCGTCGAGCGGGTCGGCCTGCACGGCGTCAGCTACGCCGTCGGCTACACCGCCTGGCTCGACCTCGCGCCCGAGGGCGTCTCCAAGGCCTCGGGGCTGGAGGCGGTGCGGCGCCTGCTCGCGGTGGAGCCGGCGCACACCGTGGCGGTCGGCGACCAGCGCAACGACCTCGAGATGCTCCACTGGGCGGCGCGCGGCGTCGCGATGGGCAACGCGCCCGAGGCGGTCCAGGCGGTCGCCGACGAGACGACCGGCCACGTCGAGCAGGACGGCCTGGTCCCGGTCCTCCGCTCGCTGCCCGGCCTCGACGGCTGAGCCCGCGCCCGCAGGAGCGGGTCCCGGGGGCGCTGCGCCGGGGCGGGCTGCCGCGCCGGGGTTGGCTGCCGCGCGAGCGTGGGATGCTGGGCCGGTCATGCCCGAGCTGCACCTCACCTCGCCCGCCAACCCGCGGCTGAAGGCGCTCGCCGCGCTACGCCGGCGCCGCGGCCGGGAGGAGTCCGGGCTGGTGCTCGTCGAGGGCTTCGAGGAGCTCTCCCTGGCGGTCGCCGCCGGCGTGCGGCCCCGCACCCTCTTCCACTGCCCGGAGCTGATGCTCGACGCCGACCGGCAGGGCCGGCTCGTGGCGGACCTGCGTGGCCGCGGGGTGGAGACGGTCCGGGTGTCCCGGGCCGCGTTCGAGAGGGTCGCCTACCGCGAGGGCCCCGACGGGTTCCTCGCCGTGGTGCCGGCCGTGGCGCGGCGGCTCGCGGACCTCGACCTCCCCCCGGACCCGCTGGTCCTGGTCTGCGAGGGCGTGGAGAAGCCCGGCAACCTCGGGGCCATGCTGCGGACGGCCGACGCGGCCGGCGTCGCGGCCGTCGTCGCCGTGGACCCGCTCACCGACTGGGGCAACCCCAACGTGGTCCGTGCCTCCAAGGGCACGGTCTTCGCCCTGCCCGTGGTGACCGCGACGGCCGGTGAGCTGCTCGCCTGGCTGGCGGCGTCCGGCATACCCCTTCTCGCCACCACCCCGGACACCGACGCGCTGCACACCGACGCGGACTACCGCGGGCCGGTCGCGGTCGCGGTGGGCACCGAGAAGGGCGGGCTCAGCGACACGGTCCTGCGCGCCGCGGCCGTGCGGGTCCGCATCCCCATGCGGGGACGTGCCGACTCGCTCAACGTCGCGACGTCGGCCGCGGTGGTGCTCTACGAGGCGGTCCGGCAGCGCCTGGCGGGGGCGGCGGAGGGCGGTGACGGCCCGGTCCGGAGCACCGTCGGCCGTGTGTAACCATGGTCCGCATGCGAGTCGACCACGTCGTCTACGCGGCGGAGCACGACGGCGCCGCCGCCACCGCCGCGCGTCTCGGCAAGCTCCTCGGTGTGGAGCCGGTCGACGGCGGCATCCACCCCCGCTTCGGCACCCGCAACGTCATCCTCCCGATGGCGCACGAGCGCTACGTCGAGGTGGTCGAGGTGCTGGAGCACCCCGCGGCCGACAAGGCGCCGTTCGGCCAGATCGTCCGCGCGCGCTCGCAGAGCGGGGGCGGGTGGCTGGGCTGGGTGGTCCGGGTCGACGACATCGGCGAGCAGGAGTCGCGGCTGGGCCGCGAGGCGGTCGACGGCAACCGGCACCGCCCCGACGGCACCGAGCTGCGCTGGCGGCAGCTCGGCGTCCGGGGGCTGCAGTCCGACCCTCAGCTGCCGTTCTTCGTCGAGTGGGAGTCCGGCACGCGGCACCCCTCCCGGGACGCGCACACCGAGGTGACCATCGAGTCGCTCGAGATCGCCGGGGACCCCGACCGGGTGTGCGAGTGGCTGGGCCTGCCGCCGGACCGCACCTCCACCGTCATCGACTTCCACTGGGTCTCCCCGCGGGGCAACCCCGGGCTGATGTCGGTGACCTTCGTGACCCCGCAGGGTGAGGTCACGGTCTGAGCGACCGGACACCGGGGTCGCGGCGACCGGACGCCGGTCAGCCGTCCGTGTGGGTCGGCAGCCGCTCGCCGGGAACCGCCGCCGGGGACGGCCGCGTGATGGCGCGGAGCACCGCCGGGTCGACCTTGGGCTCCCGGTCCGCCGTCAGCAGGCCGTTGCGCTCCTGCTCGGTGTCGGTGAGCTGGGTGTAGCAGAAGCCGGCGAGCACGGTGCTGCTGTGCACCGCGCCGAGCAGGTCCCGGTAGCGGCGCAGGAACTCCTCCTCGTCCGCGGCGGCGCCGTAGCCGTTCCAGAAGTCCCGGCCCGCGCGGTAGCTGATGCCACCGAACTCGGTCAGCAGGACCGGCCGCTCACCTCGCTGCACGCCCGGGAGGAGAAGTGGCCGCAGGTAGGGCCGCACCTCGGTGAGCGAGCGGTCGAGGGCGGCGTGGTCGCCGTAGCGCTCCCGCAGCGTCGCGCCGTCCTGGCTGTAGTCGTGGATGGTGACCAGGTCGGTGACGACGTGCTCCCAGCCGTCGTTGCCCACCACGGGGCGGGTGCCGTCGACCGCTCTGGCCAGGGCGTAGAGCGCCTCGACGAAGGAGCGCTGGGCCGGGTCGTTCTGCAGGTCCGGCACCCCCCAGCTCTCGTTGACCGGCACCCAGGCGACGATGCACGGGACGCTGAGGTCGCGCTCGAGCACCGCGAGCCACTCGCGCGTCGTGCGCAGCGCCGCCTTGCGCGACCACGCGAAGGCGGCGGGGAGCTCGGCCCACACCAGGACCCCGAGCCGGTCGCACAGGGAGAGGAAGCGCGGGTCCTCCACCTTCTGGTGCAGCCGGATGCCGTTGAAGCCCAGCGCCTTGACCCACTCCACCTCGGCGCGCAGGGCCTCCTCGGACGGCGCGGCGAGGTGCGACCGGGGCCAGTAGCCCTGCGCGAGGACCAGGCGGAGGTGGCGGGGCCGCCCGTTCAGCGTGAAGCGCCCGGCGCTCGCTCCGACCGACCGGAAGCCGGTGTAGCTCCGCACCCGGTCGACGACCTCGCCGCCCGGGCCGCGCAGGGCCACCTCGATGTCCAGCAGGTTGGGGTGCTCCGGCGACCACAGCCACCGGTCCGCGTCCTCGCGCATCGGGCCGGTGAGGACCGGCACGTCACCGTCCAGACCCGCGCCCGACGCGGCCGCGGCCCGCGTCACCGTCCAGGTGTGCTCGGCGAGGACGTCGCCGTGGCCGAGGACGGTGACCCGCACCCGGCTCCCCGGCGGTGCGGCGAGGAGGTCGACGTGCGCCCGCAGCAGGCCGGTGTCGACGTCGGTGACCCACCGCACGCCGGCGACGCGGCTGCGGGGGACCGGCTCGAGCCACACCGGCTGCCAGATGCCGGTGGTGCGGTGGTAGAAGATCCCGTGCGGCTGCTCGCGCAGGTCCTGCTTGCCGCGGGGCTGCTCGGCGTCGGTCGGCAGGTCCTCGGCGCGGACCACCACCACCTGCGACCCGTCGTCGCGCAGCGCGTCGGTGACGTCGACGGAGAACGGGACGTGACCGCCCTCGTGCGCGGTCACGGCCAGCCCGTTGACCCACACCTCCGCGCGGTAGTCCACGGCCCCGAAGTGCAGCAGCCACCGCTCCGCCGCGCCGCGGTGGACCTCGACGCTGCGGCGGTACCAGACCACCGGGTGGAACGACGGGTCGCCGACCCCGCTGAGTGTCGACTCGGGCGGGTACGGCACCTCGATCCGCAGGCGCCAGACGTCGTCGCGCTCCGCCCAGCGCTCGGTGCGGCCCACGTCGGCGTCGTCGTAGGAGAACTGCCACGTGCCGCAGAGGTCGACCCACCGCTCACGGGTCAGCTGCGGCCGCGGATGCATCGGTCCAGCCACCGCGAGTGCCCTCAGGCCAGGTGGTCGACGAGGTGCGGCGCCAGGCCGATGTAGTCGTGCGGGGTGAGGGCGGTGAGCCGCTCCTCGACGTCGGCGGGCAGGCCGAGGTCGTGGATGAAGTCCACGAGGTCGCCGCGGTCGATCCGCCGCCCGCGGGTCAGGCCCTTGAGCCGTTCGTAGGGCTCCTCCATGCCGGGCACGCCCTGGGCCGCCAGCGCCCGCATGGCGGACTGGACCGGCTCGGCGAGGACCTCCCAGTTCCCGTCGAGGTCCGCGGCCATCGCCTCCGGGACCGCGTCCAGGCCGGCGAGGCCACGGCGGACGTTGTCGATGGCGAGCAGCCCGTGGCCGAAGGCGGTGCCGATGTTGCGCTGCATCGAGGAGTCGGTGAGGTCGCGCTGCATGCGGGACTCCACGAGGGTCGAGGCCAGGACGTCCAGGAGCGCGTTGCCCACCTCGAGGTTCGCCTCGGCGTTCTCGAAGCGGATCGGGTTGACCTTGTGCGGCATCGTGCTCGACCCCACCGTGCCCTGACCGCGCACCTGGGCGAAGTAGCCGAGCGAGATGTAGCTCCACATGTCGGTGCAGAGGTTGTGCAGCACCCGGTTGAAGCGGGCCGTGTCGGCATAGAGCTCGGCCTGCCAGTCGTGGCTCTCGATCTGGGTCGTGAGCGGGTTCCACGTCAGCCCGAGCCCCTCGACGAAGGTCCGGCTGACGTCCTGCCAGTCGGCCCCCGGCACCGCGGCGAGGTGGGCACCGTAGGTGCCGGTCGCGCCGTTCAGCTTGCCGAGGTACTCCGCCGACCCCACCCGGCGCAGCTGCCGCCGGAGCCGTGCCACGAGGACGGCCAGCTCCTTGCCGAGCGTGGTCGGCGTGGCCGGCTGGCCGTGGGTGCGGGCGAGCATGGGCAGGGTGCGCAGCTCCCGGGCCATCGTGGCGAGGTCGTCGACGAGCGCGGTCGCAGCCGGCAGCCACACCTGCAGCACGGCTCCGCGGACCATCCGCGCGTAGGCGAGGTTGTTGACGTCCTCACTGGTGCAGCAGAAGTGCACGAGCTCGCCGAGGCCCGCGTCCGCCGGGTGCGGCGCGATCCGCGCGAGGCGCTGCTTGAGGACGTACTCGACGGCCTTGACGTCGTGCTGGGTCACCCGCTCGGTGACGGCGATCTCCGTGATGTCGTCCGGGCCGAAGTCGGTGACGACCTCGCGCAGCGCCTCCTGCTCGGCGGGCGTGAGCCGGCGCACGCCGGGCACCACGCCGTGCTCGGTCAGGTGGATGACCCACTCCACCTCGACGTGCAGGCGCTCGCGGTTGAGCGCCGGCTCGGAGAGGTGGTCGACCAGTGGGGCTACGACGCCGCGGTAGCGGCCGTCGAGGGCACCGAGGGCGATGGGCGGTGACGCGTCGGCGAGCGAGGCCATGACGGCCATCCTCCCAGAGCGCCGGCACCGGTCGAGACCGACGTCAGCCCTCGTCGAGGTGCGAAAGGACGTGCTCGACCACGCCGGGGACGGCGGCCCGCACCTCGTCGTAGGTCTGGTCGAACGAGTCGTCGTCGCCCCACCACGGGTCGTCCATGTCGAGCGTCCCCGCGGCGGCCGACTCGGGGTCGAAGGAGCGGATCAGGCGCACCTTCGCGGCGTCCTCGTCGGTCGGCGCCAGGCGGCGCAGCGCCCGCTCGTGTCCGACGTCCGCGGCGAGCACGAGGTCGAGCTGGCCGAACCACTGCCGGTCGAAGCGCCGCGCCCGGTGCCCGGACCAGCCGCCGTCGGCGTGCCCGCGGCGGCGCAGCGCGGCGACGGTGCGCCGGTCCATGGGGTTGCCCCGCTCCTCCGAGGACGTGCCGGCCGAGTCCACGAGCACCCGGTCGGCCAACCCGGCCTCGTCGAGGGTCTCCCGCAGCAGCCACTCCGCCATCGGGGAGCGGCAGATGTTGCCGGTGCAGACGACGCAGATCCGGTAGGGGCGCGAGCTCACCCGCCGATCCTGCCACCCGCTCGGGGGTCGGGCGTGGGGCTCCGAGGGCGGGGCGCCGGTGTGGATCGCGCCACACCCCGGGCCCCCGCGCAGCGCGCGCCGTGCGGGGAGGGGCCGCCGGACCGCGTTCGCCGCACCGGAACGCGGGTTAGGTCACCCTCACCCGGGCGTACGCTGAGGCCCGTGTCGTCCTCGCTCGCCCGTGCGCCGCACGGGGTGCCGCTCGTGCTCGTCGGCACCCGTGCCCAGGGTGACGTCGTGCGTCGCCTGGCCGAGCTCGGCCTGCGCCGCGGGGCGCACCTGCGCAGCGTCCAGCGCACCGCCGGTGGCGGCCGGGTGGTCGACGTCGGCGGCTCGCGGATCGCCCTGGGGCGCGACCTGCTGGCCCTGATCGAGGTCGAGCCGGCGGCGCCACCGGCCCCCCCGCCGACACCGTCCGCACCGCCGACCGCGCACGCACCGGTGCCCGCGCACGCACCGGTGCCCGCGGCGGCACGGACCGGTATGCCGTGACGGCCGGCCCGCGCCCCGCGGTGACCCGGGCGCCCCCCACCCCGCCGGTGCCCGACCGCGCGCCGGTGGCCGAGCGGGTGGCCGCGCCGGCGTCGGGCGGGGTGCCGTCCTGCCACTCCGACGCCGCCGGCTCCCCGGCGCCGGCCGGCTCGGCGACCGTCGCCCTGGTCGGCGCCCCGAACGTCGGCAAGTCCACGCTCTTCAACGCGCTCACCGGCGCCCGGCGCAGCGTCGGCAACTGGCCTGGAACCACCGTCGAGGTCGGCCGGGGGTCCTGGCGGCCCGGCGGGGGTGACTCCGGGCAGGTCGCACTCGTGGACCTGCCGGGCGCCTACTCCCTGGACGCCCTCAGCCCCGACGAGGCGCTGACCCGCGACCTGCTGGTCGCCCCACCGACCGGCGAGCGGCCCGACGTCGTGGTCGTCGTCGCGTCCGCCGCGCACCTGGCGCGCAGCCTCTACCTGCTCGCCCAGCTGCGCGAGACCGACTCCCGGGTGGCCGTGGCGCTCACCATGGGCGACGTGGCGCACCGGCGCGGCCTGACCATCGACGCCGACGCGCTGGCCGTCGCGATCGGGTGCCCGGTGGTCCCGCTCGACCCGCGCCGGCGGCGTGGCACGGTCGAGCTCGCCGACGCCGTCGCCGGCCTCCTCGGGCAGGAACCCGCGGCGCCGCGCGGTCGCGAACACCCGGCATACCCGCTCCCGCAGGGCTCCGGTGGTGCGGTGGACGCGTCGCCCGCGCCCGCGGAGGACCTGGACGAGGACCTGCTGGCCGCGGACGAGCGGTTCGCGTGGATCGAGGCGGCGGTGGAGGCCGCCACCTCCCACAGCGGCGAGCACCGGCGCACCTGGTCGGACCGGATCGACCGGTGGGTCACCGCGCCCGTCGTCGGGCCGCTGGTGTTCCTCGTCGTCATGTGGCTGGTGTTCACGCTGACGACCACGGTCGCCGCGCCGCTGCAGGACGCCCTGGACGCCCTGGTCCGCGGCCCGCTCTCCAGCGGGGCCGGCGCGGTGCTCGACGCGGTCGGGCTGGGCGACACCGTGGTGAGCGGCTTCGTGATCGACGGGCTGATCGCCGGGGTCGGGATGCTGCTGACCTTCGTCCCGCTCATGGCCCTGATGTTCCTGCTGCTGGCGGTGCTGGAGGACTCCGGCTACCTCGCCCGCGCCGCCGTCGTCACCGACCGGCTGATGGGCCGGCTCGGGCTGCCCGGGCGGGCGTTCCTGCCGCTCGTCGTGGGCTTCGGGTGCAACGTGCCGGCGATCGCCGCGACCCGGATCCTGCCCCGGGCCCGGGACCGCGTGCTCACCGCGCTGCTCGTGCCGTTCACCTCGTGCTCGGCGCGGCTGACTGTCTACGTGCTGCTCGCCACGACCTTCTTCCCGTCGGCGGCGGGGACCGTCGTCTTCGCGATGTACCTCGTCTCGATCCTGCTCGTGGTGCTGGTGGGCCTGCTGCTGCGGGCGACGCTGTGGCGGATGGTCGGGGCCGAACCCCTGCTCATCGACCTGCCGCCCTACCAGCGGCCGACGCTCGCGCTGACGATGTCCGTGACCTGGCTGCGCCTGCAGGGCTTCCTGCGCACCGCTTCGGGGATCATCGTCGCCACCGTGTGCGTGGTCTGGCTGCTCCAGTCGGTGCCCGTGGGCGGCGGGAGCTTCGGTGCGGTGCCCGTGTCGGACAGCCTGTATGCCGCCCTGTCCCGGGCCGTGTCCCCGCTCCTCGCGCCGGCCGGGTTCGGTCAGTGGGAGGCGGTCTCCGCCCTGCTGGTGGGCTTCGTCGCCAAGGAGGCGGTGATCTCGTCGTGGGCGCAGACCTACGCGCTCGCCGAGCCGGCGTCCGGCCGGGAGCCGGGACAGCTCGGCTCGCAGCTCCTCGCGACGTTCGACTCGGCGTCCGGCGGGCACGGCAGCGTGGCGGTCGTGGCCTTCATGGTGTTCCTGCTGGCCTACACCCCGTGCGTGGCGACGCTGGCGGCCCAGCGGCGTGAGCTCGGCGGGCGGTGGACCGCCTTCGGTGTGGCGCTCCAGCTCGCCGTCGCCTGGACCCTGGCGGTCCTCGTGTTCCAGGTCGGACGGCTGTTCTGGTGAGCACCGGCAGCGCCCCCACGCCCACTCCCACGCCCCGACCGCTGACCGCGGTGCTCGCGGCCCTCGACGGTGGTGCCCGCTCGCTCGACGAGGTCGCTCGGCGCACCGGGCTGAGCAGCACCGTGGTGCGGGCCGCCGTGGAGCACCTCGTCCGGGCCGGGCTCCTGGAGACCCGCGAGCTGGCGATGGCGTGCCCGTCCGGGGGCTGCGGCACCTGCGCCTCCGGCACCGTGGAGGGCACCGCCGGCTGCGGCGCGGACGCCCCGGCGGCGCGGCGCACCGGGCCGGCGCTGGTGACGATCGGCCGCCGCCGCTCGGGCTAGACCGCACCGGCCCGTGGGTGGACCCTCCGTCAGGCGGCGGCGGTGACGTCCTCGCGGGCCAGCATCCGGACGAGCGCACCGACGGCGGTGTCCAGCTGGCCGTCCAGGGACCCGTCGCGGAGCAGCTGGGAGGCGCTCGGGACGCCGACGGTGTCCTCGAGCACGTCCGCGCCGGCGACCCGCATGATCCGCACCGCGTCGTCGCGGACCCACTGCGCGGCGCGCGGTGACGCGGTCGCGGCGAGGACCGCGGCGCGCTTGCCCGCGAGAGCGGCCGAGCCGCGCGGCCGGGAGGTCCAGTCGATGGCGTTCTTCAGCACCGCCGGGAGGCTGCCGTTGTACTCCGGCGTCACGACCAGCACCGCGTCGGCCCGGGCGACCTCCTCGCGGAACGCGCGAGCGGCCCCGGGCACGTCCGCACCGTCGAGGTCCTCGGAGTAGAAGGGCAGCCGGGCCGGCAGCTCGGACACGGTCACGGTCGCGTGCGCCGGCAGGTGCCCGACGGCCACGTCGGCGAGGTGGCGGTTGAGCGAGTCGGCGCGGAGGCTGCCGACGAGGACGAGGACGTGCATGGGGACTCCTGCGGGGGGCGGGGGGAGGGGCGAGGGGGCAGTGGCATGGGAGGGGCAGAGGTCGCGTGGTGCGCCGTCTCCGGCTCCTAGTTGTCTGTTCAACAAAGACGCCACGGCGGGGATTCCCCCGACCCGGGGCTGGTGCCGACGGCGGGCGCTAGCGTCGAGTGCGTGCCCCGCGTCCCCCGGCCGGTGACCGTCGTCCTCGCCGTGCTCGTCGCTCTCCTGCTGCCGCTCGCCATGGCCTCCGCGTGGGTGGCGGCGGTGGTGAGCGACACCGACCGCTTCGTGTCCAAGGTGGCCCCGCTCGCCGAGGACCCCGAGGTGCAGGCGGCGTTGCGCTCGGCCGTGGGGCGCGCCGCCGTCTCGGCCGTCGACGTGGACGCCCGGGCGGCCGAGCTCGACCGCCTCCTCGCGGCCCGGGGGGTGCCCGAGGCTCTCCGGCGGGTCGCCGGGACCCTCGGAGCGAGCCTGGAGCAGGCGGTCACCGATGCGACCGACCGGGTGGCGGGGCAGGTGGTGACCAGTCCCCAGTTCAAGGCCACCTGGTCCGAGGCGTCCCTGCGCACGCACGCGACCCTGGTCGGCGTCCTCAGCGGGGAGGACGACCGCCTCGTGGCCGAGGACGGCAGCCTGGTGCTCGGCCTCGAGGACGTCCTCGCCCCGGCCCTCGACCGGCTCGAGGTCGACGGCTGGGCGGCCGACGCGGCGACCTCCGCCGCCGCGGCCCAGCCCGGCATACCCCTGCTGGCTGCCGACCAGCTCGCCACCGCCCGCACCGGCTACCGGGTCCTCGACGCGGTGGGGACCTGGCTGCCCGGGCTGACCCTCGTGCTGCTTCTGGTCACGGTGCTCACGGCGCGGGATGGCCGCCGCACCGGTCTGGGGCTGGGCCTCGCCGCCGCCGCGGCCGCGGCCCTGCTCGCCGTCGCCCTGGTCCTCCTCCGGGGGTCCCTTCTGGCCTCCGCTCCCGGTCCGGACGCGGCCACCATCCTCGGCGCCGCCTGGGACGCGCTCAGCCGCGACCTGTGGGTGGCCGTGTGGGTCGTCCTCGGCCTGGGCGCCCTCGCCGCCGTCGCCTGCTGGGCGGGCGGCCGGTCCGTCCCGGAGTGACTCAGGCGGAGGCCCACGCCGCGGCCAGCAGGGCCACGGGCACGACGAGCAGCGCGACGGCATACAGGTACATCCCCGCGGTGAGCGCCGGGTGCACCGACCCGGCGGCCAGCAGCCGCAGCCGCAGCGGCAGCGGCGCACTGGTGCCGCCGCCGGCCGCGCCCATGGCGGCCTCCGGAGCGCGGCTCTCGGCCAGGGTGACGAGCGCGCGGGCGGTCTCGAGGGTGCCCACGCACCGCACCGACGCGCGGTCCGCGAGCGCCTCGACGAGCAGCCGCACCTCCTCCATGGCCGCCTCGCAGCGCAGCGGCCGCGGGACGGTCTCGTGGATGACGGTGAAGTACTCCAGCAGCAGGTCGTGCCGCCCGGCCAGGTGCGCCCGCTCGTGGGCGACCACCGCCTCGAGCTGCGGCTCGGGGAGCGCGTCCAGCGTCCCCTGCGAGAGCACCACGCGCGCCTGGCGACCGGGCAGGCAGTATGCCGTCGGTGTGGGGTGCGCGAGCACCCGCACACGGCCGTCGCGGTGGTGGGCGATGATGTCGACGAGCTCGAGGTGGGAGGCCCGCAGCGCCCGCAGCCGGGTGCCGATGCGGTGACCGGAGCGCAGCAGCCGAGCCAGCATGAGCGCGCTGACGAGGGCGGCCAGCCCGGTCACCACCACGTGGACCGGCATCGGCCGGTCCTCGCCGAGGAGCCGGGCCGCGGCTGCGGGGGCGGCGGCGAGCGCGGCCAGGATGGCGGCGAGCGAGACGGACTGCCACGCGACCAGGGCCGCCCGTGGGGACCGGCGGAGGGTGTGCTGCCGCGCCATGGCACGAGGCACCGGGCCGGCGAGCAGCACGGCCAGCACCACGAGTGCGAGGACAGTCACACTCAGATCCTCGCACGCGCGCCGGGGTGCCACGGACGTTCCGCGAGGGGGGCGCTCACCGCCCTCCTGTGGACGGTTCGGTGGCGGACCTCGGGTCCCGCCAGCCGACCTCAGGCCCCCCGGCGGGTGCTCAGCGCAGCAGCCGGGAGCGGCGTAGCGGGGAGCGACGCTCCACCACCTGCCGCGCCTCGACCTCGGCGAGCGCCGCCTTGAGGTCCGCGATCTCCGAGGCGGTGGCGCCGTCGAGGAAGTGCAGCAGCGCCGTCCGCCGGTCGGTGACGTCCATGTCGTCCAGGGTCCGCCGCATCGTCTGGGCCGTCAGCGCCTCGCGGCTCCCCGCCGGGGTGTAGCGCCAGGCCCGACCGTCGCGCACCCGGGTGACGAGGGACTTCTTCGACAGCCGGTCCAGGACGGTCATCACCGTCGTGTAGGCGAGCTCGCGCTCGCCGGAGAAGCGGTCGAGCACCTCCCGGACGGTCGCGCCGTCCCCCCGCCCGTCCGTGGACTCCCACAGGTGGTCCATGACCGCGCGCTCGAGGTCGCCGAGTCGGGGTGCGGAGGTGGAGACCGGCATGTCACTTCTCCTTCGGTGCGGCGGGTTCGGGCGTGAGGTCGAGGACGTCGTCGAACCCGGTGAGCCCCTCGGGGCGGTGGCTCACCATGACGACGGTACGGGCTGCGGTCGCCTGCACGACGTCGTCGAGCACGGCGGTCGCCGTGGCGTGGTCGAGGTGGGCGACCGGCTCGTCCAGCAGGACCACGGGTCGCTCCGAGAGCAACGCGCGGGCCAGGCCCAGCCGTGCCCGCTCGCCGCCCGACACGCCGCGGCCCCCTCCGAGCCGGGTGTCCAGGCCCTCGGGCAGGGCCTCCAGCCACGCGCCGAGGCCGGCCCGGCGCAGGGCCGCCCGGGCCTGGTTGTCGGTGGCGTCGGGGGCGGCAACGAGGAGGTTGGCGCGCAGCGTGGCGGCGAAGACGTGCGGCTCGTCGTCGACGACGGCGATGTGGGCCCGCATCTCCTCCAGGTCGGTGGCGAGGGCGTCGACCCCGTCGACGAGGTAGGTGCCGTCCACCGGGTCCAGGTGCCTGGCGAGCAGGGCGAGGAGGGTGGACTTGCCGGAGCCGTTGGCGCCGATGACCGCGACGCGGCGACCGGGGGGCAGGTCGAGGTCGAGGGGGGCGAGGTCCCTGCTCTCGCCGGTCCAGGACCCGGTGAGGCCCCGGAGGGTGAGGTGCGGCGCCCGCCGGCCCGCCCCCTCGCCGTCACGAACTTGCCAATTGGCAGCAACGTCACCGTCGGCGTGGAGGCGCGGCCGGTCACGAACTTGCCTATTGGCAGCAACGTCACCGTCGGTCGCGCAGGCGGGCGCCACCACGGCGGCCGCGACCGCGGGCCGCTGGTCGAGCAGGGCGTCCAGCCGGCGCGAGCCGGCCTGCGCCCGCGCCAGCGCGCGCATCGCCTCCGCGAGCGGCGCCAGCGCGTCGCCGAGGGCGACCGGCACGACGACGAGGAGTGCGGCCACCGGTCCGCTCACGTCCGCTGCGCGGGCGAGGTATGCCGCCGCGACCGTCGCCGCGCCGGTGCCGGCCAGCACTAGCCCGGCGACGAGGGCGCGGCCCCGGCTCTGGGTCGCCACCGCGCGGCGGAGGGCGTCGTGCGCGTCGGTCAGCCAGCGCAGCGCCGTCGCCTCGCCGCCGACGGCCCGGAGCTCGTCGGCCTGCCGGGCGACCAGGTCGCTGACCCGCATCACCTCGGCGCGGGCCGAGAGGAGCTCACGCTGCGAGCGGGACTCCAGCACCCAGGCGAGCTGGCAGCCCAGCGCGAGGACCAGGAGCAGGCCGGCGAGCACCAGCCCCACCGGCGGCCACAGCAGGGCGGTGAGCACCACGGCGACCAGCCCCGCCACCAGGCTGGACACGATGGGGACGGTGACGCGCACCGAGGCCTCGACCACGTCGGTGAGGTCGTCGACCACACCGGTGAGCACCTCGGACCGGGCCCGGCGCCCGAGGCGGGCCGGGGTGAGGGGGATCAGGCCGGCATACACGTCGGTGCGGCGGACCGCGAGGTCGTCCAGGGCCGCGTCGTGGGACATCAGCCGCTCGACGTAGCGGAAGAAGGGGCGGGCCATGCCGAAGGCGCGCACGGCGACGATGGCGACGAGCAGGGTGAGGATGACCGGTCGCTCGCTGGCACGGACGATGAGCCAGCCCGAGGTCGCGGTGAGGGCGATGCCCGATGCCGTGGCGGCCCCGCCGACGAGGCCGGCGAGGAGCACGGTGCGGCTGTGGCGCGACGTCACGGCGCGGCCACCTCCGCGGGGGAGGCGGCCAGGTGGACGTGCCGGTCGTTCAGCTCGACGAGCTCGCGTCGGTGCGTGACCGCGACGACGGTGCGGCGCTCGGCGAGCTCCCGCACGACGTCGTGGACCACGGCGGCGGAGCGGGCGTCCAGGTGCGCGGTCGGCTCGTCGAGCAGGACCACCGGGGTGGCGGACAGGGTGGCGCGGGCGAGGGCGACGCGGGCGCGCTGGCCCGCCGACAGCCCGAACCCGTCGTCGCCGATGCGGGTGCCCAGGGCGGCCGGGAGCCCGGCGACCACGCCGTCCAGCCCGACGGTCCGCAGCGCCCCCCAGAGCAGGTCGTCCGGGGCGCCGTTGCCCAGGGCGAGGGCCTCGCGGATGGTGCCCGCCGCGAGGAAGGGACGCTGGGTGACCAGGTGGGCCGGGGCGCACTCCACGGTGCCGGAGGTCGCGGCCCGCAGCCCGGCGAGCAGCTCTAGCAGCGTCGTCTTCCCGGCCCCGGACGGACCGGTGAGGACGGTCAGGCCGGGACCGGCCTCCAGGTCCACCCCGCGCAGCGCCGGCGAGGTCGCACCGGGGTAGGTATACGAGACGTCGAGCAGCCGGGCGCCGATGGTGGCGGCGCGGGGGCCCGCGGGCTGCTCGCCCTCGAGCTCGGCGAGGATGCCGGACACGGCCTCCGCGCCGTCGGCGGCGTTGTGGAACTCGGCGCCGACCCGGCGGATCGGCCAGTAGGCCTCGGGCGCCAGCAGGATGGCGAGCAGGCCGGCCTGCAGGGTCATCGAGCCGTGGGTGAGGCGCAGGCCCACGGTGACCGCCACGATGGCGACCGAGATCGAGGCGAGCAGCTCCAGGGCCGCCGAGCTGAGGAAGGCCAGGCGCAGGGTGCGCATTGTCGCCCGGCGGTGGCGCTGGCTCACCTCGCCGATGACCGTGACCTGGCGGGTGGCGCGGCCGTAGGTCACCAGCGTGGGCAGCCCGCGCATGACGTCGAGGAAGTGGCCGGACAGCGCGGACAGCGCCCGCCACCGCCGGTCGGTGTCCTCCTGCGTGGTGCGCCCGATCAGCGCGGCGAAGAGCGGCAGCAGCGGCAGGGTGAGGACGACGATCAGGGCGCTCACCCAGTCCACGACGACCAGGGCGCCGATGGCCAGGACCGGCACGACGGCACCCGACACCAGCGCGGGGAGGAAGCGGGCGGCATACGGCTCCACGGTCGCCGCCCCCTGGGCGGCGAGGGTCACCGCCCGGTCCGGGGCGGGCCGGGCGTCGGCGGGGACGGTGAGCCAGCGGGCCAGCAGCCGCTCGCGCAGTGCCGCGGTGACCTCGACGCCGGCCCAGGCGGCCACCCGCTCGGCAAGGTAGGCGAGCAGGGCGCGGGCGAGGAAGAGGCCGCCGACCCACAGGGCCGGCCCGGCCAGCGCGTCGCGGCGCACCACGGCGACGGCGAGGGCGGTGACCGCGACGGCCAGCCCGATGGTGGCCACGCCCGAGAGGACGCCCACCCCGGCCAGGACGGCGACCGGCCGGCGTGCGGCCGGCGCCGTCTGCAGCAGCCGTGGGTCGAAGGGCCTCATGGGTGGGGCCGGGGCGCGCGCGGTCAGGAGACCGCGACCGGCTCCGGGATGTGCTGGACGCCGATCCGCTTGCGGAAGATCCAGTAGCTCCACGCGGTGTAGCCGATGACGATCGGCGTGAAGACCAGCGCCGCGACCGTCATGATCTGCAGCGTCAGCGTCGTGCTGGAGGCGTTGTCGATGGTCAGCGAGGTGCCGCCGGGCAGCGTCGTCGGCATGACGTTGGGGAAGAGGACGAGGAAGTAGGTCGCCACCGCCATGGCGAGCGTGATCGCCGTGCCGGTGAAGGCGAAGCCCTCGCGCCCCTTGACGTTGGCCGCAACGGCCCCGAGCAGGGCGACCGCTGCGACGAGGGTGGTGAGCCAGCTCCAGACCGTGCCGCCACGCGTGGTGCCGATCCAGACCAGGAGCAGCACGGCGAGGACGGCCGTGCCCAGCCCGAGCCGGGTTCCGAGCTCGCGAGCCTCGCCCCGGATGTCACCCGTGGTCTTCAGCGCGAGGAAGAAGGCGCCGTGGGTGAGGCACAGCCCGAGGATGACGACGCCGCCGAGCAGGCTCATCGGGTTGAGCAACGTGAACAGGTTGCCGGTGAACTCCTTGTCGGCGTCGATCGGCAGGCCGTTGACCAGGTTGGTGAGCGCGACGCCGACCAGCAGGGGCGCGAGCACCGACCCGCCGATGATGGCCATGTCCCAGTTGCGCCGCCAGTCGGCGTTGTCCCGCTTGCCGCGGTACTCGAAGCCCATGTTCCGGACGATGAGGGCGACGAGCAGGATGAGCAGCGGCAGGTAGAACGCCGAGAACATCGTCGCGTACCAGTGCGGGAACGCGGCGAACGTCGCGCCGCCGGCGGTGAGCAGCCACACCTCGTTGCCGTCCCAGAACGGGCCGAACGTCGTGAGCATGACCCGGCGCCGCTTCTCGGTGGAGACGGCGTCGTGGCCGCGGCCGAGGACGGGCAGCAGCGCGCCCACGCCGAAGTCGAAGCCCTCCAGGACGAGGTACCCCGTCCAGAGCACGCCGATGAGGATGAACCAGATGAGTGCGTAGTCCATGTCAGCCGTCCTTGCGTCAGTACGCGAACTGGAGCGGAGCGTCCTCGTCGACGTCCTTGGGGTCGACGGGCGGCGAGAAGGGCTCGGCACCGCGACGGACGTAGAGGAGGAACAGCTTGACCTCGATGACGGCCAGGACGGCATACACGACCGTGTAGGTGAGCATCGAGAAGAGCACCTCACCGCCCGAGACCGACGGGGAGACACCGGTGGCGGTGGTCATGAGCCGGTTGACGATCCAGGGCTGCCGGCCCATCTCGGTGAAGATCCAGCCGAAGCTGTTGGCGAGCACCGGGGCCAGTGGCGTCAGCACGGCGACGTACACCCAGGCCCGGTTGCGGGTGACGCCACCCTTGCGGGTCGCCCACAGCAGCGCCGCCGAGAACGCCATGGTGAGGAAGCCGAGCCCCATCATCAGGCGGAACGACCAGTAGGCCACCGGGATGCTCGGCGTGTAGTCCTCCGCGGTGACGAGGGCGGCGAACTCCGGGCCGTACTGCGCGGAGACCTCGTCGACGATGCCGGCGGCCTGCTCCTTGAGCGGGTTGATGCCCTCCACCGTGCCGCTCGTCGAGCCGGTGGCCATGAACGAGAGGACCCCGGGCACCCGCACGGAGAAGATCTCGGTCGAGCCGTCGAGAGAGCCGATGGTGAACACCGAGAACCCGGCGTTGCTCTCGGTCTCGTAGAGCGCCTCGGCCGCGGCCATCTTCATCGGCTGCACCTCGGTCATGATCTTGCCCTGGACGTCGCCGGAGACGATGACGCCGAGCGAGGCGACCAGGCTGAAGACTGCGCCCAGTCGGGCGGCCTTGCGGTACATCGGGCCGTCGGGCCGGTCGGCCTCGCGGCGCATGAGGTAGATCGCGACGCCCATGACGACCGCGCCGCCGACCATGTAGGCCGACAGCACGACGTGCGGGAAGGTGACCAGCTGCACCTTGTTGGTCAGGACCGCGAGGAAGTCGGCCATCTCCGCGCGGCCGGTGTCCGGGTTGAAGCGGAAGCCCACCGGGTTCTGCATGAAGGAGTTGGCCGCGAGGATGAAGTAGGCCGAGAGCACCGTGCCGACGTGGACCAGCCAGATCGTCGCGACGTGCAGCCTCTCCGGTATCCGGCCCCAGCCGAAGATCCACAACCCCAGGAACGTGGACTCCAGGAAGAAGGCGAGCAGCGCCTCGAAGGCGAGCGGGGCACCGAAGATGTCGCCGACGAAGCGGGAGTAGGCCGACCAGTTCATGCCGAACTGGAACTCCTGCACGATCCCGGTGACCAGGCCGAGCGCGAAGTTGATGACGAAGAGCTTCCCGAAGAACTTCGTCAACCGCAGCCACTCCGGCTTGCGGGTCCGCAGCCAGGCGGAGTGCATGACCGCGACGATCAGGGACATGCCGATCGTGATCGGCACGAAGAGGAAGTGGTACACCGTCGTGATGGCGAACTGCCACCTGGCGAGGGCGAGCGAATCCATGGCAAAGCTCCTGGAATGCACTACTACTATGGGGCGTAGTACAAACTACCGTCGACGGATCGGGCGCTGGACCAGTTTGCGTGTGACGACCAGCACGCAAGGCCCGCCTTCGTTGCGCCACAGGCGATGCAGCAGGTATGCCGGGCCCGCACCCTCAGTCGTCCGGATACCCCCGTGGGTTTTGGGACTGCCAGCGCCAGGAGTCGGCGCACATCGCGTCGACGTCCCTCTCGGCGCGCCACCCCAGCTCGGCCTGTGCGCGCGTGGGGTCCGCCCACGAGGCGGCGACGTCACCGGGCCGGCGCGGCTCGATCCGGTAGGGGATCGGCCGCCCCACCGCCCGCGAGAAGGCGTCGACCATCTCCAGCACGCTCGTGCCCCGCCCCGTGCCGAGGTTCCACGTCGAGACCGGCGCCTCGGTGGCGGCGAGCCGGTCCAGGGCGGCGACGTGACCGGCGGCGAGGTCCTCGACGTGGATGTAGTCGCGCAGCGCGGTGCCGTCCGGGGTGTCGTAGTCGTCGCCGAAGACCGACAGCCGCTCCCGGCGGCCGACGGCGACCTGGGCGAGGAAGGGGACCAGGTTGTTCGGGATGCCCTGCGGGTCCTCGCCGATCCGGCCGGAGGGGTGCGCGCCGACCGGGTTGAAGTAGCGCAGCAGGGCCACCCGCCACGTGGGGTCGGCGGCAGCGACGTCCCGCAGCACCTGCTCGACCATCACCTTGGTCCAGCCGTAGGGGTTCGTGGCCGAGGTCGGGAGGTCCTCGGTCATCGGCACCGGGGCGTGCGCGCCGTAGACGGTGGCCGAGCTGGAGAACACGAAGTGCCGGCCGCCGTGCCGCTGCATGGCCCGGACCAGCGAGAAGGTCGTGCCGAGGTTGTTCGCGTAGTAGTCCAGCGGTCGCTGCACGCTCTCCCCGACCGCCTTGAGGGCGGCGAAGTGGACCACCCCGTCGTAGCGGCCGCGGGCGAGCAGCCCGTCGGTGCCGTCGGTGTCGGTCAGGTCCAGCCGGTGGACCGTCAGCGCCCGCCCGGCCAGCTCCTCGAGCCGGGGGACCACACTGGGCTTGGCGTTGACGAAGGAGTCGACGACCTCCACCTCGTGCCCGGCGGCAAGCAGCTGCAGGACCGTGTGGGACCCGATGTAGCCGGCGCCGCCCGTGACCAGAACACGCATGGAGTCACCCTAGGGGCCCGACGTCGAGGCGTCGGGCCCGCGGTCAGCGGGTGGCCCGGCGCAGCGTGAACGCCAGGGAGACGAGGACGGCACCACTGACGATGACCTGCACGGCAAGGACGAGCGCCAGCACGAGGACCGAGAGGACCGGGCTGCCGAAGAGGAAGACCAGACCGGCG